>JADHWY010000053.1 GCA_016783245.1 Dehalococcoidales bacterium | reverse complement strand
TAGGCGCTGTCATTCTTCACTATGGTGTCCAGCCTGGTGCTATCCTTGATAGTTTCCCATCGCTCTATTCCGGAGATGAAGACCTGGTTATTGCGCCAGAAGGGGGCAAAGGTCGGGAGCAACCGATAGAAGGCGTCCTCTTAGGTATTAAGCGTGGTGTTGACGAGTGCCACTGGTTGGCTGAACTGGCGGCAGAATTACCACCAGGTAGCTCAGCCCTGGCACTGCTTGACGGCTCGCTTATCCTCTGGGGGCTGGCGGGGCAGGTTTACCCCGACTTTGTCATTGAGGCGCTGCTGGACAAGGGCTTTCTAAGCTCCTTGGAGGAAATAAGGAAGCTTAATAGTGATAAGCGACTTGCCCTTGCCAGCTACATTAGTTTTCCCCGCAGCACCGATGTAGTCAATGCGCTGCGTGTCGCTATATGCCCTCATGAGCCGGCTGATTGTGACCGCTATTGCTCAACCGGTGGGAAAAGGGACTGTGATATGGTAGCTGGCGTCCAGGACAGGGAGCTATTTTCAAATATATTAGGTCAAGGAGAGAGGTCAGACCTATTTATCAGTCAGTCAAAAATAGTCCGGGAGCATTATGGAGAGCACCAGGTCTATTTTTTCTACCTAAGGGTGGATGAAGAGATAGCCAGGGTGGAGGTTCCCCGCTGGGTGGCAATGGATGAAAACCTGCTCAATCTGGTTCATGCCCTAGTTTTAGACCAGTGCCAGCGGGGGCAGGGATACCCGGTGGCATTAAGCGAAGCCCATGAGAAGGCAGTGGTAACCGGGACTGATAGAGAAAACTTCTGGCAATTGGTAGAGTCATCCCTGGTGGATGAGCATCTACCCAGCCTCGGCTCAGCCAAGAGCTGGAGCAAAAGGACAAGGTGGGTATAATGTTTATTGGCCTCACCCCCTTTATCCCCCTCTTCTTGAAAGGAGAGATATGGTGGGGGATGGTAAACAACCTCTTACATTTATGTTATAGTATAGTATATTACGACACCGTGAATTGAGGTGAAGGCTTAGGGAGGTTGGCTCTGGATGAAGGTAGTCAGAGGAGGGGAAAATGGAAAAAGCACCACCAGGTGATATTGTTGTAGAAGTAATCGTCACCAAGGAAGGCAGCCAGTATAGCTCTTGGTGCCCAAATTTGGACATTGCCAGTTGTGGCGATAGCCCTGAAGAAGCTGTTAAAAACCTCGGTGATGCTCTTGAGCTCTATTTAGCCACCTTGGAGGAAGAAGGGGAACAAGAACAGGTTTTCAAGGAAAGAGGCATTCGGGTTGTGAGCGCTGATGAGCCGGTAATCCCCAGTTCATTTGTTACACAATATCGGCAAAAGATACGAGTTCGTGCATAGTAATGGCACTACCAAGCAGTGATAAGCTGATTGCGGCCTTAATCAGGGGTGGCTTCCAACCCAGAGGAAAATCTAGGCGAGGAAGCCATCAGGTTTTTAGGAAGGAGTTGCCTGAGGGAGCCAGAAATGTTGTAGTGCCTTTAGGCAAGAAGGAAATCCCTCCAGGCACATTGCGGAGTATCAGACGGCAAGCAGGGCTAACAGACAAAGAGTTAGCTGACCTTCTTAAGTAACTTCAATCTTTTCTGGGTTACATAAAGTATTGCCTCTCTGCTTTGAGGGAAAGGGGGAGGGATAGTTTCCAAGAGGCTCTACCCCACTCTCTTTACAAAACTCAGCAAACTTCATACACTAGGATTGGAGGTGGGTTCAAAGAGGAGGCAGATAAAATGGCTCGAGAACCAAATTGGACTGAGTGTGAGTTTACGACGCTATTATATCGCCTTGAATTAGACCATGAACCTCTAGCTCAAATAATAGGACGCAGACCAGGAGCTATTGAAGTTGTCAGAGAAGGTGTTCACATATGGCATAAGGAGAGAAGAAATCCAGGGGGAATACTATCCAAAATGATGGTTCGCCTTCTTGAGGATAAGAACCGACTCCGCACTCAATGCTGGAAATGTAAAGAATGGTTCTAGTATGTAAAACCATTTAGGAGGTTAAAATGAAGCGGATATTAATACCAATTCTCGTTATTGGGGTTCTCCTTTTGAGCGCTTGTGGTGCGCCACCCATACCACCGGGAGCCGAAACTCCACCCACCTCTCCCCCTGCTGAACAACCAACACCTATCAATGTTACCCTCGACTACTTTGGTGTCAAATGCGCCCATGGTGGGAATGTACAGTTGGTTGTGGTAGTAGGGGACGAAGGTGAAAATAAGATGGAAAAACGTTTGTTTCCTCCAGTCGAAGAGGGCTATCCAATGGGCGACTATGAAACAAAGAAGATAGGGCAGAAAATTTTCCATACATCATCGGTAAAAGGGGATTTGAAGATGAGTGTGTTAGCCTATCATCGCGACCAGTCTAAAACTGAGTACTTAGCTCTTATAGAAATGATGGAGTGGTATTATGGAGACAGCATTAATATGCTTAAGCAATTAGTTTTGCATATGCCAGAAAACGATGAGCTTATCGGATATTATGAAAATACATGGTCTGCAGATGAGCTAGTAGATATTAAAAAACAATATAGTGAAGTTGGTATTGATGACCTTCGGCTTTGGTTTTCAGTATGGTCAGATACAGAACCCACACCCCCTTCGAAGCCTCCCCTTTTCCCCGATAAGTTCAAGGCGTTCCTCGCCGGATACCCCCTAATCTATACTGGAAAACTTTACTTTGAAGGTGAAGTGCATAGTGGTGATGTAATAAATGTATCCGTGAGACAGATACCACCATATGACAACGAAGTTTGGAGGAACTGGGGAGTAGTAATTAGCGACCCTCAGGGAAAGACGGTTAAAAGCATTACGGAAAAGGAGTTAACTAGCTGTAGTCTTAGTCATACCGCCAAGTCCGATGGATTCTACACAATTACGATATGGAACAGCGGATATGAATTTAACACAGAGATACAATTTGAGCCAAAGGAGTGGAACTACATAGGCAATAATGGTCATGGGAGCAAAGTTATATATTGTGAGTGAGCGCATTTGGGAAGTATTAGTTAAGACGATTTACTAAAATGGGAGGCAAGCAATGGGAAGCAAAGGCAGAAAGAATGTGAAAAAGCCCAAGAAGCAAAAGGAGAAAAAGGAAAAGAAGAAATAGGAAACGGGTAAATTCTAAATCCTAATATCTAAACTCGCCCAAGGCGAGTCGCCTCAGGAGACTCTAGACAATATCAAATAAATAAAACCCAAATGACCCAAACTGTTTTGAATTTGGAATTTAGAGATTAGAAATTGTTTAGGATTTGGTGCTTAGATATTAGGATTTCACAATTAGGATTTAGTCCTAGGAGGGTGGAGTAGTGCAAAGAGTAGGTGAGGTTATTGAAGCCAACTGGTATAAGGTGATAGACTTCTTCAGTAGTGATACTATGAGGCTAGTGGAGGTGAAAGTATGAAGGAGATACTTTTAGCGATTCATATAGAAGCATTACCTGAGGGTGGATTTTTAGCCACCAGTGAGGAGTTGCCCGGTCTGGTGGCTCAAGGGCGGACTGCTGCTGAGGCATTAGAGATTGCGCAGGATGTAGCCCGCAAGCTCATCCAGTCTTACCAGGAGCACGGCGATGAGCTGCCGCCTGCGTTGCAGGTTGCTGCTCCGGCAGGTGGTGATGTCCGCATCCCGGTGAGTATATCCTGATGGGCAGGCTCGCTGGCTTCAGTGCTGATGAGGTGACTCCCTTGAGGTGATGTTCAAGCAAAAAGAGGAAACAGAAAGAAACGGGTAAATTCTAAATACTAATCTCTAAACTCTAAACAATATCAAATAAATAAAACCCAAATGACCCAAATTGTTTTGAATTTGGAAATTAGAATTTGTTTAGGATTTAGTATTTAGATATTAGGATTTCACAAGGGGGTTGTATCGGTGGAAAGGGTAGGCGAGGTTATTGAAGCCAGCACCACAGAGTTTGTGGCGCAGTGCTATGAGCTTTATCAGTTGCCGCCACTGGGCAGCCTGGTGAAGACCAGGGATTTGCCGGTGGAGCTGTATGGTATAGTTTATAATGCCGCTACCACCAGCCTTGAGCCGGGACGGCGCCCTATTGCCAGGGGCAAGGATGAGGCTACCGAGGAGGAAATCTACCGCTCAAGCCCACAGCTTTTGAAGCTGCTTAGAAGTGAATTCAACGCTCTGGTGGTGGGGCACAGGCAGGGTGATAGGCTGTATCACCATTTACCACCCCAGCCAGCCCGAATCCACAGCTTTGTTTACCTGTGTTCACCCGAGGAGGTGAATGAGTTCGGGCAGTCTTTTGATTTCCTTAACATATTGATTAACGCCCATTTACCGGTTCCCACCGAGGAGCTGGTTGCTGCCTCGCTTCGCCAAATGAGCCAGGCATATGAAGACCGCCGTGGCTTCCTGGTGGCAGCGGGCAAGGAGCTAGCCATTTTGCTCGGTGGCAACCTTAACCAGCTTAAGGCAATTCTGGGGAGGATTAGACAGTGACACAGCAAGAGGAAAATCAGCGTCTGGGCATTGTTGTCTCCGGCTCATTAAACAAGGGGGTGGAGGTTAAGCTGGATAGCTCAGCCTCTATTGAGGATATAGCGGTGGGGAGGTTTGTAACTATTGAGGGACAAAAGCGACGCTTCTTCGGCATGATAACCGATGTCAGCCTGGGGTTAATAGACCAGAAGCTCGCCCTTACCCCGCCCGATGTTTCTGACCCCTTTATCGCTGAGGTTTTAACTGGAACCAGCACCTTTGGAGCGCTTCATGTTTCCCCTACGCTCGCCATTGGCGGCGATGTTGCCACTCTGCTTGAGGGACCCCAGCCGGTGAAGACGGTGCCCAGCCACTTTTCAGTGGTAAATCTAGCCTCCCAGAGGGATGTAGAGCTGGTCTTTGGCAAAGAGGATAAAGAAAGGTTCTGGATTGGTAATCCGCTGGATATGGAGACCAAGATTTGCCTTGACCTACCGGAATTGGTCAAGCGGTCAAACGGCATCTTTGGCAAGAGCGGCACGGGGAAGACCTTCTTCACCAGGATGCTCCTCATCGGTATGCTACAGAAGAGTAATGCGGTAAACCTAATCTTTGATATGCACAATGAGTATGGTTGGGAGGGGAGTAGCGAAGAGGGTCAGCGTAAGGTTAAAGCCTTAAAGCAGCTTTTCCCATCAAATGTGGCAGTGTTTACCCTTGATGAGGAAAGTTCACGGCGTCGAGGGGTGAGCACCGATTTTGTGGTTAGAATAAGCTATGATGAGATTGAGCCCGAGGACATAGTATTGCTCCGTCAAACCTTAAACCTCACTGAACCCGCTGTTGAAACTGTGCATCGGATGCACCGAAGGTTTGGCAAGAATTGGCTGCAGAATACTTTAGCCTTGAAAGACGCCGAGGAAATCAAGGAGTTGTTAAAGGAGCTAGATATACATGAGAGCACCTTTCAGAACCTGAAGAGGGGACTGGCAACAATCAGACGGCTGCCTTTTATAGAGCCTCATGCTCCAACTAATGCCGTAAGAGGCATCCTTGAACATCTTGACCGCGGGATGAATGTTGTCCTGGAGTTTGGTAGATACAGGGATATTACTGCTTATGTCCTGGTCGCCAATATGCTCGCCCGCCGTATCTACGCCCAATATCAGGAGAGGATGGAGAAAGCCATGGCTGAGAATACAGCTCCACCAACTCCTCTGGTGATAACTATTGAGGAGGCACATAGATTTCTCGATTCCCAGGCTGCCAGCCAGACCATCTTTGGCACCATCGCCCGTGAGATGCGCAAGTATAATGTTACCTTACTGGTGATTGACCAGAGACCCAGCGGCATTGATGATGAGGTTATGTCGCAAATTGGGACCAAGATAGCCTTTCATTTGGACAATGAGCGAGACATTGATAGTGTGCTGGCTGGCGTATCGGGTAAGAGCGAGCTCAAGTCAGTATTATCAAAGCTGGAATCCAAACAGCAGGCACTTATCTTTGGTCATGCCGTGCCCGTGCCAGTAGTGGTCAGGATGAGAGAGTATGGCTCCGCTGAGTCCTACAAAGGCTTTATTCCCAGAGAGGAAGCCGAGGCAGGGAAACAGGCAGAAAAAGATATTGAGGAATTGTGGGAATAAAGGGAGCGCCTGAATTGCGGAAAAGAAAGGTTGGACTGGCTCTGGGTAGTGGTGCTGCCCGGGGATTAGCTCATATTGGGGTGCTGGAGGTACTGGAAAAAGAGGGTATTCCTATTGATATGATAGCTGGCAGCAGTATGGGAGCGCTGATTGGCGCTCTTTATGCCCAGGGGAAAGATGTTGGCCTGATAAAAAACCTGGCAATAGACCTGGGTTCAAAGAGGTTCGCCCTTCTGGCAGACCCAGCCTTACCCAAAACTGGTTTGATTCGAGGACGGAAAATTGAAGATACGTTGAGGTTAATTTTTGGCGACATAAAATTTGGGGATTTGGGGATACCCTTTGCCTGTGTAGCTACTGATGTGGAGACTGGCGAGGAGGCGGTGATTAAACAGGG
>JADHWY010000052.1 GCA_016783245.1 Dehalococcoidales bacterium | reverse complement strand
CATTGGCTGAGGTCTGTGGGCAGACTGACACCCAGATTGCTAATATTAACTGCCCGGGGCAGCTAGTAATCAGTGGGGCAAAGGAGAATTTAACTCAAGCTATGGATTTGGCTAAGACGAGAGGAGCACGTCATACTATCCCATTACCGGTAAGCGGTGCCTTCCATACCCCACTGATGCAGCCGGCAGTTGATGGTATGGCTGAGATTATAGCCACTCTTTCCTTTGACGACCCAGTCATTCCTATTATAGGTAACACTACCGCTCAGCCACTCACCACGGCTGATTTGATTAAAGAGGAGTTGCTCAGACAGCTATGTAATTGTGTTCAGTGGCAGCCCTCAATTGAGTATATGGTAAATGATGGTATATCTACCTTTATTGAGATCGGACCAGGCAGGGTGCTGACCGGTCTCATCAAGCGAATAAACAAAAATGTTAAGACGGTGAATATAGGTGATGTGGAGGCTATTGGGAGTTTAATTAACCCATCCCCCTAACCCCCTTCCCTTACAACAGGCTGTTTAGTTGTCATTGCGAGGCACGAGGTGCCGAAGCAATCTGTAAAAGCAATAGTGAGATTGCTTCGCTGAGCCTGTCCTGAGCGCCATGAGATTCTTCGCTACGCTCAGAATGACACGAAGCGAAGGGCTCGCAATGACAGTTTGAGTTGGCAAACGGTCTCTTATAAGGGAAGGGGGAATTGTAGAGAAGAGAGGGGGCTTCGCCCCTTCAATCTTCCCTTGATAAGCAACCTTGTTTGGGTGGGTAAATACTAAGAGAGAGTCAAAGAGAGGCGAATACGGGGTCCCTGCAAAAACAAAGTTTTTGTGGGGTAAAAAGCCTCTCTTTCATAGAATATTTCCTCCTCTCCTTTGAAGGAAACTAACCTAACGGGGCGTCTAAGAGGGGCGATAGCCCCTCTTCTAAAACTATTCCCCCTTTCCTTTGAAGGCTTCGCCCTAGAGGGCTCAAGCCCGAAGGGAGAGGGGGGATAAAGGTGGTGAGGTTAAAATGGATCTTTCTAATCGGGTAGCTATAGTTACTGGTAGCGGTCGGGGCATAGGACGGGCTATTGCCCTGAAGTTGGCTGAGGTTGGGGCTACGGTTGTGGTCAATGATATAGGTGAGGCTTCTCCCGTTGACAGCGTGGCTGAGGAAATCAAGGCTACGGGAGGGCAGAGCCTGGCGGTTCTAGCTGATGTCAGCAAGTCACAAGATGTAGCCAGGCTGGTGGAAACAACGGTATCTACCTTTGGTAAGGTCGATATTCTGGTGAATAATGCTGGCATTACCCGGGACCAGCTTATCATGCGGATGTCAGACGAAGAGTGGGACAAGGTATTAAGTGTCAACCTAAGGAGCGTCTTCCTTTGTACCAGAGCGGTGGTGAGGCACATGATTAGGCAACGTTGGGGTAGAATTATAAGTATTGCCAGTATTGTTGGGCTGGTGGGCAACCCGGGACAGGCTAACTATGCTGCAGCTAAAGCCGGTATTATTGGCTTTACCCGAACTATTGCCAAGGAGGTGGCTGCCCGTGGCATCACCGCTAATGCTATTGCCCCTGGCTTTATTGATACTGAGATGACACAGCGGCTGGAAGAAGACTGGAAGCAGCAGCTTAAAAAACAAATCCCTCTCGGTTACCTCGGCTCTCCCGGCGATGTGGCTGAGGCGGTGGCGTTTCTGGCTTCGGAAGAGGCAAGGTATATCACCGGGCAAGTTCTAAGTGTGGATGGAGGCATGGCCGGAGCTTGGCTGTGAACATTATTGATTCTTACCAGTTTGGGCTGCTTGTAGTTAACGGCAAGGGGTATACCTCGGACGTAATCATTTTCCCCAGTAGGGTTATAGATAGCTGGTGGAGAATGGCAGGTCATCAGCTATGCCTCGATGATATAGCCGAGGTCATAAGTGAAAGTCCTGGGGTGCTGGTAGTTGGCACCGGAGAATCAGGCTTGGTGAGGGTGCTGCCTGAGGTAAAGGAGACTGTTGACGCCCAGGGTATCAAGCTTATTGTGGAGGCTACTAATAAGGCTTGCCAGACCTATAACCAGCTTTGCCGTTCTCAGAAGGTAATAGCCGCTCTCCATCTTACCTGCTGAATAAAACGGCAAATAGGCGTTCAACAGACCAAATGGCAAGGGGGCAGAGCCTAAACCCTGCCTCCTCTACGGTAGGATCAATTCTTTCTGCTGCTTCTAGCTTAAGAACCGCACAGTTTCAGTGACGGTCACTTACGTGGCGGTAAATCTTTTCCTGCCGGATTTGTCCAGACCCGCATACGAAGCCAAGGATCCCAGTCCACGTTGTCGCTAACCGAATCTCCTTTACCAATGACTTTGCCTGCACGATTAACCCTTCCATATTCTCCGCTGGGACCGCTAGCATGGCCCCACCAGTTGTTGGTGGCATCGACTTCCTCTGCCCCACCAAGGCTCTCATCCCAGACTGAACTTTTCACGCCATAATCTACGTTGCCAACTATGTTGTTGAAGTGGATTTCTGTGCCTGAGGGGATAGTCGGCTCCCAAGAGATATTGCCCACGGACTCGATTCCGATATCGTTATTCAGTGCATCGTTATACCTGATGATAGTGCCTATCGAGTTCATTTGGACGCTTATCCCGCATACATTGCCTTCCACTATGTTATTCTCAACGATATTGTTTTCTGCGTCAAGCTCAAAACTAACCGGCGGAATGGACACAAAACGCCGTCAATGAGGAGATGAGCTAAGAGTCAGGTCAAGATTGACCCCACATTGCCCATCTGCTAAACTCAATTCAAAATGTGGACTCGCCTTCAATCTTTAAGCGCTAAAAACTGCCGCCGAACGTGAATACTGCGGCAAGAAATCGCCCCTTTGATTTAGGTCCTGTGCTGGTATATAAGCTCAAAGAGAAAAAGAGATGAAACAAGAAGGCAAAGCGGCAGTTTCACCGGTACTACCTGTCCCTAGAACCAAAGAGGAAGCCAAGCGATTCTATGACTGGCTCAGCAGGTTCTACGACTTCATTACTGCGGTATTCGAGCGAAAATATGCCGAAATGGCACTAGAACGTCTGTCGGTTAAGGAGGGGGAAGCCATGCTGGAAATCGGCTTTGGTTCAGGGCACTGTCTCAGGCAGATAGCACAGTCCGTCGGCAACAGCGGTAAAGCTTACGGTATCGATATCTCCACAGGTATGCTGGAGGTAACAAAGAGAAAGCTGGAGAGAGCACAGCTCACGGATAGGGCAGAGCTGTATTGTGGAGATGCCACTAGTTTGCCCTACGGTGACAATACTTTTGATGCCGTTTTTATGAGCTTTACCCTTGAGCTTTTTGATACCCCAGAGATTGCCAAGGTGCTTGAAGAGGTGAAGAGAGTGCTCAAGCCAGGGGGAAAGCTCGCCGTTGCCAGCATGTCCAAAGAAGATGGGGAATCTACATTACTGAGGCTTTATGAGTGGGTGCATAAAAAATGGCCGAAATATGTTGATTGCAGACCCATCTATGTAGAACAATCTCTAAAGGATGCCGGGTATGACATAGAAAGCGAGGAAAAAGTAAGATTGTTTGGGTTGCCTGGAGAGATTGTCATTGCGGCGAATGCCAAATCAAGGTGACAAAGAATGTGGTTACGATATCGACCCTTAAGTACCAAAACCGCCGTCAAGTGCCAAAATTGCGGCCATGAATCACTACTTATTTCTCAATGCCTGGGGTTGTGTTCCGACTGCATTCGCCACCATTTTGACCAGGTGTTACCCATAATCAAACAGGCTCATTATGAAGCCAGAAAGCCGTTTGCTTTACCTCCGTATCCCCCAAGAGCTGAGGGAGGAAAGACCTGCCATATCTGCGTAAATGAATGCTCAATAGCCGAGGGCGAAGTAAGCTATTGCGGGTTACGCACCTATATAGATGGCAGGTTAAAGGGGGCTACCGCTAATTTGGCGAAGGTTAGCTGGTACTATGACCCGCTGCCGACTAATTGTGTGGCTGATTGGGTTTGCCCCGCGGGCACCGGAGCCGGCTATCCTGACTTTGCCTATCGGCAGGGTGTTGAATACGGCTATAAGAACCTGGCTGTTTTTTACCAGGCTTGCTCCTTTGACTGCTTATTCTGTCAGAATTGGCACTATCGTCAGTTGGTGAGTAGTCGGACTTGGGTTAAAGCATCTAAACTGGCTGAGGCAGTTAATGACGATACGGCTTGCATCTGCTTTTTTGGTGGTGACCCGACACCTCAATTGCCTCATGCCATTTATGCCTCACGACTGGCTCTGGAGAAGAACCAGGGGCGTATCCTCCGCATCTGCTGGGAGACTAATGGCTCAATGCACCCTGCCTTATTAAAGCAGATGCTTGAGCTCTCCTTAAACTCAGGTGGCTGTATCAAGTTTGACCTCAAGGCGTGGAGTGAGGAAATACATATCGCCCTTTGTGGTGTCAGCAATAACCGAACCTTAGACAATTTTCGCTTTTTAGCTGGGTATATTAAACGGAGACCATCTCCCCCCTTATTAGTCGCCAGCACCTTGCTTGTTTCTGGTTACATCGACAAAGAGGAGGTAGCCAGAATTGCCGCCTTCATCTCATCGCTTGACCCTGATATCCCTTATGCTCTGCTTGCTTTCCACCCCGATTTTTTGATGACAGATTTACTAGCTACTTCTAGGCATCAGGCTATGGAGTGCCTGGAGGCAGCCAGAGCCGCTGGACTAAGCCGGGTGAGGTTAGGTAATATTCATCTGTTGCATGATTAGGGCTACTATTGAACGAGTACAACTGCTGTGATATAATGTTAGCTTAGTTTTAAGGGGTAATCTATGGCCGGGGCGCGGCGAAGAGCCAGGGCGCTGGCTCTTCAGGCACTATATGAGGTTGACTGTGCTGGGCATGAGATGGAAGCAGCGGTAACCCATCTTCTAGCTGGGGGGAGATTGTCTGAGGAAAATGCTGCCTTCACCCGTGACCTAGTAAGCGGCGTTATTCGGAATAAGAAGGAGATTGACCGTAATATTCAAAGCTTTGCTCCTGCCTGGCCGATAGAACAGATAGCGGTGATTGATAGGAACATTCTGAGGCTTGCAATATTTGAAATTTTACTTGATAATAAGGTGCCGGTTAAGGTAGCTATAAATGAGGCGGTTGAGCTAGCCAAGATGTTTGGTAGTGATAATTCGTCAAAGTTTGTTAACGGAGTTTTAGGCTCAGTTAGCGCTCTTGCTGTAAATAGAAAGCTTTTGGAAAGGGGGTAGAAAATGGCAACCATTTTTGAGCGGATAAAGAAGATAGTTGTCGACCAGCTAGGTGTAGAGGCTGAGGAGGTAGTGCCCTCATCTAGTTTTGTTGATGATTTAGGTGCTGATTCTCTGGATTTAGTCGAACTGATAATGGCTTTGGAAGAGGAGTTTAGCAATCCAGCCAGCAAGGTCGAGATACCGGACGAGGATGCGGAAAAGATAATAACCGTCCAGGATGCCGTTGATTATATTAAAGACCACGGTGTTGAGCATGATTAGGTAAAAGCAAGGTGCTAGTGTATCGCCGGACAATCTTGCGGAAATGAAATCCATAGATGGCAAGGCTTATGGATAAAGGAAAAGACCGTGGTCGTCTTAACAAGGTTGAGACAAGCAGCTTCCAGTAATACCTTCTCCCTTTTTCCTTGATACCCAAAAACCACATAGATTTAATAAATACGCTGAGGTAGTAAAGCTGGAGTCTGCCCTTCCTTTTTCCTCGAGGTTTATACTCTTTTAGAAATATTTTGACCCGTTCGTAATACTGCTTGGGTGAATAAATTGTATTTAAGATTTTCTTATAGCCATCGATGAGTGTTTCATAGTTCATCTTAGGAATGAAATTGATTGAGCAGTCCATTTGGTCGCCAGAAACATCCCTCAGTAGACGGTTCTCCTTTTTCAGACGGTGGTATAGTCTTGTCCCCCGCGGAGCTTGTAGTAAACCGACCATTGCCGTAACGATTCCGCTCCTTTGTATGAAGCTGATTTGGCTTTTAAAGATAGACAGTGGGTCATTATCAAAACCGACAATAAATCCTCCCTGCACCTGCAAGCCGTAGTTTTGAATCTTCCTCACCGAAGCTACTAAATCACGATTTTTGTTTTGAAACTTATTACACTCAGCCAGACTTTCATCGTTGGGGGTTTCAATGCCAATGAATACTGTATTGAACCCTGCCTTGACCATCAATTGCATTAGCTCTCCATCATCGGCAAGATTTATAGATGTTTGTGTGGAAAGGAAAAAGGGGTATTTCCTCTCTTTTACCCATTTAATTATTGCCGGCAGGATTTCTGCCTTTAATTTTCTCCTGTTGCCGATGAAATTATCATCAACAATCAATAAACCGCTCCGCCACCCCAGATTATATAGTGCATCAAGTTCGGCAAGTATCTGGTCTTTATCCTTGGTTCGTGGTCTGTGCCCGTTTAGCACGACAATATCACAGAATTCACAGTCATAAGGGCAGCCTCGGGAATACTGGACATTCATCATTGAATACTTTTTCATATTGATAAGCGACCACAGAGGGATAGGGGTTTTTCTTAT
>JADHWY010000051.1 GCA_016783245.1 Dehalococcoidales bacterium | reverse complement strand
AGGATTGGTCGGGGTGAGAGGACTTGAACCTCCGACCTCAGCGTCCCAAACGCTGCGCGCTACCCAACTGCGCTACACCCCGCAATATGAAATATAACAAACCGCCTGTTGAGGGTCAAGCTAACAGCTAGCTGGGGGGCTTATTCTTGGCGATAGGAAACAGACATCGAGTATTTCGAGAGCTAAGCCTATCTCTTCTAATTATTTAGCTCCCAGATTGATGAGCCACCTTCTCTTCCAGCCTGGCGTATTCCTCATCCACCCTACGTTGAATTTCTTTTATGGTTTCCTCAGATAGATGCCTGAACCTTCTTTGCAGCCCCAGATAGTCGGTGACAGGACGAGGCCTAGCTCCCCCGGGACCCAATTTATACTGACCATTTTCTATCTCATACAGGGGGAACATCCTTGTCTGGACTGCCAAACGGCCCATCTTGATAGCTAAATCAGGGGCACATCCCCAACCAGTGGGGCAAACTGATAAGATATGAACATAAGTCGGCCCGTGGACTGCTGCTGCCTTGGCCACTTTATCCATCAAATCAAAGGGGTAGCTGGGACAGGCAGTAGCTACGTAGGGTATATCATGAGCAGCGGCGATTGCTGGCATATTCTTCTTCCAGGTAACCTGGCCTATACTTTTGGTACCGGCTGGGGCGGTGGTAGTAGAGGCACCATAGGGGGTAGCTGAAGACCGCTGAATTCCAGTATTCATATAGGCTTCATTGTCAAGACAGATGTAAAGGAGGTCGTGCCCTCTCTCGAAGGCTCCAGATAGCGCCTGAAGCCCGATATCGCTGGTTGCGCCATCGCCAGCCATCACCACCACCTTTGCCTCCTTGTCTGGGCGTTTTCCCTTCCTGGTCATCACCTTCAAGCCAGCCTCTATGCCTGAGGCTACTGCTCCCGTATTCTCAAACAGGGTATGAATCCAGGGAACGCGCCAAGAGGTGGTAGGGAGCACTGAGGATACCACTTCCATGCAACCGGTAGCACTAACAATTATCGCATTCCGCCCCAATGCTTTGCAGGCTAGTCTCACTGCTAGAGCTTCAGCACAGCCCAAACAAGCGCGGTGACCGGGGGCGAAGTATTCCTCTTTAGTTATCGAGCGCTTGCCAATCTGAACAGAGTTCTCCACTATTCTCTCACCCCAAACACTTCAAATTCCTGCTCACTCCCCTTGTGAGCGACCTCTATACCCCTGTTGATTATCTCCTTAAATCCATCCGGGGACACTGCTCTTCCCCCTAAACCGCCAACAAAGCCAATTACCTTCGGCTTTTTGCCTTCATTAAATAAGGCCGACCTAACCTCGGAGCAGACCGGTCCACCAGGCCCTCCAAAGGAAAGGGCTCTATCCAATACAATGAGAACATCGGCGCCTTTAACCGCCTGGCGGAATTCCTTAAAGGGGAAGGGGCGCCACAAACGAGGCACTATCAGCCCCACCTCTTTGCCCTCATCCCGCAGGGCGTCTATAGCAGTCATTGCCGTCTCACTGAAGCTACCCATGGTTAATAGGAGCACCTTAGCACCCTCGCGATGATAGCCCTCCACCGGGGAGTAGTGACGACCAAAGATGTCACCGAACTCCTTCCAGGCCTCAAGGATTACCTCTTTAGCCGCTGTCAAGACTTCCGCCTGGGCTCTCTTAGTCTCGAAATATATATTGGGAGCACCCATACCCCCCATGCTTACCGGTTTATCAGGGTCTAACGGCAAGGGGTATTGATACGGGGGGAGGAATCTATCAACCTCGCTCTGCTCCGGGATGAATATGGGCTCAATCATGTGTGTCAGATGGAAACCATCAAGGTGAACCATCACTGGGAGCAAAACCCTGTGGTCTTCGCCAATGCGGAAGGCACACAAGACATTATCAAAGGTTTCCTGACCATTGACGGCAAATATCTGAATCCAGCCGGTGTCACGGACAGCCATAACATCGGAGTGGTCGCCCCAAATACTTATCGGCGCTGACAGAGCTCGGTTAGCCACCGCCATAACCAGCGGCAACCTCATAGATGAAGCGACATATAACACCTCGTGCATCAGCTCTAATCCCTGCCCAGCGGTGGCAGTAAATGTTCTAGCTCCCACTGCTGATGAGCCCAGACAGGCGCTCATTGCTGAATGCTCAGACTCAACGGGAATACAGTCGGCGTCTAATTCACCATCGGCTACCAATTCGGCAACGCCCTCCACGATATGGGTCTGGGGGGTAATAGGATAGGCAGAGATGACATCAACATCGGCCAGTTTGGTTGCTATGGCGATAGCCTGTGAAACCTCCACCCCTATCCTTTTCTCTTTCATCCCTCCTCCTCTAACATGGTAATGGCTTGTTTAGGACACTCCACAACGCAGATGCCACACCCCTTGCAGTAGAACAAATCGGTTTCGGGATAGCCTTCATCATTCACTTTGATAGCCATATCAGGGCAAAAGACATAGCATAAACCACACTTAGTACATTTATCGAGGTCAATAATTGGCCTTTCTGTCCGCCAGCTTCCAGTTTGGTATTGGCTGGCACTTCCTGGCTCGGTTATTATGGCCCCGATTTCCAGGTCTTTCCAGGTTAGCTCCTCTGCTGATTTTGCCAATTACTACTCCTTCACCAATGTCTCCTCATATGCCCTTTTCATAGCCTCAATATTTCTCCCCGCTAAACGACCGAACCGCTGTCTCAGCGGTTCGAACAAGGACTCTAATTCGACCACCCCACTGGCTTTCAGTAGGGCTCCGATCATGGAGGTATTGACAATAGGAACACCGAGCGATTCTCGAGCAATCTTGGTAGCATCAACCGTAGCCAGTGAACAGTTAAAGCCGCCTTCCTCCCTAACTTGCCCTGGTCGCTTTTTGCTATTAACCACTAACATCCCATCAGCTTTAAGCCCTGAAAGAACATTAGCCACACGCAAGAGACTGGGGTCAAGCACTACCACCACATCAGGGGCAGTAACCTCGGCTCTTATTCTGATGGGTTTGTTGCTGCTTATTCTGACAAAGGCTACGACAGGTGCTCCCCTCCTTTCAGCGCCAAAGGCAGGGAAGGCTTGAGCATACTTACCCTCGTCTATAGCCGCCTTTGCAACCAATTCAGCAGAGGTAACTCCTCCCTGGCCACCACGACCATGCCACCTGATCTCAGTCAGTCCTGTCGCACCTATCACTTTCATTCCTTGATGGCAGTAACAGCGCCCCTGGGGCGACTTGAACGCCCGCACCCAGCTCCGGAGGCTGGTGCTCTATCCACCTGAGCTACAGGGGCTAACACTATGTTAGCACTTTTTAGTACCCTAGCCAATGTCCAAAAGACCTATAGCTTAGGCGGGAATAGATACTGCGTTGTTGTCCTAAGTAGTTTCCTTATTATAGCTAACTGCGGTTTATATATTACGATCCCTTTTTGCCCACGCGTTAGCGGCATGTCAAGAATCTTTGAAATAACCTTCTCCTCCACCACCCCGGGACATAATATCACAATCTCACCCACCCCAGCAACCACACCTATTAGTATAGGCAATGATAATTCCTTTTGCTCCTCAGCATCTAGCAAATCTGCCAGATACTTCAGCTCCTTCCTCTTAAAAAGGTGAGTGCTGCCATCACGACATAACACATGGGGGTATTCCTCGCTTAATAAATCGGAGAGTGGTTTTTGCTTGCTTGGCAGATGGGCATTTATTACCCTGAGCTCACTCTTTAAACATTCCCGAAGTATTCTATCATAGGGTAGCTCGTCAGCCATCTTCTATCTTCGCTCCAAAAGTACCTTTACTCGTTTTAATCGCGACTTCTCTTCTCTATCCCGTTCCTCAAACTTCATATACAGGTACTTTATCGTCGCCTGCAGGCTCGGAATTATCAGATATTCCAGGGCATTGAGTATTCTCTTTGTCCTGTTTATTTCCTTGCCCAGTAGCTCCAGACTCCTCTGGAGTTCAGCTAACTCGACAATAGTTTCCAGGCATTTTCCTGACAGCCGGGCTGCCTGGTCCAGCCACGAAGAGGTATCAACCAGACTATACCCTCTTAGCGCCCCCTCCTCTTCCTTTAACTCAAAGGCTGGAATTCTCACCCCGCCCACGTTTCTTAAGCCTCCAGCAATGGCTAAATCCTTCTCACTGGCTATCAATTCCTTTTCCAGAGCTATATAACCGTGATACCCAGCAGCAATTGATAAGGCTTTGTAACCCTCGGAGAACTCTTCAAGCAGCGCTCTCTTAGTCTCCACCGTCTGCCTGGCTATCTGCAAGAATTCCAGGATGAGTATCGATACCCTATCCTTTATTATCTTCTGTATTCTAGTAGCCAAAACAAGACGACGCCTTAGCTTTATCAGCTCAATCTTGGTTGGTCTGGCCACCTTAATAAGCTGCTGTGGCATTTTTCTATCTTCTTAAGCCTTTCCTCGGTATTTGGGCAGGTACTTTTTAATCAGTTCCTGGCTAATTAGTTTCAGGTCCTCCTCAGGCAGTGCTGAGAATAACCCCCATCCTATGTCTAAGGTCTCCTCTACCTGCCTCTTCTCAAGCTCGCCCTGAGAGATAAATTCCCTCTCGAAATTATCGGCATTTGCCAGGTATATCTTATCCCTTTCGCCCAGTGCCTCGGTGCCGATGATGGTTGATATCTCTCTAAGGTTACACCCCTCAGCATAAGCAGCATACAACTGCATGAAGACGTTATTATGGTCCTCCCTAGTTTTGCCCGGCCCGATACCCTCCTTCATCATTCGCGATAGCGACAGGAAGACATCTATGGGTGGGTATATCCCCCTTCTTTCCAGCTCCCGAGAAAGGACAATCTGCCCCTCCGTGATGTAGCCAGTCAGGTCAGGTATAGGGTGAGTTATATCATCATCAGGCATAGTCAGGATGGGCATGATGGTCACCGAACCCTCTTCTCCCAGAATCCTGCCTGCCCGCTCATACATGGTGGCCAGGTCAGTATACATATATCCCGGATAGCCACGCCTTGATGGTATCTCCTCCCGCATAGCCGAGAGTTCACGCAGAGCCTCACAGTAGTTGGTCATGTCGGTAAGGATAACTAATACGTGCATACCCTTCTTCCATGCCAGGTACTCACCGGCGGTCAGGGCCAACCTGGGTGTTGATATTCGCTCAATAACCGGGTCGGAGGCGGTGTTGATAAAAGCCACCGTCCTTTCTCGAGCGCCAGTCTGCTCCAGATTCTTCATAAAGAAGGCGGCATCGTCATAGCTGACACCGATGGCAGCAAAGACCAGAGCGAACCGTTCCTCTTTCCCTTTAACCGAAGCCTGTCTGACTACCTGAGCTACGATTCGGTTATGAGGCAGTCCGGAGCCGCTGAAGATGGGCAATTTCTGCCCCCTGACCAGGGCATTTAGACCGTCTATACATGAGACACCGGTTTCGATAAACTCTTCCGGAGGCATGCGACCAGCCGGGTTGACAGGCTCACCATTAACGTCTAGATAATCCTCAGGGACGATAGATGGCCCCCCATCTATCGGGTCGCCCATACCATTAAATATCCTGCCCAGGATGTCCTCAGACACAGCCAGCTTTAGCGTTTCTCCCCGGCACCTTATCTTACTGCCGATAAGGTCAACCTCGCTTACTCCACCAAATACCTGGATTATGGTTACTTCTTTACTGATGTCTATCGCTTGACCGCGTTTCACCTCCCCGTTAGAGAGCTGGACATCAACTATCTCCCCAAACTTAATATCCGGTATGCTTTCCGCTACCAGCAAAGAGCCTTTGGTTCGGATAATTGCTTTCGTTTCCTTAACATGGAGCGAAGAGAAGGTCATCACGCACCCCCTTTCTGGGCAACCAAGCCCGTTTCCATCTCGGACCACAATTCTTTAATCTTCGATTCGATATCCTCATTGGGTATATCCTTCATCCTGGATATTCTAGGCACTATGGGAGAGGAGCGAATCTCAGCCACACTTGCCCCTGCATCCAACATCTTCTGGGTCAGTTCATAAAACTTGATTATGGTTTTAAGCATCAGTTGTGCTTTGAGTGGCAGGCAGTAGGTATCAACTTCATGGTAGGCGCTCTGCATAAGGAAATCCTCGCGTATCATCCTGGTCACCAGGAGCACCAGCTTATCCTCTTCAGGCAGGGCTTCAGGACCTACCAGCCGGACTATCTCCTCCAGCTCAGCCTCTTGCTGAAGGAGCTTCAAGGCAGTGGCTCGAGTACCATCCCATTCCGGGCTGACATCAGACCACCACTCCTTAACGTCGTCAACATAAAGGCTGTAACTGGTGAGCCAGTTTATAGCCGGGAAATGCCTCTTGTTGGCCAGGGCAACATCCAGCGAATACAGGGCATCTACTATTCTGAGTGTGTTTTGAGTTACCGGCTCGCTGAAGTCAGCCCCGGGGGGGCTAACCGCCCCAGCCACTGTTACCGAGCCGGTTCGTTCCGGGCTACCCAGGCAATCAACCAGCCCCGCCCTCTCGTAGAATGAAGAAAGTCGTGAACCCAGGTAGGCGGGGAAACCCTCCTCACCCGGTATCTCCTCCAGTCTGCCGCCAATCTCCCTCATCGCCTCAGCCCACCTTGAGGTTGAATCAGCCACCAGCAGAACATCGTAACCCATATCGCGGAAGTATTCCGCCAGGGTAATGCCAACAAAGATACTCGCTTCACGAGCTACCACCGGCATATTGGAGGTATTAGCGATAAATACCTCCTTCTCCTGTAGCAACCTGCCCGTTGCCGGGTCTTTAAGCTTCTTGAAGCTATAAAGAACATCAGCCATCTCATTACCCCTTTCCCCACAACCAACGTATATGTTCAACTGTGTCTGAGACCATCGGGCAAGCTGTTGCAGAGCCACCGTCTTCCCCGTACCAAAACCACCGGGTATCGCAGCCTTGCCCCCAAGCGCCAGAGGGAACATATAATCCAGAATTCTCATACCGGTAATGAGTAATTTTGATGTACTAAGCCGCTGCCTGTAGGGTCTGGGCTTCCTTACCGGCCATCTTTGCATCATGGTGAGGTCCTTTGTCTCGCCATT
>JADHWY010000050.1 GCA_016783245.1 Dehalococcoidales bacterium | reverse complement strand
CCTGAACTGGGCAAGACCATATCTGATGCGGCACCAATAAGGCTATCTGATACCCCAGCAAGATATATTCGGGCAGCCCCGATTTTGGGTGAAGACAATGACTATGTCTATGGTGAGCTACTGGGTATGAGCGAAGACGAGGTGGCTGAACTTAGTGAACAAGGTATAATAGGAGATTTTTAATAACCCCTTGGACATTATGTCGGATGGGATGGCTTGACAATCACCATCAGTAGTAGTAAATTCCGCATCACCAATCACAAGATACGCCAATAAGGAGGTAAAAGATGTCGCAGCAGCAATATACCTATCCAGTTTCGGTCACCGGCGAACTTACCGAACCGCCGGCTCGTGGCTGGTGGCTCATCAAGTGGTTATTGGCAATACCTCATTACATTATACTGGCGTTCCTGTGGATAGCATTTGTGGTGGTGACTATTATCGCCTTCTTTGCCATTCTGTTCACAGCTAAGTATCCGCGGGGTTTGTTCGACTTTAATTTAGGGGTTCTGCGCTGGACATGGCGTGTAGGCTTTTACAGCTATCAAGCTCTAGGCACTGACCGGTACCCACCCTTTACCCTTGAATCAGTTGACTACCCGGCTGAGTTGGAGATTGAATATCCCGAACGGCTGTCCCAAGGGCTGGTGCTGGTAAAGTGGTGGCTATTGGCTATTCCCCACTACATTATCGTCGCTTTCTTCCAAGGAAGCGGAGGGGAGCGCGGTGGTGCCGGTCTGGTGTTCATTCTCGCCATCTTTGCCGCAGTAGCATTGCTATTTACCGGTAGATATCCCAAGGATATTTTCAAACTTGTGGTAGGCATGAATCGCTGGAGCTATAGGGTGGCTGCTTATGCGGCGCTAATGACAGACCAGTACCCACCATTCCGCTTCTGGGATTAAGGCTCTGGCTGGCATTTAGGGCAGAAGTAGCTGCCGCGATTGCGGATGGGGATGCGGGTAATGGGAGTGCCGCAGACAGAGCAAGACTTGCCACCTCGATGGGCTACCTTAAACTGGAAGTGAGCTGTCCCCCTTTCTCCGCTGGGACGAAGGTAGGTATCCACGCTTGCTCCCTTATTACCGATAGCTGACCATAGCACCTGCTGAATGGTGCTATGCAATCTGTCAACTTCATCCCGGGATAGGCTCTTTCCTGACCTTAGCGGGTGAATCCTGGCAGCAAACAGGGCTTCATCGGCATACATATTGCCTATGCCGGCAATGAAGCTCTGGTCGCAGAGGAGAGCCTTTATCGGTGCTGTGCGATTATTCAGGAGCTGAGCCAGAATTTGAGGAGTAAAGCTGGCGTCCAATGGTTCAGGACCAAGCTTATCGATAATGATATTCTTATCCTTAACTAGCCACATCACCCCTAACTTGCGCGGGTCGCGAAAGTAAAGCTCGGTTTCTTTATCCAGATGGAGTATGGCGCGGATAAATCTATCAGGTTCAGCCGATGCTGGCTTCAGCACTAGCGAACCGGTCATCTTTAGATGAATGATTAACGCCTCATCACTGGTTAAGCCAAGGATGAGATACTTGCCGCGCCGATTAACATCGGTTATCCTTTGCCCGATGAGGCGGGAGCAGAATTCTTCCACTGAGGGCTGGCGTATTATTTGAGCCCAGAACAGGGTGACGCCGGTGATACGGTTACCGAGTAGGTAAGGAAGTAGCTCATTCTTTATTGTCTCTACCTCAGGCAGTTCAGGCATCTCGGCTTATTCCATCTCCCCCCAGTTGGTGCCGGTTTTGATGCCCACTTTTAGTGGGATACTGAGTTCTAGAGCAGTGGACATTATTTCAGGGACCAGTTGGCGCATCTCTTCCAGTTCAGCCTCGGGCACCTCAAAGATAAGCTCATCATGCACCTGAAGCAGGAGCTTGCTTTTCAGTTGGCGTTTATCTATCTCCCGGTCTAGGTTAATCATAGCCACCTTTATGATATCGGCAGATGTACCCTGCACTGGCATATTTATTGCCATGCGTTCGGCGGCTTCCCTCACCTGCCGGTTGGGTGAATTGATTTCGGGGATAGAACGCCTTCTGCCGAGGAGGGTTTGAACATAGCCTCCTTTTCTTGCCTGCTCTTTGGTAGATTCAAGGTATTGCTTTACCCCGGGGTATTTTTCAAAGTAGGCGGTGATGAACTGGGCAGCTTCTTCCCGTGACAGCTCCGTCGCCTGCTCCAGCCCGTAGCCGCTCATGCCATAGATAACGCCGAAATTGACTGTTTTCGCTACCCGTCGCATATCCGGTGTTACCTGTGAGACATCTACGCCAAAGACCTGGGCAGCGGTGGTGCTATGAATATCCTCATCCCGTTGGAAGGCACCAAGTAGACTTTTATCCTGAGATAGGTGAGCCAGGGCGCGGAGGTCAATCTGTGAGTAGTCGGCAGCTAAAAGATATGACCCTGGAGGGGCAATAAACGCTTGCCTAACCTGTTTTCCCAGCTCGCCGCGGACGGGGATATTTTGCAGGTTTGGCTCGCTGGAAGAGAGTCGACCGGTAGCCGTCCGCGTCTGATTGAAGCTGGTGTGCACCCGACCTGTTTTGTGGTTGATTAAAGCAGGCAGGGCATCAATATAGGTTGACTTTATTTTGGCTAACTGGCGATGGTCGAGGATTAGCTCTATTATGGGATGGCTACCGCGGAGTTCCTCCAGTACTGATGCCCCGGTAGAGTAGCCACCTTTGGTTTTGCGTGTGGGCGATAGTCTTAGTTCCTCAAAGAGGACAGAGCTCAATTGTTGAGGCGAGTTTATATTGAACTGGTGACCAACACTGTTATATATCTCAGCCCCCAGCTTTAGTAACTGCTCGCCCAGGCGGTGTGACATCTGCCTCAGCAACTCGGTATCTAGGGCTACTCCGTTCCTTTCCATACGAACAAGCACTGGCATCAGTGGCAGCTCGACCTTGGAGAAGAGTTGCCACAGCTCCTGATGATGAAGCTCTGCCTCCAGCAATTCGGCCAGTCGTCCGGTGATATCGGCGTCAGCGCAGGCATAGTCGGCGGCAAGGCTGACCTCTACCTGGGACATGGAAATCTGCTTAGCCCTAGAGCCTATAAGGTCGGTGATGGGCGTCATTTCAATAGCCAGCTTGCTGAAGGCGAGGGCTTTTAGCCCCAGTGATTTCTCACCCAGCAAGTAGGCAGCAAGCATTGAGTCAAAGGTCAAGTTTTTCACAGTTATTCCATATTCAGCCAGCACTCCCATATCATACTTGCCGTTGTGAGCGACCTTGGCTGAGGTATTGTCTTCCAGGGGTGGCTTGAGCCGTGCTATAACCTGTTCCAGTGGTAATTGCTCTACCTGCCCCCAGCCGACATGGCCAACCGGGATGTAGTAGGCTTCACCTGGAGCCGGCGATAGAGATATACCGACTAGCTGAGCTGACATAGGGTCCAGGCTGGTTGTTTCCAAGTCAAAGGCAAAGGACTTAGCTGCTGACAAGCGGTTTAGGAGCTCATCAAGGGCTGAGGTGATGTTTACGATATGGTAGTCTACTTGAGGTGGCTCGGTTTCAACTTGGGTGGTGGCTACCTTTTCTGTTTCTATCTGGGGCAGTTTGGGCAACAGGCTAGCAAACTCAAGCTCTCGGAAGAGCTCGGTTACCTGATGTCGGTCATACTGGCTAATCTGGCAGTCATCCAGATTAAGGGTAACCGGCGTCTGGGTAACGATGGTCGCCAGCTCCTTGCTCTGGCGGGCAATGGCTTCATTTTCCCGCAATAGAGCCTGGAGTTTGAGTGGGGTCACCTCGTCTATATGGCCATAGATTTGGTCTATAGAGCCAAATTGCTGGATGAGCTTGACGGCGGTCTTTTGGCCAATACCGGTGACGCCGGGGATATTATCTGAGGGGTCACCCATCAGTCCCTTGAAGTCGGCAATCTGCTCGGGCTTGACGCCATACTTCTGGCTTACCGCGGCTTCGTCATAGAGCATGGTATCGCTAAAGGTTCGCCCTGGCTTGGGGTAGAGAACCCTTACCCGGGGTGACACCAGTTGCATGGTATCAGCATCGCCGGTGATGATGATGGTATCAATATCCTGCTGGCTGGCCTGGTGACTGAGGGTGCCCAAGACGTCGTCTGCCTCATAGTCATCAAGCTCAAAGATAGGAATGTGGAAGGCTTCGACCAGCTGCCTTACTCGCCCCAATTGATTGACCAGTTCATCTGGGGTTGGGGGTCGCTGTGCCTTATACTGGTCAAACATTTGGTGTCTGAAGGTAGGGGCTGCCTTATCAAAGGCGATGGCGTAGTGAGTGGGTTTTAGCTCATTTATTACCTTTAGCAGCATCAGGGCAAAGCCGTAAACGGCGCTTACCATCTCTCCGGTCTTGCTTATCGTGAGTGGGGGTAAAGCATGATAGGCGCGGTGAATAAGAGCATTGCCGTCAAATAGAACCAGCCGAGGCTTTTTCATAGTTTAATTATAGCAGAGTGGGGGGGATGAGATATAGATTAAAAATCACTGAGCGAGGCTTTCTGGTTAGGTTTCAAGTTTGTGTACTCTTTATTTGTTTAACGAAAGAGAAAGCTCCTTGGCATATTCATATGAAATTATATCCCCGTCTTCACATTTTTTGTAAGCGGTTTCTTGGTGCGATTTATTCATAATGCTTGTGGAAGTATCGTTGCGGAATGTATCGGCGATAAAATTCATTACCTCTATCTCTTTTCCAGAAAATATGCTCTCGTCAGGTTCAACTAAGGCGGTAAATTGTTTTCCTAATACTATCCCCTCTTTAGTATTAAATGGGATTTCATTCTTATCTAATAATTCAGGCTGCATAATGCCGATAATACGCTCATAATTATCGGGAACCGGTCCATATGGAAGGCGAATATATTGAGCTCCAGTAATTGATACCGAGGTCTCCTTGAAGTTAAGAGAATCACAATACCATAATAATTTGTTAAGTTTGGTTTCCAGCACGCCATCCAGACGTTTTACCAAATAGAGAATCATATTCTTTAACTTTTCTAAATCATACTCTTTGAAACCTGAGGTCAAATCCACTTTTTGATGTGATACTAAACGCTCAAAAGAAACTTGGAAGGCTTGCTCCTTATCCTCTTGGAGTAAGTTTGCCATTCTTTTTTTGAGCCTTGCCGCTGTGTAAGACGGCAACTTATTCCGGTTAGCTTCAAATAACTTTTGCATGTTTTGTGGGTCTTCTATGAACCGTAGAAAGTTATTATGCACATTGTCTTGGATAGCTCCATTCTCGTATCGATGAATAGTTACCTCTCCCAAACCAAGCAGTCGAGATAGTGCCCTTTGGCTAAGACCATATTTCTCCCTAATTGTACGGATTTCATCTGGTGATAAGAGATTACGGACTTCTCGGTAGAGGCTATAGGCTTTTTCGAGATTTCGTGAATCCCGTTCCTCGTCAAAGATTTTCTCTCCACATTTTTGACAGATAGCAACCTCTGCCTCTATTTCGATAGGCTCTCCCCTAACATTATAGACTTCTTTTTCTACCCCTAATGTTACACCAGTATATTCCTCGCAATTAGGACAAAAATCGCCTTTCATTTCTCTTATCCTCCCTTTTTATATTGATACTCAATTGTTTTTTCTGGTGTATGAAATGAAAAACAAATTGCCACACCATGTTTTGACTTAGCTTTTAGCTTAATGAATACTTGCTTTCCTGATATAATCTTGCCGAATTCCCAAAACTCCTCTCCTTTGCGGTCTTTGTCTGGTATCGGTCCTCTATAGTAATCTTCATATGTTAGCCCTAATATTTCATCCTTTGCTTGTGGAATTGTAATACCAAGGCGGGCTATAGTATCTCGACTTTTGTCTCTTTCAGCAAATATAAATTTATTTTGGGCAAACTCCTTGAACTGAAATAGGAAAAGTGTTACTTGCCATGGTTGAGCATCTCGCATAACCTCTCCTAAAAGATATAATATGTTATCATATGATAAAAGTCAAGAGGTAAATGACGTTGTTTGATTACATTGTGGGGTTGTTTATCAACCCTAGCCCCTCGATAAGGAGCGCACTAACTAGTTTTGCCACGAGGGCAGTGGTTAAAAATCACTGAGCGAGGCTTTCTGGATAGGTTTCAAATAAGAGGTATTGTTGTGCTCAGTTAGTATGAACCTTTCATTTGCGTAAGTAAAAGTGGTTATTCCGCAAGTGTCCTGCCTTATATTCCAGAAATGAGAATTATCCAGCCCCAACAACGCACATATTAAGACCTTGTTCACCACCCGATGAGATACTAAGACTACAGTTCCCTCATATTTGGCTACTACGTCATTCACCACACTCAAGGCTCTTTCTCTGACATCATTTAGGCTTTCACCATCCGGCATCTTTACCTGATGAGGATTTTTTAACCATTTCCCATAAAGCTCTTTATATCTATCCTTAACTTCTTGATGGGGCGAGCCTTGCCATTTTCCGTAATCAAAATCTATAAGACCGGGAGCGATTTCTACATCAAGTTTATGATGGCTGGCAATCATTTCCGCTGTCTTTAAGGCTCGCTTCAGTGGGCTTGAATAAACGGCGTCTATCTTTAAATTGCTTAGGTATTCAGCCAAGAGTTCTGCCTGTTTTATTCCAGTTTCATTAAGCTCAATATCAATTCTACCTCTGAATATCTCTCCCACATTCCACTCTGTTTCCCCGTGTCTTGCCAGAATAACCTGTGTCATTTGGTCAACTCTTTATTTCTAGATTTTAGGTAAATACCTGCCCACTTTCCGCTGGTAATTTTCATAAGCACCTACTATTCTTCTACTTTCTCGACCTCAATGGTGCATTCTGTTACCAGCGCAGCAAAAGCGCCCAGGGCAGCCAGAACCGGAGCTACCATAATCGTTACTGCCGCCGCTGGCGCCCCAATTGAAAGTGGAATCTCCAGTACGGTTCGCCCTTCGTGGAGCACACGCACCCTTCTGATGTTCCCTTCATGTATGAGCTGCTTGACTTTATCAACTAACTGGCTTCCCGATACGGTGAACTTTTCGTTAGTGGTCATTTCCTGCCTCCTTTTCTTTCTACTTATGGTGAGTGGATTAAAAGGTCAGACTATGGCAGAGCCTTGAGAATAGCGTCGGTTATATAGGCTATTTTC
>JADHWY010000049.1 GCA_016783245.1 Dehalococcoidales bacterium | reverse complement strand
ACCTCACGGATTGATTGCTGACCGGTGAGCAGCATCACCAGGCGGTCGATACCAACCCCTAGCCCCCCGGCAGGGGGCATGCCATACTCCA
Source organism: Dehalococcoidales bacterium (assembly GCA_016783245.1). Lineage (GTDB taxonomy): Bacteria > Chloroflexota > Dehalococcoidia > Dehalococcoidales > BS750m-G39 > BS750m-G39. Next base: position 7,228 of record JADHWY010000049.1, on the reverse strand, counting down.
GTGCCAGCAGAAAGTCTTCATCAATGGTCTCTATTTCCTCGATGCCTGGCTGGCGCTCCTTTTGCTGCTTGATAAAACGCTCTCTTTGCTCTATAGGGTCGTTGAGTTCGGTGAAGGCGTTGGCAATTTCCATTCCCCCGGCAAAGGCTTCAAAACGCTCCACCAGGCGGTCGTTATCAGGCTTGGTCTTGGCTAGGGGTGACATTTCCACCGGGTAGTCCAGGAGAAAGGTGGGCTGCACCATATTTGGCTCGACAAAGGTTGAGATAAGCTCATCTATAAGCCTGCCCCTGTCCTTTTGCGGGTCGACCTCCATTTTTAACCCCGACATCGCAGCCCTGAGCGAATCGGCATCAAGATACTCCTCAAAGTCAATGCCACTGTATTTGATAATTGCTTGACGCAATTCTAGCCGCTGCCACGGCGGTGCGAGATTAATAATGTTATCGCCGAACTCAACCTTATCACTGCCTAGAACCTGCTGACCGACTTTAGATATCATCTCCTCCACCATGTTCATTACATTATTATAGTCGGCATAGGCTTCATAGCTTTCCAGCATGGTAAACTCGGGGTTGTGCTTGGTAGAGATGCCCTCATTGCGGAAGATGCGACCCAGCTCGTAAACCTTGTCAAAACCGCCTATAATCAGTCGCTTGAGGTGAAGCTCAAGGGCAATGCGAAGGTAGAAATCCTGGTCAAGGGCATGATGGTGGGTGGTAAATGGGCGGGCTAAGGCCCCCCCGGCTGATGGCTGCAGCACTGGCGTTTCTACTTCTATAAATTCCTGTTGGTTGAGGAATTGTCGGATAGCAGCGATAACTTGGCTACGTACTCGGAAAATTTCCTTAGCTTCAGTATTGGCGATGAGGTCTAGATAGCGTTGGCGGTATCGCTTGTCCACATCGCTTAATCCATGCCACTTTTCAGGTAATGGTTGGAGTGACTTAGCCAGCATAGTGAAATCTCCTACCCAAACGGTAGGTTCACCGCTTTTTGTCCGAAGTATATTGCCTTCGACTCCGATAATATCACCGATATCTAAATCTTTAAACAGCTCACGGAGTTCCTCATCAAATTGGTCTATGTTTTGGAATAACAGTTGAATCTTCCCTGAGCCATCGCGGATGTCGACGAATGAGCTCTTGCCCATCAATCGCTTCGCTGTAATCCGCCCGGCAACATTAACCCAGTCTTTACCAGCAAGACGAGCAGCAGCTTTTTCGGTATCATCTTTTGACTCCCACTTTTGAAGTTGTTCGACCGCTTGCTGGGTAGTGTGAGTTCGCTTGTAGCGATGTGGGTAGGGCTCGATGCCACGACCACGAATTCGGTCAAGCTTTTCCCGGCGCTGTTGAGCTATACGGTCTAATCTGGATGCCATCTTATTTTACCTAGTATATAGCAAAAAGGCTGAGAGTTCCAAGCCCCCAGCCGCATATCATCTGTATTTTTATCTTTATTCTATGGTGGAGCGATTTGGCTAAGTGTTTCTTGCCTCGTTTGTTCCCTTAGGGTATCCAGCCAGACGGCTGATTTTATCTCTTTTTCCAGGAGGTATTTAAGGTAATTCCTCATCACCATCTCTAGCTGATGAGATAGTTCTGGGTTTATTTCTAGTCTGCTGGCAATGCTATAGTCGTTATTCTGTAATAATCGTAGCACTTTTTGTGCATTTACCGAAAGGAGGTAGGTTAATGGCTGGCTTTGGCTACAATTGGAACACAGCATGCCACCGGCGCTGGGGCAGAATGAATTAGTGGTAGGCTTTAATATGGAGTGACAGGAGACACACTGCTGAAGCTGGGGGCGGTAGCCAACCTGGTCAAGGAGGTGAAGTTCAAAATAGCGCAGGACCAGTTCATTATCCCCGCCCTCACATAGGTTGTGCATTGTCTCAAGCAGCAAATCAAACAGGGGGTAGTTTTCAATATTATCGGCGGTAAACTGGTTAACTAACTCAGTGGCATAAAGCGCATAGGAGGTAAGCTGTAGGTCGCTTTTCAGCGGCAAAAAGCTGTTGATGGTTTGACTCCCGGTTATGGTATCAATATTCCGACCACGAGCCAGCGATACCAGGCTGTGGGTGAGAAGCTCAAGGTGTCCGGCAAGTTTGCTCCTGGGGCGGCGCACTCCCTTGGCTACCGCCTGAATCTTGCCCAGGCGTGGGGTGTAGAGGGTAAGGATTCTACCCGCCTCCCCTAACTTAATCTTCTTGATAATAATAGACTCGGTCTGATAATTCCGTGGCTTAGGCATTTTTACCTTTATTTAATGAATTTTAATTCTTCTGGTTTTCTAAATCCTCTTTTCATCAAAATATCCCTTTCTTTTAAAAGGCATGCCCTGTTGTGTGCTATCGCACTATCAAATTTGCCATCTTTCCATGCCTGCATACATAAAACTCCCTTATCATAAAATGGGTCGCCGTAATTGGGGATGGCTAAATTTCTAACAGCATCTGCTTTGGATTCGTATCTCTCTTTATTTAGCTCTCCGTCAAATCCAATCTCACTGCCAAGTTCATAAAACAAGACCCCCCTCTCAAAATCGGTATTGAATGCGTAAAAGGGTCTTTCCAAGCTGTTTATAATCTCTGCTGCTTTCTCATTTAATTCAGCGATTTTCTTCCTTTCCCTCACATAGAATATGTGAAGACCTTTCCCGTTAATGAATCCGAAGATAATTTGCTGGATATACTTATATTCTCTTGAATCATTATAACGATTATCAAATTCCCCAATAGTCTCGATATCGACAATCGTTCCTTCAAAATTTGAGCTTATATTTTCTTGGTGTTCTATTATCACTGCCGCATTCTTCCTATCTAAAAATTCGAAATAATAATTGCCTCAGTCTGATAATTTCGCGGCTTTGACATTTTTACTACTACTCGAAGAGTATTTTCTTGACATGTTCAATCGCCCCGCGAATAAATTTCTCATCCAATTTGCCGAGAGGCGAAGAAGTCTCGAAAATTCGCTTAGGTAAGCGGAGCTTGTCCAAAGAAAAACCTTCTCGAGTCTTGAACCTGTATTTTTCTCTATGTATCTCTTCCCCAATACGATAGAGAGCCTCAGGGGCAATATCAAAACCGGCTAAATGGAGAGCCTTGGAGACAACATCTGGCTGGTATATTCCTCTAGCAAAGAAACAAACTACAAGACTTGCCAGAACCTGGCGCCAGCGTTCTTCAGCCAGCAAGGCTTCAGCAAGTTCCTCAGGAGAGGTAGGTTTTTTCTTGGCTAGGGTCTTTTGGTCAACACTATATCCAGCATTGTCCAGGTGACTGTGTCTTGCCCCAATTAAAACGCCTATATGTGCTCCAGGTCCGGTATGATATCCTGGCATTTCGTTTCCGCCAAAAGCCAGAGCATAGTCTTCTCCCCCATATAGGGAGGCGGCATGCTCAACCCCACGCGAGAGTGCCTGATAAAACTCATTCGGTTGCTCAATGAGCAGTCGCACCGCCTCCATATAGGCGGTGTAATCCCCCCAACCAAGCTTGATACCCATTGTTTCCTTCTCGGAGATAGCACCTCGTTCTTGGGCTTCCGTTGCCCAGGCCAAGACCACTCCAGTGCTCATCGCATCCAGACCCCATACTTCTATCCGCTCCATCAACCTTAACACGCCCTTAGGGTCAGACCCACCCAGCATAGAACCCAAAGCATAGATAGGTTCGAAGTCATAAGATATCATTGAGGTTTTATAGAAATACGGTTCATCTCCATAGGGTTCCCTGAGGGCGGCAATATGTATGCACCCCACTGGGCAGTGAGAACAGGCAAGCCGCCTGCCCAAATAGTGTTCGGCAAATGTTTCACCAGAAATCTCAAATGCTCCTTCGAATTTTGCCTGCTGAAGATTTCGCGTGGGAAGCCCACCGAACTCATTTAAAGGCAGAACATTCTCAGCCGTGCCGAGATGATGATATTTTTTCATTGCCGGGGAGCCTATAGCCGCTTGGTAAATCTCGTCATATACCTTTTGATACAGTTTTCCATCGCTTACCGGGAGTGAACGTTTGCCCGAGATTACAACCGCCTTCAGCTTCTTGCTGCCAAAAACAGCGCCCAGTCCAAGCCTGCCGAAATGCCGATAAGTCTCTGTAGTTACACATGCGTATGAGACGAGCTTCTCCCCTGCTGTGCCGATGCGCATAATCGTTCTCAAACCCGCTGCTGGCTCATTTTCTCTAATAATGCGACCTACAGTAATACAACTTCCTATTCCCCACAAGGAGGAGGCATCCCGGAAATAGATTTGATTATCGTGGATAGCAAGGTAAAGGGGGATATCACTGGCACCCTTTATTACAATAGCACCATATCCAGCCATACGGATAGCAATAGCGCTTCGCCCACCACAGTGGCTCTCGCCCAGATTGCCTGTGTGGGGCGATTTAAACATGGCGACGGTTTTCGAAGCAAGAGGAAACAACGCAGTTAACGGACCTACAGCGAATATTATTGGATTTTCAGGACCGAGGGGGTCAACACCTTTGGGGCACTCCTCATGAAGAAGCTGGATAGCAACACCGGCACCACCTATGTATTTCTCAAAAAGGTCCTGCCTTTTCTCTATCCAGAAACGCTTCTTCGAGATATCAACGTAAAGAACATTGGCAAGGGTATCATCCTGAAGCATGGCCGACCTTCTCCCTTTTTTCTAATCTCAACACTCCATGAGGACAGAATTGAGCACAATAACCACAGTGAACGCAAATCATCGGTTTATTAATCTCATCATCCCAGAAAACACACCCTATAGGGCAAGCATCACGGCAATAACCACACCCGGTGCATTTGGTAATGTCAACACGCACCCCTCCTCCCCTTCTGGGCTTAAGGGCACCTGTCGGGCATACTTTTGCACAAGGTGGGTCATCACAGGCTCTACAAACTATAACCACAAACCCTCGTTCCATGCCGCCAACTGACCTAACCCCTATGCATGTTCTTGCTATCCCGGCTTCACCCTGTCGTCTGGAACAGGCGAACATGCAACTCTGACAACCAACACATCTCTCCGTGTCTACTACTGACAGCTTCACAGCTTTCCTTCCATATCCTATTGTTCAGCCAAAATAGAATTAAAAGTCATATAGACGAACTCAGGGTTCGTCTAAAGTGGAGTTAGAATTCCTGTCTCCCCTCAATGGCTCTGGTGAGGGTAACATCGTCGGCATATTCCAGTTCGGTGCCGAAGGGCAGTCCCCGGGCAAGGCGAGTAATTCTGATGCCCAGGGGTGAAATGAGCTTATTTAGATACATAGCGGTGGTTTCTCCCTCAAGATTGGGGTTGGTAGCCAAGATAACCTCATCTACTGAGCTGCCCTGTAGCCGATTCATAAGCTCTTTGATTCTTATATCGTCGGCTCCCACCCCCTCAGTGGGTGAGATGGCACCATGGAGCACATGATATAGCCCGTTATAGGTCTTAGTATTCTCCAGAGCCACGATATCCTGAGGCTGTTCCACAATACAGAGCTTACTGCGGTCACGCTGGTCGCTGCGGCAGATAAGGCAGGGGTCGGAGTCAGCGACATTAAAACAAATGGAGCACAGCTTGGTCTTCTGTTTTGCCGAGAGGATGGCATCAGCCAGGAGCTTAGCTTGCTCTTCGGGGATACGGAGTAGGTGGTAGGCAAGGCGCTGGGCACTCTTTGGTCCAATGCCGGGTAGTTTGTTTAGCTCCTGGATGAGCTTATACACCGCTTCGGCGGTAGGTATAAGACCCTGGTTCAATGCTAGCTCTCCTTATCAGGTCAGCCCTGGGATTTTAAGACCTCCGGTTAGTTTCCCAAGATGCTCGGTGGCAAGTTCCCGGGATTTGGCAATGGCTTCATTTACTGCAGTTAATACCAAATCCTCCAGCAGTTCTACATCATCAGGATTTATCGCCTCTGGTGCTATTTTTACCGACTGTATTTTCTGTTGACCATTGATAGTAACCTTAACTGCGCCTCCGCCTGAAGATGCTTCAACAGTAGTCTCAGCTAACTCTTGTTGAGCCTTGGCTAGCTTTGCCTGAAGCTCTTGAGCTTGGCGCATAAAGAACTTATTCACTTCTCCTCCACACTGGTAACCTGGGCACCCATGTTTAGTGCTGCCCGCAGCAGGTGATTATCTTCTGGCTCATAGGTGCAGCGCACATGGCAAGGACGCCCCAGGAAGTTGCTTATGATTTTCTCGGCAACCTGTTGATTTTCAGCTTTCTCCATTTTCTCCTTGTGGAAGTCATATCTAAAAGCTAAGACCACAGTATCGCCTTCAATTGCCACTGGTTTAACCCCAGCGCTTCTAAGAATAGCAGTAGCAGGGGTTCTTTTGACATCCTCTGGCGCTTGCTCAATGACCTGCCTCCAATTTAGTCTCAATCGCTCAATTTCACTGCCGAGTTCTGGCGCTGGAGCAGGAATACCTTCCGCCTTCGGTGGTGCTGCGTTGGGCATATTAGCTGGCTTAGGTTTGACCGGTTGCTGTTTGGGTGGGGAGACCTCTTTTATAGGCTGGCGAGGTTCATATTCGGGTTTAGTGGCGGGGCTTTCTCTTTCCTCAACCGATGGTTGGGCACAGTCAACTAGGGCTAGCTCCAGGGGTAAGGTAGAGTAGTTATCAAAACCAAGCTCAAGCTGACCAAAGAGCTTTATTGCTGTCAATATCTGAGCTAGGGAAGTTCTAGCTGCCAAGTCCTTCAGCTCGGCTATATCCTCGGCAGTAAGGTCTACAGCTTCCTCGGAGCCGGTCTTTATCAGCAGTAATTCTCTGAGGTATTCCACCACCTCCCGATTAAATTGGCGCAAATCCAAGCCATCGCTATTGGCGCTGTTTATAGTTGACACTCCAGCGGAGATATCATTATTTACAATGTGCCGAACCAGCTCCTTGGCTCGCTGGTCTCCGGTGATACCCAGGACGGCCTGAATCTGGCGGAGTCCAATCTCAGTGCCATAGTAGGTGGTTAATTGCTCCAGCAGGTTTTCAGCATCTCGCAGGCTACCGGTAGCGCTTTTGGCAATAAGCCGCAGTCCTTCTAGCTCTATTTGAATGCCTTCTGCGCTACAAATATTGGTTAGTTTTAAGACTACATCTGCCTGCGAAATACGCCTGAAGTCGAAGCGCTGGCATCGTGATAGAATTGTGGGCAGGACTTTATGGGCTTCAGTAGTAGCTAGAATGAAGATAACATAGGGTGGCGGTTCCTCAAGGGTCTTGAGCAGGGC
>JADHWY010000008.1 GCA_016783245.1 Dehalococcoidales bacterium | reverse complement strand
GATTGCCGAAATCGGCTACTATGGCTATCCCAGCATCTTCCTCGTCAGCATGATTTGGAACTCCACTGTCATCTACCTCATTCCCGGTTTCTGGGTATATTACCCACTGGGGTCTGTTTTCTTCCCTCCTCTGCTGGGGCTGGCTGGTGGCGCGGGGGCAGCCGTTGGGGAGCTGACTAGCTATGTGGTGGGATACAGCGGGCGGGGAATTGTGCGGCGGTGGAAGCTGTATACCAGGGTGGAGGGGTGGTTAAAGAAATGGGGCTTTATTGTTATCTTTGGTTTTAATCTGGTGCCTTTTTTCCCCTTTGACCTGGTGGGGATGGCGGCTGGCGCCCTCCGCTACCCGTTATGGAAGTTCTACCTGGCATGCCTGGTGGGTAGAAGCTTAGCCTACGGGTTTGTGGCCATGGCTGGTGCCGGGTGGATTCAATTCCCCGCCTGGCTGCCCTTACCTGCGCTTAATCCCCCTCAATAGCACTGAACTGGCAATAAGGAATTAGTGCTTTCTGCCTTGCTCACTATGGTCAAAGCATAGCAGAGGTGGGGTGGGAGACAATGTTTTAGCGCCTTGTGCAATGAGCATTAATAATCAAAAAGGCACAAACTAGTGCCATACCCATAGGCGGGGGGCTTGACACCGTAGAAATCCTCTGATAAGTTATATATGTTGAGGCTGGATATCATCCAGCTTTTCTCTTTTTACAAATGAATATCTTCTAAGCCCGCTGCCCTTTTATTCCGCACTCCATTACGATCCACATTTCCCCTCTATTGGCAGATTACTTTATGAGGGCAGCTTTCCTCCCTAATGCACCACAGAAGAGGCTTTTTATTTCATGAGTTATGGCCGATTTTTCAGCAGCTTGCCTGGAGAGAGTACCGGACAACAGCAAGACCAGAAGAAAAGCTGTTATAGGTAACGAGTGACGGAGATAAAGCAGATGGAGATAGAGTACGGAGCTGAGGTAATAGATAAGAATGGCAAGGTCGTGGGTACAGTAGACTATGTGGTGCGCAATACCTGGACTGGTGAGGTTAGCAAGTTTATGGTTCGGCAAGAGGAAGTGGGCAATGAACTATTCTTTTTGACCAAAGATGTGCTTCAAGTGGCAGGAGGTAAGGTTAAGCTCTGTATTTCACTCAATGAGTTGAGTGAGAATTAGCTATGTTTGCAGTAGAGTGTCCAGAATGCGGTGCCAATTTCGCCGAAGATTAGATGAAGTAAGAAGGAGGTAGAAATGTTGACAGTAACTGAAAGTGCAAAACAATTACTAAAGGAAACACTAACAGCTCACAGCGATGACCCAAAAGTCGCTCTCAGACTAACATTTAACCCACCCGGCGAGTTCGGGATAGCACTGGACAGAGAAGCAGAAGGCGATCAAGTGGTAGAGCATGAGGATACGAAGGTACTGCTGGTAGCATCTGAGTTAGCCCCTGTGGCAGAGGGAGTTACGTTGGATGTTCAAGATACGGCAGATGGTCCAAAACTGGTTCTGCTTAAGGAAAAGGCGGAGTAATAGACAGATCAGTCGACCTGAACTCGATGGTAAAAGGGAATAAGACATCACGTAAAGGGACAAATAGATTTACCCTCCAAAATAGGGAAGACTTCAAGAAGTTGGGAGCGTGGGGCGAAATGAAGGCGAAGTTAGAGATAGTTAAGATTATTGGTAAGAAGTTTCTGAGGTGCCAGGAAGAAGACTGCAGGTGGAATATTGGATGGCTCGGTGGATATGATTGGACAGAAGAACCAGGCAAAGGCGTAAGGGTGTGCAACCTCGGAGCCAGAGCCATGATCGAGGATGATGCGGCGCCCCCACAGAATTGCTCACAGCCGTCCGCCGTTTTTGAACTAGCCCACACTGAATTTGAGTCGTGAGCATTACCTAACCACACCTAATTTCAATTAGTAGTAATTGCCGTCGCTACCGCCAGCGACATTGAAAGCCGGGTTGAGCAAAGAGTATCCGATATCATCAAGGCTGCCTCAGCAAAAATGGGAGTAAAAATTTTATCATTTGGTTCTTCGCATCTCAAACAGATAAATAACCTGCTGGTGAATAATGGAAACAGGGATTATACAGGACTTCTTAAACTAAGAGGGTATTCCGATGTTCGAAACATGTGTATGTTTCTTCCCCATATCCTGGATTCAGAAGTAGCCGTCCTTATTGATGATGATGAAGTATTTGAAGACCCCGAATTCATGTCTAAGGCGAAAGAGTTTATAGGTAAAGAGATCGATGGCAGAACTGTGAACGCCGTTGCGGGATATTACCTTCAACCGGATGGAGACTTTCACATTAGGAAACCTCTACGCCCGTGGGAGATGGTTTGGGGGCAATATGCAGCGATGAATGAGGCATTTGATAAATTCATCGGCAGCGAGCCGAGGTTGAAAGAGGTGCCTTTTGTGTTTGGTGGGAACATGATTATTCATCGAAATCTCTTCACTGTGGTACCATTTGACTCCAATATTACCAGGGGAGAAGATATAGATTTCCTGATAAATGCCAAGATGTTCGGTTTTACCTTCTTCTTGGATAATCGGCTGTCTATCAAACACCTCCCTCCGCCAAAGGCATATCCTTCCTGGCTGCAGTTGAGGCAAGATATTCACCGCTTTATCTATGAGAAAGCAAAGATCGATAATCAAAAGCAGGTGAAATACATGAAGAGAGTTCACATTGAAGACCTCGAGCCCTATCCGGGCTACTTCTTGAAAGATGATCTTGAGGAGAGAACTGAAAGATCCTGCAAACTGCTCGCTGAAGAGTATTCCAACAGGGGAGACAAAGAGGGTGCTGCGCAAGCATTGAACAATATCGCCTTTGCTAGAGCTGAGGCTGTGCCGAAGTATGATCCGTTCCGACAAATCTGTCAGATGCAACACCGGTGGAAGGAGCTAATGCGATATACGGCTAAACCAGAAGTTCGTTTGCGCATAAAGGAAATAATTGAAGGAAAACAGCAATGAACCTGCTTTTCCTACCGATGACTATTAGAACTCAAACAGTACTGGCTGCTCCGCCTTTCTCCTGGCTTCCTCTTCTTGCCTCTTTTGTATGGTGACTTTACCAGCTTGCTTGTTCATTATTCCTAGCATTACGCTTTACACTCCGGTGCCATTTGACACCGGAGTGTAAAACAAGGAAGGAAGTGATTGGTGAACAGACAGCGGCAATTCTAATTTTAACCTATTGCGCCCCCGTTGACATCACCAGTAATGCGTATTTTTAATCAGATATACTAGTGGTCGCCCAGTAGATAATTTTGTTAGAATATCAATCATATGGCAAAATAGTTCCTTGACACAATTATTGACGAAGGACTATTATTAAGTAGTTGAGGGGATGCTATCTGTGGGGAAAATCCGAGTTCTGATAGCTGATGATCATCCCGTATTCCGGGAGGGGTTAGCACGGCTCTTTCAGGAGGAAGAGGACCTGGAATGCGTTGCCACGGCCAAGGATGGGGAAGAAGCCATAAGGCTAGCCCAAGAGTTTATGCCGGATGTCGCCGTAATTGATGTCAATATGCCCCAAACTTCTGGTATTGAGGCACTCAAACAAATCAGAAAAACTTGTCCATCTATAGGTATCCTGATGCTCAGCGCTTATAAATACAGCCACTACGTGAATAGCTCGATACAGGCCGGGGCAGATGGTTACCTGGTGAAGAATATACCCCGCCACAAGCTGATAGAAGCTATCCGCATGATTCACGCCGGACAGGGCGTGTTTAACCTCGAAGCCAGCGGTGGGGTACTACGTAGACTAACTGCTGGAGCAAATGATTCAACAGCGAACCCCAGCGTATTACATAGGCGTGAACTGGAAGTACTCAAGCTGGTAGCAAAGGGAATGACCAACAAGCATATTGCCAACGAGCTGAACATCAGCGATAACACCGTTGGCACTCACCTGGTTAATGTTTTCCGGAAACTGGGGGTTGAATCACGTACTGAAGCAACATTGCATGCCTTCAGGGAAGGCTTGATTACCACCGATGAGCTAGCTGGAGGTCAGGAAACATAATCAAGTATCTACCACACTAGATGCTACCATCGGCACGGCACTTACTGGAGTAGTATATTAGCGCCTTGCAGGAGATATGCTGATTAATAGAAACAGAGAAATCGAAAAGCAATCGCGCGGTATACGTGAGCGAGTTGCTACTTCTGATATTGCGCATGGGTATGAGTTGATTGCAAAGGCACGGCGAAGGGCGCGGCGTGAGAGCGAAAAGAAATTCCGCTCCTTGGTGCTATACATTCCAGATGTAATATGGACGTCAGATAAAGACCAGCGCATTATTTTTTTAAGTAAAAATGTAAAAGCAGTTACCGGATACACTCAAGAAGAAGAATATGAGATGGACCAATGGATGCGCTGGTGGGATAGGATTCACCCCGATGATGTTAAAAGTTATAGAATTGCCTATACAGAATTGCTTGAAAAGAGAAAACCTTTCAATATCATATACCGCTTTAAGCATAAGGACGGAAGATGGGTCTGGATACATGATAGAGCAATTGCGGCCTACGAAAAGGATGGAATGAAATATGCTGACGGCTTATTGTCGGATATCAGTGAATACAAGCAGGCAGAAGCAGAAATCAAGAAGTTAAAAGAAAAATACGAGAGCGTCATCAGGAATATTCCTGATGCCATATATTCTTGCTTGCCCGATGAGACAGCCTCCATGATTTTCATATCAGCTAGATATAAGGACTGGACTGGATACTCTCCTCAAGATTTCTATAAAGACCCCGGGCTATGGCCAAAAACTATTCACCCTGAAGATAGAGATAGAGCGGTTAGAAACTATATTGAAGCCTGGGAGAAGAACGAGGCATACCTTTCCGAATACAGGGTGGTTCATAAAGATACCGGGCAAATACGTTGGGTCAGAGACCATGGGGTGCCAGTTACAGATGAAACCGGGAAGCTTGTATTGTTTGATGGTGTATTCATTGACATCACTGAGCACAAGCAGATGGAGGAGACATTACAGAAAAGCGAGGAATTTAGCTCTAAACTTCTGAGTGATTCTCCCAATCCGGTGGTGGTTATTGACTCCGATGGGTTAATAAGATATGTGAATCCGGCGCTGGAGAGAATAACCAGTTATTCCCCAACAGAGCTGCTTGGTGCGAAGCCTCCATATCCCTGGCGGATGGAAGAAACCTCGGGCGAAGGCGAGATGAATTCACATGTAGCTATGCATGAGAGTATGAATGAAGAGGAGAGGCCTTTTCGGAAGAAGAGTGGAGAGCAGTTCTGGGTCAGGGAAAGCACTGTACCGGTGGTATATAGTGATGGCTCCGAATATCTTCTAGTAAACTGGGTTGATATAACTGAGCAGAAGAGGCTTAGAGACAATATGCAGTTCTATATCAGGGAAACGACTATAGCTCAGGAACAGGAGCGAAAACGACTCTCCCGAGAGCTGCATGATGAAACAGCTCAGTCCCTGGCTGACCTGTATACTGATATTGATGAAATCATGATGAAGGAGCGATTATCAGCAAGTGTTATTCAACGCCTGCAGCGGCTTAGACATAAGGTTGACAACATGCTGGATGAAGTACGCCGCTTCAGCCATGAACTGCGGCCTGGACTCCTGGACGAGTTTGGCCTGATACCATCACTGGAGCTGCTAACCGAGGAGATGAGTAGAGAAGGCAAATTAGACTGTGTTATCAATATAATCGGCTCCGAGCAACGACTATCATCCGAAGCTGAGGTAATACTGTTCCGCATTACCCAGGAGGCACTACGGAACGTCAGGAAACACTCAGCAGCGTCAGAGGCTGTGGTCAATGTTGAATTTTGCGATGGAAAGGTTAAACTCAGTATTACGGACAACGGTGTGGGCTTTGAAATGCCCAACATCCTGAGCAGCTTTGCCCGCCGGGGCAAACTGGGCATAATGAGTATGCAGGAGCGCGCTCGCTTGCTCAATGGAAGCCTTGCTGTTAAAACGGAGGCAGGCAAAGGCACCACCATAGCGGTGGAGATGCTGGCATATATGCCCTGGCAGCCGTGGGCATAGCCGCTGAGAGCAGCCCTACTGCTATCACCCCATGAGCAATCCTGCCGCCAAAGAGGGTCTTTTCAGCATACTCCTGGGACAAATGGACCGGATTGAAATCCCCGGAGACCTCGGTAAAAAGCTCGATATCCGACTCGGCAATGCTTGATTCTGGCTGATGACTTCCATTATTCTCCAGTAAAACCCTTAGCCTAAATAAAATTACGCCTGCTGACTTATCAGTAAAGTCAGCAGGCATTTCATTCCTCCCGAAGCACAAGCTCCGGTCAATAATCAACTAGAAGTCCGCCTCAATCAGGGCTTAAATGGGGTATATTCTAAACCGAGTGCCTTAGCGACAGGCTCGTTGGTGACCTTGCCATTCCATACATTCAACCCTTTTAGCAACGGCTCATCAGACTTCATGGCTTCCCGGTAACCCTTATTAGCCAGCTTCAAGGCATAGGGCAGGGTAGCATTGGATAAGGCCATAGTAGAAGTTAGAGGAACCATCCCCGGCATATTGGTTACACAGTAGTGAATGACACCATCAACAATATAAATCGGTTCGGCATGCGAGGTAGCACAGGAGGTCTCGATGCATCCCCCCTGGTCTATGGCAACATCAACTATGACCGAACCTGGCTTCATAGTCTTAACCATGTCTTTGGTAACTACAGTAGGCGCCCTGCCCCCTTTGACCAGAACAGCACCTATAAGCAAATCGGCCTCTTTAACTGCCTGGGCAATGTTATACGGATTTGAAGCCAGTGTCTCAAAACGACCGTGCAACACCTCCTCCAGATAGCGGAGACGAAGCAGATTTCTGGTGACCATAATAACACGAGCTCCGAGACCAAGAGCCATCTGGGCGGCGTTGGTGCCGACAACACCACCGCCAAGGATTACCACGGTAGCCGGGAGTACTCCAGGGACACCACCGAGCAATTTCCCACTGCCCTTATACATTCTGCCCAGAAATTGAGCTCCCACCTGAGTGGCCAATCTTCCAGCTATAGCACTCATGGGGTCAAGGCAGGGTGTTGCGCCATCAGGTGTCTCTATTGTCTCAAAGGCGACAGCCGTTACCCCCTTCTCCATAAGTACCTTGGTCAGTTTTTCTTCGGCGGCAAGGTGAAGATAGCGATAATGGATCTGGTCTTTCCTGAGCAATGGATATTCACTGGGGATGGGCTCTTTAACCTGATAAATCATCTCCGCCCGCTCATAGAGCTCTTCAGCCGTATCAACTACGATAGCGCCAACCTTAGTATACCCCTCATCGGAGAAACCGCTTCCCTCTCCAGCCGTGGCCTGAACCAACACCTGGTGGCCAGCTTTTACGAGTACATCCACCGCCGTGGGTGGAGCACCAATTCTGTACTCCTCGACCTTTACTTCCTTAGGAACACCGATTATCATCCTTCAATACCTCCTTGTGTAATATAACCAACTGTTAACTTACAGCGTCGGCTAGACCCGCGGGAATTGTAGCTTAAATCAGACCACTTTGCAATAGTACTTTTGCAATACGGCCAGTGGTCAATTTACTGTAGTACACAGCCCTCTCCGCAACGCCTCGGGGAAACTCATGATGCCTGGTGAGGCTGTGACTGTGGTGAACGATAACTGTTTGAGGGTGTTTGACAAACTGAGGTTTAAGGCTCTATTATTTCTCGGACGAAGATATGAAAAATCACGGCCCAAGGCTTCTCAGCATAAGCTTTATTCAAGGATTATTTACGGGAGGAGAAATTGAAACCAAAAGTTTTTGTAACCAGAGACATAAGGAAAATTGCTGGAGGGGAGGTTCTGAAGTCAGCAGAAACGGTGTGCGAGTTAGAGGTATCCCCCCACGACAGAATTATTCGAAAAAGTGAGCTTTTAGAAAAAATGGGGGATAAAGAAGGGCTGCTTTGCCTTGTTGGTGACCTCATTGATAAAGAGGTAATTGAGGCAGGGAAGAATCTAAAAATAATTGCCAATTACGGCGTGGGATTTGACCACATCGATATTGAAACCGCTACTTCAAGAGGAATATTTGTTACCAACACCCCCTCTGAGGATATCGGCATTGCCGTGGCGGAGACAGCCTGGGCTCTGTTGCTGACGATAACCCAACGAATTATTGAAGGGGATAAATATGTCAGAGCCGGCAAATATAAAGGCTGGGACCCAGCCTTATGTATCGGCGCCGACATTACTGCGAAGACGCTGGGCATTGTTGGATTAGGCAAAATCGGCCAGGAGGTAGCCCGCAGGGGGCGGGGGTGGGATTTGAGACTCCTGTATTATGATGCGGTTACCATAGACCCCAAGATAGAAGAGGAACTAGGGATAAAAAGAGTCTCCTTAGAAACATTGCTAAAGGAATCAGATTTCGTCAGCCTGCATTGTCCGCTAATTCCGGGAAAGACCTACCACCTCATCGGAGAGAAGGAGCTATCTTTAATGAAACCCACCGCTTATATTGTTAATACCAGCCGAGGGCCTGTCATTGACGAAAGAGCACTGGTCAAATCTCTCCAGGAGAAGCATATAGCCGGAGCTGCACTGGACGTCTTTGAAAACGAACCCGAGCTCAGCGAGGGTTTAGCCGACCTTGATAATGTGATTCTTACCCCCCACCTTGGCAGCGCCAGTGTAAGGTCCAGGACGGCATATGCTACTCTGTCGGTAAAGAATCTAGTAGCCGGGCTGCGAGGGGAGATTCCACCAAACCTGGTAAATACCGAGCTGGCAAAGAAATAAGCCCAGTTCAGCACATCTGCAACGAGGAGAACTTTTCCGAAATAAGCATGATGGCGTCGATATTGTAACCGACGCCATCGTTATATCTAACCCTATACGCCTAGTTCCGGGTTACTCTACTGGAACCTTCTCAGACTCCAGATTGTCAAGGCCTAATTCCGCAAGCTTCTCTTTGGTGGGAATACCGTTGACCCAGCCCTTGGTTTCCCAGTATTCCTTTAAGATGTCCTGCCACGGTGGCACCTTGCCGGCAGCTCCGCCCTTTTTGTGGGGAGCGTTAAAACGCTCTGGCATAACATTCTCTACCTCGGGCACAAGTCCATTTGCCAGATTAAACATCTGCTGCAGGCACACTATGCGCTCGCCCATCTTTTGAGCTTCTTTCGGGGTTACATCCCAGCCGGTTATGGCATTCAGCATATCGAGCTGGTCGGTCAGCGATACACCGGAGAAGAAGTAGAAGAAGCACCAGGTAATACTGTTCCAGAATTCCTGGATATCCTGGTAAATAGCACCGACATACCCCTTCTTGGTGCCATCGAACCTGTCCATTGCCTCGCTGATGCCTAATTCAGGCAGGACGGCACCCAGCTCCGCCGCCTCGGCAAACCCGTGCAGGTGACAGGCACCCCTCGGCGAGGCGATAGTTGTTATCGTCTGACCGTAGAAAGCTCTGGGGTCGTGTGCTGCCGCCACCATTCCCATTGCTTCCACCGCAAACGGCTTGGACTGGGGTATTTTCTTGACGCAGGCTCTTATCCCTTCAGCCAGCAGGTCGCCAATGTCTTCCCTCTTGGATATCTTCTCCGCCATTTTGACCAGGGCTTCCCCACTGCCCCACTTCAGTTCCACCCCGCCGGTATCCTCCTTGGTTATCAGGCCTTTCTCGTAACACTCAAACGCCCAGCCTAATAACCCACCAAGCTCAATAGTATCCATGCCGTAACGATTACAGATGGCATTGGCTTCAACCAGCGCACCCAGGTCTTCTACAAGGAGATTTGAGCCAATCATACCCAGAGTTTCATACTCAGGGCCACTTGTCGCGCTTTCATACCTGGGGTTGGTAATTCTCCTATGACACCCCATGACACAATAGGGGCAAGCCCATGGTTTAATCTGAAGCTCTTCGGTCATCCGTGGCGTTCCTATCTTAGCTGCTCCCTCAGTCCAGCTGTCCTGCGCCCAGTTCTTCATGGGCAGGAGCGCATTCTCTTCCCTGGGGACAACTGCCGCCGCCTGTCCGTGTTCACGGTTTACCTCGGTGAAGGGCGACTCCTTAACCCTCGCCAGAACATCTTTATAGATTTCTTTAAGCTTGTCAGGGTCAGCAATGGGCGGCATAAGCGTTCCCTTTATCACCACTGCCTTCAGATTCTTTGACCCCATCACCGCCCCCAGCCCACAGCGCCCGAAGAAGCCGTGTTTATCGTTCACTATGCAGGCAAGTCGCACCATGTTCTCCCCAGCCGGACCTATAGAA
This sequence comes from Dehalococcoidales bacterium, assembly GCA_016783245.1. GTDB lineage: Bacteria > Chloroflexota > Dehalococcoidia > Dehalococcoidales > BS750m-G39 > BS750m-G39. The sequence goes on along the minus strand of JADHWY010000008.1, from coordinate 18,577 downwards.
GCCACCGTAGCCTTGGTGTCGCCCGCCGCCTCTTTCAGGGCATCCACTGCCTGGTAGGTCTCCAGCCCCCAAAACTTGCCGGCATCCCTTATCTCAGCCTTGCCATCATTAACCCATATATAGACCGGTTTTTTGGCTTTTCCAGTGATAACCACAGCATCGAAGCCGGCTCGCTTGAGCTCGGGGCCCATATGGCCTCCCCCCAGACTCATCCCCCAATAGCCGGTGAGCGGTGACTTAGCCGAAACGGTACACCTTCCGGCACTGGCAATCCTCGCCGCCTGATATGGTCCGGTGGCAAAGACAAGCACATTACCCTGCCCCAGAGGGTCGGTATCCTTGGTTACGCTCTCATAGACTATCCTGGCGGATAGACCCACTCCCCCCACATACTTTCTAGCGAAGTCATCGTCGAACGTCTTTACACTTATCTCCTTGCTGGAAAGGTCCACACATAAAATCTTTCCCCAGTATCCCCCTTTTATCGGCATAACATTTCTCCTTTCTGTGCTGTAATATCCTCAAGGTGCTGGTAACGCCGAACGTCAAAGAGCATCACCAATATCTATAGGCTCTTCCGGCAGATTCCGCTGCCAGTGCCAATTCTATCACTTCCAAGGAGTTACTTGCCATAGACCATATTGGGCAGCCACATGGCAATCTGCGGGTAAAAGACTAATAGAGCCAAAAGGCCAGCTTTTATAAGAACAAAGGGTATAATTGACCGGTAGATATCCACCATTGTTATCCCTGAGTCCTTAGGAATAAGCCCTTTCATAATAAACAGGGCGAAGCCAAAGGGGGGCGTCATCAGGGCTATCAGCACGGTGACACAATAGAGCACCCCCTTCCCACTCATTTAATGAGCGTTTGCTTATTTATAGACACACCCTGGCAATTATACTGGCTTAATCTCCTTCAGCACGCTCAGAGTAACATCGAGCACTTTGTCTAATTCCTCCTCAGTTATGACGAAGGGAGGACAGATAGGCTGTCGCCTGGGATAGCCATCGCAGGTGCCCAGAAGGACGCCTTTTTCTAAAGCCTTCGCTGCCAAGAAGTTTCTAGCCTCCGCCGTTGCCGCCATGTCATAGGGCTTGCCGGTAGTCTTGCCGAGTCCAATGGCAAAGGACTGGTATAAGCCCCTGTTCTTACCCGTGATATCGTCTACCACAGGTAGAGGCAAGAATTCATTCTTGAAGCGCTTACTAAGATGTGCCCCCAGCTTAGCTACTCTATCCGCCATCTTCTGCCCTGTGTAGACCTTTAACGCCGCTCTGGCGCTGGTGACACAGAGGGCATTGGCGTCAGAGGTGGTGTAAGCCTTAAAAGGCTGCCCCTTGGGGAAGGCATTAGCGATCTTGTCACTGATTCCTACCGCTCCGAAGGGTAAGAACCCGCTGTTAATCCCCTTAGCCATACTAAGTATATCGGGGACGACATTAAACTGGTCTACACCCCAGAACTTGCCTGAGCGGCAAAAGCCGGTCTGCACCTCGTCAGCAATCAGCAGTATATCGTACTTCTTGGTTATCTTTCTCACCATGGGCCACCACTCATCGGGGGGCCAGATTACGCCGCCATTGCCCATCGCCACCTCAGCTATCATACAGGATACGGTTTCTGGACCCTCGTGAATAATAACGCTCTCAATGTACTTAGCACAGGCCATATCACAAGCAGGGTATGTAAGACCGAAGGCACACTCCTGGCAATAGTAATTGGGTGCCTTAACCACCTCAGGGATCCGGCGTCCAAAGGAACCCATGCCGATGTGACTTCCGGTGAGGCTTCTGCTGAGAAGGGTGCCGCCATGGTAAGCACGGTGTAAGGCGATAACCTTGTACCTCTCCGGTTGGCCCACGGAGTCCCAATAGTGTCTGGCTATCTGCGTGGCAACCTCGGTGGCTTCCGAGCCGGAGCAGGTGAGATAGACATGGTTAAGGTCACCGGGAAGGACCGCAGCCAGCTCGGTGCAATACTCGATATACACCTCGGTAGCGGCGTTGGGTGCCCCTGCCGAGAAATATGCCATTTTTGCCATCTGTTCACTAACGGCGTCGGCAAGTGCCTTCGGAGCGTGACCCAGATTACATAAGTGGACACCACCAGAAGTGGTATCCAGATACCTGTTCCCGTCTATATCCTGTATGTAGACGCCCTCGCCTCTGTCCCAGATGAATGTGGGCTCTGCCCCCATCATCCCGAATGGATGGATGACATGCGCCAAATCCTTTTTGATAAGCTCTTGTTTTGTAGCCATTTACTACCTCCTCCTTTATTTATTCTTATTCTTTTGCTATCTCAATAATATAAAAAAGGGAGGGTTACCTCCCCCCCAACTAAATTACCACTCGTTTCAAAACTAGGGCATTTCTTCACGTTGGCTCTCATAGAATTCCTGGATTCGCTCACCAACACACCTTCCTTTGAGCGGCGAGAACGATTATCCCTCACCCGCTAAGTTATCACTTCTGGGGATATCCAACTTGTAAATGTGGATTATAAATCGCCAGATGTCGAATGTCAATAGTTGATTTTCATTAGGCAATCCCACCAAAGTATTTATTCTGACATCTAGCACAGCGACAGAAGCCCCAGCCTGAATCTACAAACATTTTTCTTCTGGCGAGTCCGCCCCTTCTTCCACCCCGCACATGAACAGCCGAGTAGCGCGCTCGGCGATATCGCTGGTTAGCTCCTCAGCTTCTGCCAGGCATCGGTCTAGGCTAACGGGGCCGGGCGCAATGCTGAAAACAGCGTCTATCCCCTGGTCATAGACTTCCTGGTAGCCATCGCCTATCTCACCTACGATAGCGACGACCGGTAATCCCAGGGTCTTGGCCTCCCTGGCAACCCCCACCGGCACCTTGCCCCGAGCTGTCTGGTTGTCGAGCCTGCCCTCGCCGGTAAAAACGAGAGCGGCACCCTTTAGATGCTGGGCAAGCCCGGTGGCTTGAATCACCATGTCTATTCCGGGCAGCAACTTAGCCTTGAGGAAAGCGATGAGACCGGCCCCCAACCCCCCCGCTGCCCCCGCACCAGGGACATCTCTGATATCGATACCGAGGTCCTTCTTGAGAACACCGGCGTAATGAGCCAGTGCGGCATCAAGTCGGGCTACCATCTCCTCTGTAGCCCCCTTCTGAGGTCCGTAAACCGCGGAAGCCCCCTGAGGACCGCAGAGAGGATTGGTGACATCGCTAGCTACCACAATATCACAGTCGGCCAGACGTGGGTCTATGGCGGTGATATCAATCTGCTCCAGGTCAGCCAGAGCCGCGCCGCCGAAGGTGAGAGGCGCTCCCTTACCATCCAGCAGCCTGACGCCCAGAGCCTGCGCCATGCCGACGCCACCATCATTGGTGGCACTCCCGCCAATGCCAATAATCAGCTTCCGGCAGCCCTTTTCCAGGGCATCCAGAATCAGCTCCCCGGTACCATAGGTGGTGGTCAACAGTGGGTTAAGCTCCTGCGGCGGGACCAGATCAAGACCGGAGGCAGCAGCCATCTCAATGACGCCGGTGACTTTATCGCTCAGAAGCCCCCAACGAGCCGTGACACGCTTGCCCAAAGGGCCGGTAACCTCTGCGGGTATTACCTCGCCCCCCATGGCAGCAACAAGGGCTTCCATTGTTCCCTCTCCACCATCAGCCATGGGCACTATAGCGGTCATGGCATCGGGAACAGCGCGTTTAACCCCGTTCTCGATGGCTCGGCACACCTGAAGAGCACTGAGATTCCCCTTATAGCCCTGAGCAGCGATAACAATCTTCACCTTATATCGTCCTCCACCCGATTCTATTATTCCACACAGGGCTGCAGTACACAAGGCTCTGTATCATATAACTCTCTCAGAAATAGGCTTCCAGCTTTTGAGTGAAATATCCCTTGCGCTGATGAGCCGAAATCGATATAGTATAAAGGTCGCCTGTCTATATACCTGCCTCACCAGGACCGGGTATCGCCTCACAGGAAAGGGCACAATTTATTCTCTAGGGAGTTACAGATGAATACAACGGTGTTTCTTGTCCGTCATGGGCAAACCAAATCAAATACTAACGGCTTCTATATGGGCCGCTCTAACGAAGACCTCAACAAGGCAGGCTACACCCAGGCACGCCATTTGTCCTCGAGGCTCGCCCGCCTATCCATCGATTCCATCTACACCAGTCCGCTTCAGAGAGCTCATGCCACGGCAGCGATTTTGAACGAGCCTCATCAACTAGAGTTGATAATTATGGAAGATTTAACCGAAGTTCACCTCGGAGACTGGCAGGGGCTGCATATGGATGAAGTCAAGCGAAGGTGGCCAGAACTCTGGCAACAGTCAAGGATTGACCCATCAGAGATAACCATGCCCAACGGTGAAAGCATCAGGGAGATGGCTGAGCGAGCTGTCCAAGCCTTTGAGACAGTGGTAGAAGCTAACCATGGCAAGCAGGCGATAATGGTAACCCATCAGTATATTGTCAAGGCGATAGTGGCACATGCCCTGGGGGTATCAAATAGCATCTTCCTCAAGTTTGAAATCGATAACGCCTCGCTGAGTGTAATACAAATCGGCAAGGGTAATCTTCGGCTTATTACACTAAATGATATCTCTCATCTTGAAGGTTAGTACTGGGAAGGTCCAGTCTTTTATTAATGTCGGCAAGCAGATGATGATTGATAGCACTTAGCCGAAAGCGCCCAGCATTCTAAGGCCGATATAGAACATCACTCCCACAAACCCGTACCCCAGTTGCTTGGTTGGAAGCCGATGGGCAGCTATAGCCCCAACCTGTGCCATCCCGATACTGGTAGCTGCCAGCAGGGACCATGAGAGCAGGTTAACATAGCCTATAGAGTGGGGCGGCAGGCCAGGTACGCCAATGCCATTTACAATATAGCCAACAACGCCGCCAATACTGGTAAATATCATCACGGCTAACGAGGTAGCTACGGCATCATGCATTTTGAATTTGAGCGCCAGCACCATTATGGGAACCATCAGTACCCCGCCACCAATGCCGAGGATGCCACTGATCAATCCTGGCGGAATGGCCCAGATCGCCCATAGCCAGGGCTTATCCTTGGGCTTCTCCCCGGTCTCTGATGGGGGGCTGACCAGCATCTTGACAGCAACAGCCAGGACCACAGCGCCGAAGGCTATCTTCAATGCTGCCCCGGGGAGGTGGGTAGCCAGAGTAGCCCCAGCAAAACCGCAAGCTAGGCCGGTGCCGCCCATGACAGCGGCTGCTTTCCACCATACCGCCCCCTTTTTATAATGCCTCCAGGCACCACTGGCAGCGGTGGGCAAGACCACCAGCAAACTGGTGCCAAAAGCCAGCTTTATCGCCATATCCGTGGGGATATTCATAGCGGTATACACCGCATACTGAACCGGGGTCGTGATCACGGCACCACCCACACCGAGGAAACCGCTGGCGAAGCCAGCGCCCACGCCCGTTGCTAACAGAGTAACAATATGAGCTATCGTCATTTGAGCTTCCTCTATAGTCACTGGAGATGACCAAACTGCTGGACAGATAGAGCGCTATCCAACCCCATCACCCCCCACCCCCAATACTGGAATATAGCTTACCCAATTACCGAATAAAAAAGCAAGCCGTGTTTGTTGGCTTGCTTTAGTTCTCTTTGGTAGCGCATACGGGATTCGAACCCGTGATCTCCGCCTTGAGAGGGCGGTGTCCTAAACCGCTAGACGAATGCGCCACAATCTGGCTGGGGAAGAAGGATTCGAACCTTCGTCTACGGATCCAGAGTCCGCTGTCCTACCACTAGACTATTCCCCAGCACTCCCAAAATTATAGCATGAGCCTTATCTGTTATCAATAATGGCATAATTTGACAGGATAGAGCTGACTGTTTATGCTAAATTACCAAGCTATCAAGGGAAAGGAAGCATATCTTTGGCTGATTTAGCTGCCTTCCAAAAAATTCTGGGTGTCTCCTTCGAGCGCCACTCTCTGCTGGAGCAGGCTCTGGTTCACAGCTCCTATATTAATGAGAACCCCCACTTCGCCCCCACCTCCAATGAGCGGCTGGAATTCCTGGGTGATGCCGTCCTGGACATAGTAATCACGGAAAGACTATATCACGACCTTCCCTCCTCCGCCGAGGGTGAGCTGACCAAGCTCCGTGCTGACCTGGTTTGTCGGGATACCCTGGCCCGCATCGCAAAAGCCGTCAGACTGGGAGATTTCCTCTATCTGGGAAAGGGTGAAGAGGCTAGTGGTGGCCGACACAAGCCGGTTAACCTCGCCGGAGGGCTAGAGGCGGTGATAGCCGCCGTTTTCCTTGACCAGAACTCAGCCGTTGCCAAGAAGTTTATCCTCAGGCTATTCGAGGAAGAGCTGGAGAAAACGGTTACTCAAGGCGGAGAAGCCGACTATAAATCGCAGCTTCAGGAATATATCCAGGCCAGAGAGCAGCAGACACCCGCCTACCATGTAGTGGAAGCAGAGGGTCCGGACCATGATAGAAGATTCACCGTTGAGGCAAAGGTCGGCGATACGGTGCTGGGAAGGGGAACGGGCAAGAGCAAGAAAGCGGCAGAGACCGAAGCCGCCCGCTCGGCGCTGGAACGGCTTTCACACAACTTTACACCATAGTCCTCCTTTGCTACACTTTAATTACCTGTTGTCTGATAACTTTAGATAGAGGTGTTACTATGGGAAGACGAGATTACCGACACAGAGAAACGAAGAAACCGAAAAAGGATGCCAAGAAGATATTGGCTGAGACCGTATTACCGCCATCCACAACAGTGGAGGTAATCAGGAGGAAGGGGAAGCGGGAACCGAAGGAAGAGGAGTAAGGGAGATAGCCGTTTATCAACAGCTTTACGAGACGGGAGAGCTAAAAGCACGAGTCGATAAAGCCAAATCAATGCTGGAAGACTGCCACCTGTGCCCCCGCCACTGTGGGGTCGACCGGCTCGCCGGCGAAAGTGGGAAATGTCATGTCTCCAACCAGGCGCTGGTTTCCAGCTATGGCCCCCACTTCGGGGAAGAGGCACCCCTGGTAGGCAGGCACGGCTCGGGGACCATCTTTTTCACCTACTGTAATCTACGATGTGCCTTCTGCCAGAACTACACCATAAGCCAGCTGGGCGAGGGCAGCGCAGTCAGCAAGGAAGGGCTGGCAGAGATGATGCTCTCCCTTCAGGCAAAAGGGTGCCACAACATAAATCTGGTCAGTCCCACCCATGTACTGCCTTATATCCTGGAAGCCTTGGAGGTGGCGGTGGGCGGGGGACTCCACCTGCCCCTGGTATATAATAGCGGCGGCTACGACTCTGTGGAAACCCTGAGACTGCTGGAGGGAATCGTGGACATCTATATGCCTGACATGAAGTACTCCGATGATAGAATCGCCGAGCAACTGTCGGGGATAAAAGACTACCCCAGGGTAAACAGGGCAGCCGTCAAGGAGATGCACCGCCAGGCAGGCGACCTCCACATAGATAAACAGGGCATAGCCCAATGCGGTCTTCTGGTGCGCCACCTGGTATTGCCCAACGGGCTGGCGGGAACCGAGGACACAATAACCTTCCTCGCTCAGGAGGTCTCCCCAGATACCTACCTGAATGTTATGGCTCAATATCACCCCTGTCACCAGGCTTTTGATATGCCACTATTAAACCGCCCGCTAAGCAGGGAGGAGTTTCGCCACGCTATTGAGCTGGCTCGTCAGCAAGGTCTCGACAGGCTGGATAAACACGACTTCCCATCCCCGTTAAGACTCATCTTGAGGTAAAGTTGATAACCGATGAGTGACCTGGCCTCGGTTCGAGTAACAGTATACGGGTATGTTCAGGGCGTCTACTTCCGTGATTTCGCCTGCCGGCAGGCAAGAGCGCTGGGCTTAACCGGCTATGTGCGTAACCTGCGCCAGACGGAGGCGGTGGAGGTTGAAGCTGAGGGGGAAAGAGCGCAATTAGAAAAGCTTATCGGCTATCTTGAGGTGGGACCGCCGGCAGCAACAGTAACCAGGGTAGCGACCGCGTGGTCAGAATATACAGGGAACCACTCTGATTTTAAAATAAGGTACTAAGTTAGAGCTGCTTGAAGCTATTCCTGAACCGGCCTCAGCCCATAGTAGCAGTCGCTCTCAAGAATGCGAGATAACACCGCAGGGGAAGTAGGATAAACCCCCTCGCCGCGCAGTTTTCTCAGCTTCTCTCCCAATTCCTCTAAATCAAGGGGTTGATTGCCGTTAGCCAGGAAAAGGCGAAAGATACCCTCCATGACAGGCAAGCCACCACTAATAAAACCCTCGGTCTGAGAGCAGCAATCTTTAATAGCGGAGACAAGGTCCTCTGGTGAAATCTCCCCCTTTATTAGCCGCTCCTTACACTTAGAGCACAGGCAATGCTGAGCCAAAGTCAAAAATGAGCGATTACTCTGCTGATACCAATCTAAATCAATGAACCAGTGTGATTTAGCCTGCGCAGCAACTTTATCTTCAACATCTTCAACCATAAGAACCGCTTTCTAGAGAGATTTTAGCTCTCAAACCCTATCTTAGCTATGCTGATCCAATCAAGATACCCTGTCTTAAGCCCCAGTGCCTCTGAAGCCTCACAATCCACCTGGTAGGGTTCGCCGATAAATATCTTACCACATTCCTCAACCTCACCGTGAGTGGGGTCATCCTGAGCGGTGAATTTCTGGCGGGCTTCGATAATCCCCAGGTCGAAGGGCAAAGTAAAATAGAGGTCAGCCACCACTTTATCTATTCCCAGGTTATAAAGAGCCCTCCAGTCCCTCTGGGCTTCACCTCCATACTTGCTATTGGGCAACAGGCTAAGCAGGTTCATCAGGCTGAGGTCGGCCTTGCCCTGACTAATCTTTAACGGAGCCACAGTTATCAGATAGTCGCTGGACAAGACGACATTAGGCACCCAGAAGGTAGGAATCGACAAGGCTTTAGGCAGAGGATTATCCACCTCCACCCAGATGCAATTGTTTACATCCAGCGTCAATACCCGGGGGAAGTTATAGCGCAGGGTTTGATATATCGGCTGTATAGAATCGCCCCCCGGGGTACCTTCAAGCAGGATGATATCGGCATCACTAACCCGCCTGATACCTTCTATTATCACCGAGAGTATATCACGGCTGGTAGTTACCGGATAGGGCACAGGGTAGCAGGCGCTGGGCTTAATCAAAACGCGCCGCGCCCTGGATACCACCGGTGGTGGCTCGAATATAAACTCAGAGTCCTTGAATATCAAGTGCTACTCCTCTCCCCAATCTAACATCATTACTTCAACCACATCGCCGGGTGTCACCACCCCCTTATCCTCAGGAATAATCATCAACCCATTAGCCAACGCCATAGAGGTTAGAATCCCCGAGCCCTGAGGCCCGGTCAATCGAGCAAAATATTGATTATCCCGCTTTTCCACTATAACCCGGGTAAAGATGCGCCGCCGGCCATGATTGGCCACAGAACTTTCCGCCACCGCTTCAATGATGGGCTTGGCCAGATTCCTCTTACCCATCATCTTAAGCATAGCGGGGCGGCCAAAAAGCTCAAAGGTAATCATGGAGCTAACCGGGTTGCCCGGTAAACCAAGGTGGGGAATGCTTTTAGCGGTGCCAGCCTCGCCCACCCCCTCGACGGTACCAAAAGCTAAGGGTTTCCCCGGCCTCATCTTAACCGTCCAAAAAGCAATCTCTCCCTGCTTAGCCAGAACATCCTTTACCACATCATAGTCCCCAGCGGAAACGCCGCCGGTGGTTATCAGCATATCGGCATCAAGCCCGCGACGAAGCCCGGCTACCACCGAGCTCTCGCTATCTCGGGCAATCCCCAGTATCCTAGGAATGCCGCCATAGCGCCGAACCAGCGCAGCCAGGCTATAGGTGTTGCTATTATATATCCTGCCTGCCGGCAGGGGTTGTCCGAGCTCAACCAGCTCATCCCCGGTGGCTAGAATAGCCACTACCGGGCGGCGAATAACCCTCACCGCAGCCCGCCCCAGAGAAGCCAGAACACCGACCTCTGAGGGTCTGAGCATCGTTCCCTGACTCAATACCATTGACCCCCTGGCGATATCCTCCCCCGCCCGACGAATATTCAAACCAGCCTCAACCCGGCGCAAGATGCCTATCTCCGCAGGACGCCCCTGGCGCTGAGCTTCATCGGTATCCTCAAACATCACCACACTATCGGCGCCCTCAGGCACTGGCGCCCCGGTCATAATACGGATAGCTGTGCCCGCTTCTACCACACGGCTGGAAATAGAGCCGGCGGGGACAGTATCAATAACGCAAAGGAGTCTGGGTGACTGCCTGCTGGCACCACCGGTATCCTCCGACCTGACCGCATAGCCGTCCATAGCCGAATTATCCAGCGGAGGCACATCAATATCGGAATATACGTCCTCAGCCAGAACCTGCCCCAGGGAGTCCAGAATAGGACTTTCCTCCTCCTCGAGGACAGTGGCATAACTGAGAATCTTATCCAGAGCCTGCTCTACAGTTATCATAGCTCGCTCCTGGCTAACTTTTTGGCTCTCTCCATATCAGCCTCGTTATTAACGTTGAAAAAACTCAAATGCTGGGGGTCAAACCTATCAATCTCCTCCGCCTCCACATATCTCACCTCGACCAAAGCGAAAAGCCGCCTCAGTATCAAGTCACCCTGCCTGAGCAGAGATTCAATCGGCGCCAGGCAAGCCCTGGAGTAAACAGCGTGAAGCGGTTCCACCAGCTCCCCCAAACGGGGAACCACCAGGTCAAAACCAGCTGAAATTTGCATCATGTAACGCAGCAGGGCTTGATTCAAAAAGGGCATGTCACAGGCGACAACAAAGTTATAGAACGAATCCGATGCCTTCAAGCCAGCATAGACACCACCCAAGGGACCTTTATTGAGGTAAATATCAGCTACTGTTCTTAACCTCGGGTAACCATTAAGCTGGGGAAAAGTTCGCTCCGATGCAGAAACGATAAGGATATCACTATCGAACGAAGCGAGACGGGATACTACCCTCTCAAGCAAGCTCCTATCGCCAATAGTCTCCGACGCCTTATCCTGCCCCAAGCGCAAGCCCTTGCCGCCAGCAAGAACGATAAAACCTATATCCAATTTACGTTTTCTTAGCTCTATCTGTCCTCCAACCTCACGTCCCTATGTACATTATACCACCATTGGTCAACATAACTAAAGAGGGTGAGATTAAAAAAGGAGGGTGAACCTCCTCTGGGGGTGCCTATAGAACAACTTGCGGTTAAGCAAAATGACGGATTGTTCAACGCTTGGACGGTCCACTTATTAATCTTTATTATAGGGTGTTGACAACATTTTAAAACAGGTCTAAATTCTAGCTCCAACATGTAAAAACATTGAAAGTAAGCACTATTTGAAAGGGGAAGAGCATCATTATGGTAATAAAAATAAGGCACATAGTAATCTACCTATCACTAATGATTATTGCGCTTGCTTTGTCGGGTTGCGGAATTCCTCAGGAGCAATATGAACAATTAGAATCTGAATTGACCTCTTCCCAACAGCAGTTGGAAGAACTCAATACCAAGATTGAGGATTTGACCAAAGAGAATGTTGAACTTGAGGACTTGGTAAATAATTCTGCTACGTTGAATGAAGAACTGTCCGCTACTGCTGCTTACTTCCTTTGGTACGATTACTACTATGGAGCCGGTGCTTATGATTTCAGTGATGTAGACACGTTTAATTCTCAACTGGGTAGTCTCATTACAGCCACTGGCGATACAAACTCTCTGGCAGCTTTCGATGTCTATGACAAGGCCCATTATGATTACAATACACTAGTTGATACTTTGCCGGAAGATAATATTTGGACCCTGTCACAGTACGAAAGTTGGAGTGATGCCGGTAAATCTCGTAAGGAAGCACTTGAGCAGGTGGGGGTACATCTGCTTAATAAACTGGGAACCGTTAGTTGGTTTGGGGAGAAATAGCCATTAGAGTCTACTTTTGTAGAGGGGGTAAAATATACTTATGAAAATGAAATTAGCTTTTTCGTTAGCACTATCATTAATTTTGCTAATAGCCGTATCTTCTACGCTCTTTCTCATTGATACACCTTCCCCAGTATTAGCTCAATATCATGGTGGGGATGATGGCGGGGATTATGGCGGGTATGATGGCAGTCATGACGGGGATGGCGGTCATGGCGGAGGTGATGGCGGGGATGGTGATGGTCATAATGGCGGAGATGATTCTTATTATTATGATGATTATTATTATAGTGAGTCTTTCTTGCGAACAGAAGTCCCTGAGGGCCAAGAATTAGGCCCTGTGCAGAATGTTAGAGATTGGGATGGTACTATTTTTGTAACTGCAGATGGATACCCGGTGCTGGGTCGACAACTCTTTGACAGTGAAACGGGATTACCGATCCTTGATTATAGTGACAATTGGGAAGGCGAGCCGATATATTTTACTAATACTGGCGAAGGATGGATGTCCCCCCGCGTGACATCTTTTTATGAACTCGGTCCAGGAATGACGTCTGGACCCGGCAACGATAGATTCTTGTTTACTCCTCGCCCTGATAGTCAAGATGACCAAACCCAGGATTCGCCTTCACCAGGGAGAATGTCACCCTCTGAGACGCAAGGTGGTGAGCCATCACCATCGGAAACATTCCGTGATGATACACGATTCGGCGAGCCACAACCTGTAATGGGCCCAACGGGTAATCCTCTTGTAGATGAAGATGGAGCCCCGGTACTAGGTCGGGTTGCCTTAGATGAAGAGGGAAATCCTGTAATCGGACCGAATGGGAACTGGATAATAGTGATTCCGGATTAGCTTATGAAACTTCCCTAGCAGGAAACGTGTTTAAAGATGGAGTACTGATAATCGCAATCATTCTATAATGGAACTCGGGGAGCCCAGCTAGGCAATACAATTGTACAGACTATGCGATGTTACAACCTACTATAAATAATTATAGCGCTGGTTTCAAGACTACGATTTGAGTACCCGGAGGCAATTCCCCAGCTTTGAATTCCGCCTCGCTGACACCCGAGCGGGTTACCGCCTCCTTACCCTGGAGGAATCGTTCCACGCCAGCTATAGGATAATCACACTTATCGGTTTTATAGTGCATGGGGATAACCACCCTAGGTTTAATTCGGCCACATAATTCAATGGCAACCCTGGCATCAATGGTGTAAAATCCGCCCACGGGAATAAGCAGAATATCTACCCCGCCTAGCTCAGCCACCTGCCCGTCGCTGAGCCGATGGCCCAGGTCACCAAGATGGCACACCTTTATGTCATCAACCTCAAAGCAGAAGATGGTATTCTTCCCCCTCGCTTTTCCCCTGGCATCATCATGGTAACAAGGGATAGCCTCGAACTCTATCCCCTTGACCCTGGCTGCCCCTCTGACTACCTTGGGATTACCACCAACGGCAGCGACATTGTTATGGTCAGAGTGCTCATGGCTCACGGCGACAATATCAGCCGATTCTGTTATCTCGCCATAGCTCAAGCCGCTGCCGGTCTCATAAGGGTCAGTGATTATCTTTACCCCGCTATCCGAGGCGATGAGAAAAGATGCGTGCCCCAACCATTTAATGTTCATAGTCTAAACCTCCTTTCCCTACTACTTGGCAAGAGCCAGGACCAGATTCACCAGGGTGCGCACCGGCACCCCGGTAGCCCCTTTAACCAGGTAGGTTTTTTCCTTTTCGCTCATGCTGGTGCCGGCAATATCCAGATGGACCCAGGGGGTATCACCAACAAACTCAGCGAGGAACTGGGCGGCGGTGATGGCACCAGCGTATCTGCCACCGACATTCTTAATATCGGCGACATCGCTTTTATTCTGCTCTTTATACTGGTCATACATCGGCATCTGCCAGATAAGCTCTCCGGCTTCGTCACCAGCAGCAATCACCTTATCCACCAGCCCCTGATTATTACCGAAGGCGCCGGTAACTACATCACCCAGAGCCACCTGGCAGGCTCCGGTTAGGGTGGCGACATCAATGATAACCTTAGCCCCAAGCTTCTCGGCATAGCCCAAGGCATCAGCCAGAATAAGCCGCCCCTCAGCATCGGTGGAGATAATCTCAATGGTCTTGCCGTTAATAGCGGTGACGATATCACCCGGTTTCAGCGCACTGCCACTGGGCAGGTTCTCCGTAGCGGGGATGAGAGCGGTAACATTAACCCTTGGTTTAATCTGAGCGATAGCGCTCATAGCGGCCATAACCGCAGCACCCCCCGCCATATCCCCCTTCATCTCACCCATTTTCCGTGACGGCTTTATGGAGATACCTCCGGAATCAAAGGTTACCCCCTTGCCCGCTAACACCATATCCGCTTCAGCAGAATCGCCTCCCCGATATCGGAGGATAATAAACTTGGGTGGCTGCCTGCTCCCCTCCGCCACACCCAGCAGTGCCCCCATGCCCAGCTCCTGCATCTGCTTCCGCTCCAGAACCTTGAGCTTCAGCCCGTAACTCTCAGCCAGTTCGGCTGCCATCCCAGCCATATCACCGGGTGTCATATAGTTGGCTGGTTCGTTGACCATATCACGAGCCAGATTGGTTGCCTCTGCCAACACCTTCCCTTTATTGCAACCCCGCTCCAATCTGGGCGATTCAGTTTTATCAGCGGCAACAATGGTAAGCTGCTTGATGTCGCCATGCTCGGCTTCCTTGGTGATATGCTTACGGAATGAATAGAGACCGAGCAAAGCACCCTCAGCCGCCGCCTGAGCAGCACCCTCCGCACTGATACCAGCCATTCCTGCTCCCTGAGCAACGGTGGCAATGCCGCCCACCCCCTTCTGCCTGAGCAGCCGGCAGGCCCCAGCCACCGCTCCCCGAACCTTATCCTGAGATAGCTCCTTCTGTTTACCCAAACCGACAATCGCCACCCGTGCCGACGGCAGCTTACCCAGGCTATGAATAATGGTAATCTCATTGGGCTTACCCTTAATCTCGCCCTGAGCGATAAGCCGGGAGATAGCTCCGTCCAGAGCTCTATCAATATCGGCTATATCACCCTCAAGGCTCTCCATACCCTCAAAATGGTTGACCATGATAGCGTCGGCTTCAATCTCAGCGATATCGCCAACTATGACCTTAATCTCCACCTTGACCCTCCTTTCAGCGGGCAACTTGTCTCACAATTTTATCCAGGACAGGGGTGATATCTCGGGAGGTATCCACAGCGTAGTGGTTACGACGAATCTTATCAACCGCTGGCTTCATCCGACGATATACTGTCCAGTCGGCATCCGATTTACCCTGTGAATCCTCACCCCTCGCCATAAGTCGCTGATAAACTACCTGCGGCGGCGCCTCCACCCTGACCAATATCAGCTTGACATCCAAACGCTCAGCAATACTGTAAAAATGTTCGCGATTGCGCTCTGATAGATTGGTAGCATCAAAAATAAGAGAGATTCCCCTCTTCAATAACCTCTCAATAAGAAGGTGGCACGCCTGGAAAAGACGCGAGCTCTCCTGTGAGCTATAATCCGGCGATGAGAACAGAGCCTTGCGCAGGGCGTCGCTCTCCAGAACAACAACCGGCAGTCTCTCCGCTAAGCAGCCGCAAAAGTGAGACTTTCCCGTTCCCGGTAAGCCGCTGACCACGATAAAGGCAGGCTCAGCCACTGGCTCGGGGAGCGGCCCCAGGCTCTCAATCAGTCGCTCGACATCGGAAATAAGGCGGGTATTCTCCACCCCCTGATTATAAAAGACCTCCACCCCAAAAACAATGCCAACAAGGCCAGCCGTCTTCCCCTATATTGGGTCTCGAGTAACACTGATATCGCAGACTGTCCTTCCCTACTCTACGGTCACGCTTTTAGCCAGGTTTCTGGGGGTATCAATGGGACAGCCTCTGTGCCTGGCGGTATAGTAGGCAAGCAGCTGCAGGGCTACGGTATTGACCACCGGTGAAAATATGGCATCCCCCTTAGGAAGGGTAAGGACCGAGTCAGCCAACTGGTCAATATCCTTATCCCCCTCCTCAGCCAGCGCTATCACCGGTGCTCCTCTAGCCTTGACCTCTCTAATATTGGTCAGCATAGCCTCATAGGTATTATCCTGAGCTACAATGGCAATAACCGGTATGTCTTCACCGAGCAAGGCAAAGGGACCGTGCTTTAGTTCCCCGGCAGCACAGCCTTCAGCATGAATATAGGAAATCTCCTTCAACTTGAGTGCCCCTTCCAGAGCTATGGGGAAATTTATCCCCCTGCCAATAAAGAAGGCATTCTCATAACCAGCCAGATACTTAGCGCTCTTTATAATTTCATCCTTGTTATCCAGCACCTGCTGGACCTTATTCGGCAGCTGCCTTATTCCCATAACCATATCAGCTAATCTTCTGGCGTCAGCTTTGGAGTATGACATCGCCAGCCAGTACAGCACCATAAGCTGAGCAGTAAAGCTCTTGGTAGCCGCCACACTTATTTCGGGACCTGCCCTGGTATAAACAGTCTGGCTGGCAATGCGGCTGGCACTGCTGCCGACCACGTTGGTAATGACTAACACGGGGCACCCCACACCCCTCAACTTTTTCATCGCTTTGAGGATATCGGCGGTCTCACCGGACTGGGTGATGGCAAGAGCTCCGGTTCCAGCCAGGGACGGAGCCCAATAGTTGAGCTCGGAGGCTAGCTCCACCCTAACCGGGATATTGAGCAGGTCTTCAATAATGTATTTCCCTACCAGGGCAGCGTGATAGGAGGTGCCACAGGCTAAAATAAGCAGAGATTTTATATCTGCGTCCATCAGACTCGCTGACCCATTTTGCTGGGTATAATCCCCGAGAGTATCCCGTATCACCCTGGGCTGCTCATGAATCTCCTTGAGCATGAAGTGCTCATAGCCCCCCTTCTGAGCGTCCTCCACACTCCACAGAATCCTGTGCTCCTCTCGCTCAACCCTGGTGCCACCTCTTTTCACCACTATTCCATCTTTGGCGACGATGCCAATATCACCATCTTCCAGATACAGAGCCCTATTAGTATAGTCCAGCACTGCGGGCACATCCGAGGCAATAAAGTTCTCTCTATCGCCAACGCCGATAATTAACGGGCTGTCTTTCCTGGCCACAATCAGTTTGGGCTCCTTCGCCGCTAATACTATGATGGCATAAGAGCCCTCTACATCACGCAGAGCGGTCTCCACCGCTTCTTCTAAATTGCCATCATAGTATTTCTCAATCAGGTGGGGTATTACCTCGGTATCAGTCTGAGAGACAAAACTATGCCCCTCAGCGACTAGCTGCTGTTTCAGCTTCTGGAAATTATTTATTACCCCGTTATGCACCACAGCAATGTTTCCTGAGCAATCAAGGTGGGGATGGGCATTTACCTGGGATGGCTCACCATGAGTGGCCCACCTGGTATGACCAATACCCGCTAACCCCCCAATCCTGGGCATCGTTGTCGTCAGCTCCTGCACCCTCTTCACATCCTTACACACCTTAATGCTGCCGCCGGTTACCGCTATGCCACAGGAATCATAGCCCCGATACTCCATTCTGGCTAAGCAGTTAAGCAGAATGGGCTGAGCTTGTTTATCCCCGATATAACCGACAATACCACACATAATTTACACGCCAAGCATTTACTATGATACCAGGCTTCCGTCAGGCAACCTGCCGCTGAGCAGCTTCAACGGCTGAATCTGACTGTTGTTACCGACAATGACCCCTGGCCGAGCCACCACATTATTACCGATGTTACAACCCTCCCCCAGCATAGCTCCCATACTCACCGAGTAGTATTCACCATCAACCTTGACATCAGCCTCACCAGCGCAAGCGGTAAACTGCCCGCCTACGGCACAGCCCCGGTCAATGACCGAATCCTGAATAATACAACCAGACCCGATATCAACATCACTGCCAATGACACTGTTCCTTATCTCAGTAAATGGTGAAATAACCACATTGTCGCCGATACTGGTAGCTGGCATAAGGCAGACATTGGGGCCGATATCACAGTTAGCCCCGATAACTACCGGGCCAGCGATGTAGGAGTTTGACCGTATCACCGTGCCCTCGCCTACTGAGACCAGCCCCTTCAAGGAAACACCAGGCTCAATAGTGCCCGCCACATCAGCCTGAAGCTGACCGATAACGATGTCATTAAGGCTTAATATATCCCAGGGGTAGACTACGTCAAGCCATGGGCCATCTGTTTCGTGAGCGTAAACATACTTGCCTTGAGCTATCATCTTCTTTAAGCCGTCTGAAATCATAAGCCCAGACTCGATAAAATCAAAAATTTCCCTGCTTAAAGCATAAATGCGAGTGCTAACTATATTACTTGCCACTTCCTTAGACTCTTCTACAATGTCCTTCACCATGCCATCCTCAATGGTTAGCACCCCATATCTAGCTGGATTTGGGTCTGCCACCTTCTTCACTAGCACTGACTCAGGCTTTGCGGCGACAAACTGAGCAACGGTGCTAGCTTCAATTAACTTATCTCCGGAGAGAACCAGAAACTCATCCTCAACTACCTCCCTCGCCTGAGCTAGGGCATGAGCTGTGCCCAATTGCTTTTCCTGGGTGACATAGGTGATGTCAA
>JADHWY010000048.1 GCA_016783245.1 Dehalococcoidales bacterium | reverse complement strand
TCCCAGCCAACCAAGATTTCCACCATCGGCTTGCAGAGGACCATAGACTTGCTACGGGTAAAGCAGATTCCCATTATCGGTCTGGTGGCCAATCAGGACGGCTTTCTCAATTGCCATGGTGAAATCGAGTACCAGTTCTTGTCCCCCCGAGTTGACCTAAAGGATATTGCCCAAAAAGCGAGCATACCCTTTCTAGTGTCAATTCCCCAGACTAGCAGCAAGGAGAAGGTAAAGACCTACTTCTTGAAGCTGGCAAATAAGGTAATCGATTCAAAGCCAGTGGTGCTCAAGGAGGTTACCCTGGGCAGAAAATTCAAGAGAAAGTTAGTTAAGGGAATAATCAGGAGGGTATAGATGGCAGGATTAGTTGAGCAAATGTTCCGTAGATTCATGTCACGGCAGGCACATTTCTTTGACCAGCTATCCAAGGATGCCAAGAAGAAGCTAGCTGAGGTCGAGAGCAAGTATGCCGAGCTTAGGGTGACTGGCCCTGAAGGAGGCGTTTTGTATTTCCAGTATAAGGGGCAGCGTCTCCAAATGCTTGACCAGGCTCCGCCAGTGACCTATGAGAAACTGGACAAGTTCTTGGTCGACGGAGATCTGGTGAACTACCCCAGCGGCGATGAGGTGCTCCTTGACGTTATTGATGGTAGCCTTTCTCCCAGGGCGGCAATCAGCAGAAAATATTTCCGGGCTAACACCGACAAGATAATATACGACACCGAGGAATTTGCCCAGGCTTTCGAGCAGTTCCTAGCTGAGATGCGGATGGTATTGGGAGGGCGAAGTGCTAGCTGAAGCACCATTTGCTCTTTTGATTACTGGGGCAGCCCTACTCGGTCTGTATTTGGCGAACCTATTTTATGACTATGCTATTCCTCAATACCTCAGCAGAAAGCTGGGGCACCTGGGAGGGTGTGTCGGTTTCCTTCTTTGCCCTCTCCTCTTTCACAGCTTCTGGTGGCCACTCATTTTGGCTACAGCGTTCACTATCTTGCTCCTTTATGCTAGGTGGTTTAGACCAAAAACTTTTCGGGGCGTGGGTGGCTCAGGGAGACCACATGCTCTAGCTGAGATACACTTCCCGGCAACAGGAATTGTGCTTATTGGTATTTGCTGGGGGCTACTGGGTGAGCCGTGGCTGGCAGTTGTCCCACTAACTTTCATGGGGGGTGGCGATGCTATCACCGGGCTCATTCGCAGTAAGGTCTATGGTAGAGAAGTTAAAGGCAATTGGGGGAGTCTGGGAATGCTTGTTACCTGTCTAATCCTTGCCTATTTTATTCAACCCTATTGGATTGGTGTACTCGGAGCCGTTACTGCGGTGATAGCTGAGAAATATACTAAAACTAGGCACTTCATTGACGATAATCTCTCAATTCCTCTTTCCAGTGCCTTAGTTATGGCACTTTTACATATCTTTTGTTAAAAGGAGGTCAATGATGAAAGACAAACTTAAAGCACATCTCTTTACCCTGCCTCGATGGTTTGCTGCCCCCTTCTTTGGATGCTCACTACTGATAGGTGCGGTGCTAGCAGGAGGCCTTGGTGCCAATGCTTGGATAGCACTGGTCGGCGGCCTGCTTATTATGGCCGGCGGGCACTCGTTCAACAGTTTTCTGGATTGGAAAAGTGGTTTGGATAAAGGAGAGGTTGAGGATCGTAGTGCCGAGAAGGATTACGCCGGCGGGCAGAATCTTATTGAAAACGGCGTTGTCAGCGTCAAAGAGGTAGCCCTCAATGCCGCCGGCTGGTATATTCTGGCCCTAGCACCACTAATATATCTGGCGATACATGTCAGCTGGATAATCTTACCCCTAGCCATCGCTGGTATGCTGGTAACCTTCTGGTATGCCTGGGGGAAGTTTAACTGGACCCATGAGACTGCCCTTGCCGTTGGAGTTGGCCCGATAGCAGTTTTACTTGGTATGTTCTCAGTTAACCCCAGCCCACCATGGATTACCGGACTAATAGTCAGCGTCCCCGTTGCCGTAATACTCTGCTACCTCGGGTTGGCTTTCGACGAGTGGCCTGATGCCGAAGCAAACCTAAAGAAGGGTGTTAAAAGCCTGGCCTACAAGGTGTGGCAATACGGCATAAGTCTGGAGTGGTATCTGATGTCCTGGTTTCTGTTCGTATTCGTCTACCAGGTTTTTCTAATCGCTGTAGGTATCCTATCTCCAATGACTGCGCTTACCTTTTTAACCTTTCCCGGCTTCATCGCCTGCCTAGTGCTGCTGAAAGCAAACTTCAGAAAGGTGGGGGGCATTCTCGTTATAGTGGCGGCACTATACCCAGTTTTGCTACTAGTCGGAGAAATTATAGGAGGCTAGTTTGAGACCGAAGATTGTTAGCATTGGCTATGCTGTCCCCGAGCAGAGTTATACTCAAGAGGAAGTTTTTGAGGCACTAGGCTATCCACGGCAATTTCGGCGTATTTTCTTGGATGCTGATATTGACAAGAGGCATCTTTGGCTTTCATTTGGGACTGAGCTCACTTGGCAGCAGGCGTGTGAGGAATACAACAAAGGGGCTATTTCATTATCCAGGGAGGCGGTGAAGGCTTGTCTCAATGGGAGAGATATATCTCAGATTGGCTCAATTAGCTTCGCAAGCTGTACCGGGTATGAGTGTCCTAGCATAATGCACCGTCTTCATTCTGAGCTCGGGTTCTCACCCAATGTCGTCTACACGCCTATTCTGGGAACTGGTTGCGAGGGGGCAGCCCCATCCTTATGGAGAGCCTACCACCACACTCTAGCAACGGGGCAGCAGTCCCTTGCCATATCGTGTGAAATCTGTAGCGTTTGCCATTTCCCTGAGCCTGAGCCTGATCCCAGCGGGGAGTGGGAACTGTTGAGGGCCAATGCCATCTTCGGTGATGGGGCTTCGGCTGCTCTCATAGGTTTTGATGATGACCCCCGCCATCCATATCTTGTGGATTTTGAGACTTACTTCACCCCTGAGAACCTGAAGTACCTGGGTTTTGTCTGGCGAGACGGACGGCTGAGGGTTTTACTATCACGGCAGATACCACGGATAGTTCCTTCCGTAGTGCAACCTCCGGTTGAGAAGATACTCCGTAGACACCATCTAGCGCTTAAAGACATAAGATGGTGGGTTATCCACCCAGGGGGAAGTGCAGTCCTCAATAACCTCAAGGATAAGCTGGGGATCCCAGAGGAAAAGATGACACTTTCCAGAGAGGTATTGAGGTTGTTTGGGAATTGCAGTAGTTCCAGCATCGGGATAGTTGGGAAACTACTTATGGGCGGAGATGTTAAGTGGGGAGATTGGGGTCTGGTAGTCAGCCTAGGGGCAGGCTTGGCAGCGGGCGCCACTCTTTTACACTGGGGAGAGTAAATGGCAATATTAGTTACAGGCGCATCAGGTTTTATAGGCTCGGCTCTTATTCCTCTCTTGATAGAAAAGGGGCATCGTGTGTATGGGCTTTCGCGGCACCCCCCTATTGGCTCAAGAGACCTTATCCCCATCATCGGTGATGTAATCGAGCCTAACCTCGGATTGAAGGATGCGCCTGAGGACATCACGGCTATCTATCACTTGGCTGGAATTCACACTCTTAACCAAGAGGACAAGGACAGCTTGATATGGAAAACCAATGTGGACGGCACCAAAAATGTCCTTGCTTTCTGTCTTAAACATGATATCCCCAGGCTATCTTTTATTTCGACAGCCTACACCTGGCCGGTTAATCCCTACGGTTTAAGCAAAATTGAGAATGAGAGTGCTATAACTGAGTTTGCTAAGGAGCACAACATCGAGGTGACTATTCTTAAGCCGTCAATAGTTATGGGAACAGCTGAAAATCCCTACCCAGGGCACTTCTCTCGGTTCATATCAGCGGTAATACAGACTCACCGCAGGGCGGAGCTTATCCGGAGAAAGGTTGAAGGTTCACTGCGTCTGCCGGTAATCGAGCCTCTGTTTCGGATTAGGGGTAACCCGGAAGGTAAACTGAACCTCATTCAGATTACCCAGGTGGCTTGGGGCATAGCCAACATTGAGGAAGCCGGCACTTTCTGGCTGGCTCACCCTGATCCACCGACTCTGCAGCAACTAGCCGACTGGATTGGCGAACTCATCATGGTCAGGATGAAGTTCGAGCCGGAGTTTAAGCCAACCCCCATCGAGGCAGCATTCCAGAAGATGACTGCTGCCTTTACCCCTTATCTTCAGGGTGACAATTTCCTCAGCAACCTGAAGCTCTCCCCGCCAATCACCAAGAGCTTCATTCAGGAGACCGTCAAGAGAACTGTCCTTGACTAAATTCCCCGCCAAGGTTTAGAATTGAGAAAAAGGGGAAACGGGGCGAGCAATTGCTTGCCCCGTTTTTTGATAGGAGGAGGTTAGCTATGATGGAAAGAGGTAAAAGCATCCTGAGTGAGTTTGAGAACAAACTGGGTCTCCCTAAACTTTCCCAGGTTACTGAATCCCTTGACAAATTCCCCGATGCCAGACAACTCCGACTGATAAAGGAAGTCCTTGTCGCTGCAGAAAGGGTTTCCCAAAACGCCCCAGAACTGGACAAGGTGGTGATGCTCATTCGGGAAATCAACTCAATGCCCATCGAGAAGCTGGAGAAACTCGAGAAGCTACTGAAAAGGATTGAGAAGATTATGAAAACAGCCCCCCAAGATTTGCTGGAGTTTCTAACCAGCTTGAAGGAGGAGTGATGATTGCTCCTCCGACAATGCTCATCGTAGGCGTTATAGGAGGACTGGGAGCAGCAGCCACCTATGGCGCATTTCATTACGCTGAGAAACTTGGGCCGAAGCTCACTATAGGTGATTTGCGACCGGCAGCTCCCTGGGAAGGTCTCCCGCTTCCAGTATTTTTTTATAGAAAGCCAGAACTAATAGAGGAATTGAGAAGGAGGTAAATTATGCCGTTTGGTATTCCTAGAACAGAAGCTGAGCGTTTGAAGAGGCATCAGGAAATTTACGGTGCTGAATCAGTGCCACCAGTAATTAGAAAGGGGCTCGGGCCAGTAATGGAAACAGTGCCAGAAATTATCTGGAGCTGGTTACCGGCGTTCCCGCCTGACCCGCCAATCCCACGCTGGGCGGCTGTTAAGATGAGGGGTGCTGGACAACGCTTGAGCTAATCCCTCCTCCCCTTGGAATAAATGACATGAGACGCTATCTAGCGCTGGAATTACCTTCACCGGTGAGAAACCTCAAAATAAAAGAGGACTTAGACCTCCAGATACGCCAGAGGGAGCTTTTTCGACTCAGAGCTAAGCTGGGGCCTGAAGTTACGCTGACCATCTTCCAGCCAGTAATTGAGCCTGAGGAGGGCCAGCTCTGCGCCATCTTTATAGCACCTGGCGAAAACCACCTTGTTTTTAGAGACGAGGTTGCACCAACAAAGCTTTGGGATGAGTGGTATCGTGAGTACAGGATACGGAGTTTAGGCAGAGTCGCTGATATTGAAAGCATTGAAATAACAGAGGCTGAGGTTATCTACCACTGGTGTTATTCCTTCGCCAACCTGTATGAAAGTGGCCTGCACTACAGTGGGAGGCAGGACCGGACTGGGGTACTATATTCCTCATCCTGGAACCACATGCTAAACAATAAGCCGCAAGTCCCTATACTCTTGAGGGGCGGTTACCGTCGGTTAGAACCTGAAATCTATTACGGGGACAGAGATGCTGCCGAAGAGTATGCGAGGAGTCTATGATTTTACTACGGGAAGTTGACAAGCCAAAGAGCCTCGGTGAGAAGATATCGGAGTATCTTGCCAGACCTCCTCAGCCTATTCTCAAGTTCTATGGTGATTTCAGCACTGAGTTGGCCAATGGCAAGAAACAACTGCTCTTTGCGGTGAGAAATGGGCTGCCTTTTCCTCTGCTCTATGGTATTTATGTCAGGGCTTCTTATAACTCGCTCGCCGACTACATTGAGAAAACAGACCATATCGGGCCGTTCAGCACTGATGACTGGAGGCTGACACTTGACACTACGCAACCCGCCGAGGTAGAAATAAGAGTAGGGCTCATCCCCTTTGAGATTATGACCGATAGGACTAAAATTGCTGTTTAGGGGGGTAGAGATGGTTAAATTACCGACACTACCAGGTCAAAAGGGACCCCCGAAGTTATGGCCTCCAACACTGCCCGAGACCACGATCCCTACGCCCTTTGGGGAGGTGCACTTACCCGAGCATAAAGTGAAGCTACCCAAGTTGCCACCCTTTGATGAGAAAAGTAGAAATGCTATGAAGCATGCCGTTGCCATTGATGGCTCAATGGTTCCAGGGATGGTGCCCTGGGTGGGGGATGTGCTGGCCGACGTGGTAGAAGACCTCCACTTCGCCGAGTTAAGGAAAATACTGACAACAGAACAATATAATGAGTTCATAAAGCAGGACAAGGTAGCCCCGGCGACAATAGCCATGATGCGGGCATTGACAAAATAACCTGTCTTGATGTTAAACTAAAGAAGAAAAACGGGGCAAGCCATTTTTGGCTTGCCCCGTTCCTTTTAGGGAGTAGATGAGATGCCAGAACACCTTGACATCGTGAAGATAGAGATAACTACTCCTCTTCCAGAGGAGGGCTACCCTGATACGACCTACAAGATTGAAGGGTCGGTCAAGATGTTTGATGCCGTAGGTGCCCCTCCTTTTGTCTATGCCCAGGTGCAGAAGAAAGAGTGGTATAAACCCGAGGTAGTTGAGGAAGTCACCTATGAGCGGGGATTTCCAATACCAGTGACTGGTAAGTTCACCATAGAGTGGAGACCCGAGAAGCTCGGTACGTATGAAGTTACTGTGGTGGCTACCCCGGCACCACTGCCTCTACCTGTTATCGGAGTTCCGCCGATCACTGGCGAGAGCGATATGATGAAGTTTTCAGCTGTCGAGAAGCCAGCCGGTGAATATAGTAACCTAAAAATAACTTCATACGAGAATGTCACAGTATAGGAGGTAACAAATGGTAACGAAACGAGTAGGCTTAGTGGCACCACCAGGGGTATTAACAGTAAGTCCAGGGGACGTTATAAGGGTGACCAGCGAGTTCGACTATACTGGCCCAGCGGTTTCGGGGAAAATATATTCCGCCTTATATCACCCCACCTTTTTAGACCCACACGATGAAATCGCACGTAACTCAAAGGATTTCTCTATTACCGACAGTCCGCCACCGGGGAAGCATTTTACGGGATATGTGGATCTAACTGTTCCCGAAGGTTTTTCCGGCACCGACTTCGGCCTCTACACTAAGCTAATAGGGATACCTGGCGCAGATATATTCTCTCCTTACTACGACAACATCATAGAGATTGTTGGTGCCGTGCCCGAGTTTAGCAACTTGGTGATTTCGAGCTATGTTAAGAGGTAATTTGATAGAGCTAAATCTGGCTAACCCACCGCAAAATCTCCAGCTAAAGGTGGGCGATACCTGCCGCTTTACAACACGGTTTGGGTACAGTGGCCCGGCAATCTCGGCCACCCTCCACGTTGCCATGGGCAATGTGGGGTTCTGGGGCTTTGACGAGATACTGCATG
>JADHWY010000047.1 GCA_016783245.1 Dehalococcoidales bacterium | reverse complement strand
GGTCGTAGCAGTCACCAACACTACCAGTTGGAATATCAAACTCAAAGCGGTCATAAATGGAGTATGGGTCTACCTTGCGAATATCCCACTTAACGCCACTAGCCCGCAGCACTGGACCGCTGGCTGAGATATTAATAGCTAGTTCCTTGGGTAAAATGCCTACACCCTTGGCACGAGCCAGCAGTATTTCGTTCTCCTTTAGCAGATAGTCATATTCATCAATAAAACTAGGCATTTGCTTAACGAATTTATCTAAAGCTGGCAAGAATTCATCAGGAATATCCTGGGTAAAGCCACCTATCCGCATGTAGTTATAGAGTAACCGCTGACCGCTTAGCATCTCAAAGAGGTCTACAATCTTTTCTCTTTCCCGGAACATATACAGGAAAGGCGTAAAAAAGGCACCACAGTCATTTAAAAAAGCACCAATGGCTATTAAGTGGCTGGCGATGCGTTGCAACTCGGCAAGAATAACCCGCAGGTATTCAGCCCGCTCCGGCACCGAAATTCCAGCTAACTTCTCCACCGCCAGAACATAGGCTAGATTATTAGACATTGAGGCTAAATAATCCAGTCGGTCGGTTAGCGGAATGACCCCGGTATAGGTTCGCTCCTCAGCCAGTTTCTCAACCCCGCGGTGTAGGTAGCCAAAAACCGGCTCTACATCGACGATAACTTCCCCATCAAGGGTTGCCCTCATGCGAAACACCCCGTGGGTACTTGGATGTACTGGACCTATATTGAGAACAAAGGGTTCGGTTTTAAGTGCCATCATAGATAATCCTTACGTAACGGATGTCCCTGAAATCCATCCCAGAGGAAGATACGCTTCATATTAGGGTGACCATCAAATCTAATCCCCATAAGGTCATAAATCTCCCGCTCCTGAAAATCGGCACCCCGCCACAAGCTAACCAATGAAGGAAGTGTGGGGTTATCCCGACCATAGCATCGCGTCTTCAATATCAGGCTATGGTTATGATTGATTGAGGTTAGCTGATAGACCAACTCAAAGTAATCAAAATAGTCAACAGCACTAATATAATTAAGGTAATCAAAGTCAAGTTCCGGCCTGTTCTTCAGATACTGAGCCACTTCAAAGAGAGATTCACTTTTGACCAATATAGCCTGGTCATTTATTTCAGAAACGGCGTCAGGAAATTGCTCTTTTATTTGATTAGCGACATCCCAAGTTGATAGAGAAACAGTCATTACTCTTCCTTATAAGTTATAGAAAATTGCTCCCGACTTTGTTTTCTGAGTTCACAGGGGAGACAATTTTATAGCAATATGCTCCTTGGCTATTTTATTCTGCAGCATCCTTATCCCGTGAATCAATGCTTCTGGACGGGGCGGACAACCGGGCACATAAACATCGACCGGAATTATATGATTATATCCCGGGACTACATTATAAGATGAGCGGAAAATGCCACCACTTATTCCACAGGCGCCCATGGCAATCACCCATTTCGGCTCAGCCATCTGGTCATAGATTCGCTTGACCTGGGGTGCCATTTTCCAGGTCAGTGTCCCGGCAGTAATCATCAGGTCGGCTTGGCGCGGTGAGGCACGCAAAATTTCCATACCAAAGCGGGAAAGATCAAAACGAGAAGCGTTGGCGGCAATAAGCTCAAAGGCACAGCAGGCGGGGAAGCAGATCGCAGGCCATAATGAAGAGCGCCGTGCCCAGTCAAGTATGGCATCTAGCGAAGTCAACAGGATATTGCGTTCTAGTTCTTCATCCAACCACTTATCAGGGTCAGGGATGGGCTGCTGGGAGCGTGCCTTCAGTGCCTCTATAGCCTCGCCTTCTGTCCTATCTAACTCAGTATCAGAATAGATATATCTTTGAACTACTTCCATTCTAGAACATTCTTCCTCCATGCATAGATATAGCCGATAACAATGATGAAAATAAAAATAAGCATCCCGATAAAACCAAAACGCCCTAGTTGCCTAAGGTCAACTGCCCAAGGATATAGAAAGACAACCAAGACATCAATAACTAAAAACATGAGGGCATAAAAATAATAGCGGAAATTGAATTGAACCCACGTCTTACCAATGGTCTCCATACCGCATTCAAAGGTGGAACTCTTGATAGGATTAGGCTTGTGGGGAATAATCTTAAGAAATCTGAGAGTAACAGGGAGGAGAAGAGTAGTAACAGTAAAAACAATGGCAACTACAAGAAATAACCCAATATAACTGTAGTTTGTGAGCAATTATTGCCCCCTTTTTACAATAACGGGGGTTAGTATATCACACCTGACCCCCATAAGGCAAGAGGGTGTGTCAAATTATTTAAGTAGGTAACCTAACACTTTCCTTCCATGGGTCTAGCTCTTCGGCTAGATGTAAGCATTATCATTCTACTGGCTTGGACGTGACTTGGTAAACTCGAGCCTTTCCCTCTGCAATGTTTATACAAAGTGTTATTGATGAACTCACCCCCATTGTCTGAATCTAGTCCTGTCCCCTTAAAAGGGGTCCTTTTAGATGATTTAATTCGGGGTATGTTGTTGTCCAGTACATAACCTTGACACCTCAAGGTGCCAATGTTACACTTCCTTTACCTCATGTAGTCTTCTGGTTAGAAAGCGGCTTATCGCTGTGAAAAGAGTTGGTATTCTCTATCACCCTATGATTGAAGCTGCCTATACTCTGGCTAAGGAACTGCAAGAGTTCTTAAGCTTGAGTGGTGTTTCTGCCTGGCTGTGTTCTGCCTGGAAAGGAGAGGAGTCCAGGGCTCAGGTAAATGATAGCGATTTAATTCTTAGTATTGGTGGCGATGGCACTATTCTCAGAGCAGCACAAGCGATAGTTCCTGGGCAAACCCCTATTACCGGGATAAATCTAGGCAAGCTAGGGTTTATGACAGAACTCAGCGCCGATGAAGCTCAGGATAAGCTACCTGCCTTGCTGGCTGGGGAGGGTTGGGTTGATGAGCGGGCTATCCTTGAGACAGAGCTTTCTCCCACCGACCAAGAGTATGAGCCACCCCGTATATTTTATGCCTTAAACGATGTGGTGGTGGCACGGGGAGCAATACCTCGGATAGTCCATGTAGAAGCCAGCATTGATGGTGAGCCATTGACTACTTATAAAGCTGATGGAGTGATTGTGGCTACAGCCACTGGCAGCACCGGCTACTCTCTGGCAGCCGGTGGACCTATCCTCCATCCGCAGGCTAAGGAATTCCTGCTGTTACCAATAATACCTCATCTTAGCTCAGCTTACACTTTGGTACTACCTTCTACAGCAGTAGTCAAGCTACGCATTAGCACCGTTCACCAGGCAACAGTGAGCATTGATGGTCATATAAATTTACCACTGTCAAGCGGTGCCATTGTCACGGTAAAGCATAGCTCTAATACCACCCGATTTTTAAGAATCCATCCCGAGACCTCTTTCTATAGCTCTCTGGAGCAAAGATTGAAAGGAAAGCAATAGTTTGAATCCAGTAGAAAAAGCCACAATTAAAGATGTACCCCAGATGCATCAGTTAATTAATTATTTTGCTGATAAGGGTGATATGCTGGCTCGCTCACTGAGTGATATATACGAAAATATCAGGGATTACTTCGTAGTTAGACAGGATGAGCGGGTGATTGCTTGTGTGGCACTTCATGTTAGCTGGTCGGACCTAGCTGAGATAAAGTCAGTGGCTGTAGCCGAGGATAGCCAAGAACAGGGAATCGGCGCCCGGCTAGTAGAAGCCTGTCTCAAGGAGGCTAGGGAGCTTGGTATTCCCACTATTTTCTGCCTGACTTATAAGCCAGCCTTTTTTAAGAAGCTTGGCTTTTCTCAGCGAGACAAGATGGAGCTACCACACAAGGTGTGGGGGGAGTGCTACCGCTGTCCCAAATTCCCCAATTGTGATGAGGTAGCTCTTATCTTCCATTTAGAGGGAGTTCAACTTGGCTGAGGAAAAGACGCTATCCAGCCAACTAATCTATGAGGGACAAGCGATAAAGCTACGGGTTGACACAGTTGAAATGCCTAATGGCAGGCAAACCACACGAGAGATTGTGGAGCACGCCGATTGTGTAGCCATTGTGGCTATTGATGATAATGATAATGTGCTACTGGTTAATCAATTTCGCAAGCCAGTGGAGAAGGAGCTACTGGAGATACCAGCTGGTGGCATTGAGCCTGGCGAAGACCCGGTGGCTACTGTTCATCGCGAATTGCGTGAAGAGACGGGCTACCTCCCCAGGAAGGTGGAGAGGTTAGGTGGTTTTTATTCCACACCAGGTTATTGCACTGAATACCTTTATCTTTATCTAGCTACCAACCTTACTCCTAGCCAATTATATGCTGAGGATACCGAGAATATTAGGTTAACCCGGGTGCCGATTAGTCAGGTTCCTAGTCTTATTGCCTCGAGCTCTATTTGTGATGCCAAGAGCATCACCGGTTTGCTTATCTTCTTAAAGTATCGGAAATCAGCCCAGTGTGTCTGAGAGCTTTCTACCGCCAAGAAGGTGCAGATGAAGATGAGGCACTACCTGTCCGCCCTCCTTGCCGCAGTTCACCACCAGGCGATACCCACTTTCAAAAATACCTTCCCTTTTTGCCAGTTGATTAGCAATGTTCACCATATGTCCCATTAGCTGAGCCTCCGCTTCAGATAGATGGGTGAGGGAAGGAATGTGCCTTTTGGGGATAATTATCAGGTGTATGGGTGCCTGAGGATTAATGTCATGGAAGGCAATCACTTCCTCATCCTGGTGAATGATTTCACTAGGCACCTTGCCAGCTACAATTTGACAGAAAATACAATCCATTTCCACTTCTCTATTTCCTCCTCTGGTATCTGGCTTTGCCCTGGTCAAATAGGTCTTTCCCATAAATATCGTTAGCTACAATAGCTGGGAAATTCTCAACATTAAGCCGTAAAATAGCCTCAGTGCCCAAATCTTCATAAGCGATAACCTCTACCTGCTTAATAGATTTGGCTAGTAAAGCGCCAGCACCACCAATGGTGGCAAAATAAACAGCTTTATACTTCTTGATAGCTTCTTTTACTGCTGGTGAGCGGTTACCCTTACCAATCATAGCCCTGAGCCCGGCAGCAATAAGGCGTGGGGTGTAGGTATCCATACGACTACTGGTGGTGGGACCGGCTGAGCCGATAACCTGGTCTGGTGTGGCGGGAGATGGTCCCATGTAATACATTGTTTGCCGGTTAAGGTCAAAGGGTAGCTTATCACCCTTATCCAGGGCTTGGACGAGCCTACGGTGAGCGGCATCACGAGCAGTATAGATAACCCCAGAAATCAGAACTCTGGTGCCTACGGTCAGCTTTTCTATTACTTCAGCCTCAATTGGTGATGTAATGTTAATCTACCTCACCCCCTTCAAAGGAAATTCCAAATACTAAATACTAAACAAACTCCAATTTCAAAATTAAAAATTTAAAACCATTTTGATCATTTGGTTATTAGTGCTTTGTATTTATTTAGAGTTTCGTGCTTTGAATTTAGGATTTTATCATAGGCTTCGCCCCTTCAATCTACCCTTAACAAGCGACCTCTATAGTGTGGTCTCTTTGTGGCGGGCACTATGGCACTGGAGATTGACAGCTACCGGTAGGCTGGCAATATGGGTAGGCCTAACCTCAGCGTGTACTGCCAAAGCAGTAATCCTACCGCCAAAGCCCAGTGGTCCGATACCTAAATCATTGATACGGCTTAGAATTTCCTTCTCAAACTCACTAGTCTCAGGGTCAGGGTTTGGTTTAGCTACCGGACGGAGTAATGCCTTCTTAGCCAGTAACATTGCCTTTTCGGATGTGCCGCCTATGCCCAAGCCAACAATCAGTGGCGGACAGGGATTGCCCCCTGCCTCATCAACGGTTCTCACTACCAAGTCAATGATGCCCTGTCTGCCGTCACTTGGCTTGAGCATAGCCAAGCGGCTCATATTCTCAGCCCCGCTCCCCTTGGGCATAACCGTAATCTTTAGCTGGTCACCGGGAACTATTTCAGTATGAATAATGGGAGGGGTGTTATCCCCGGTATTTATTCTGGCTGAGAATGGTTGGCTGACTATGGATTTGCGCAAATAGCCTTGACTATAGCCTTGGCGCACTCCTTCCTCTACGGCAGCATACAGGTCACCGCCAATAATATGAGTTTCCTGACCTATTTCAAGGAAGACTACCGCTGTGCCACAGTCCTGGCATAATGGAAGATGCTCCTCTTTGGCAATCCTGGCATTCTCCAGAAGCTGACCTAAGACCTCTTTGCCCAAGGGAGATTCTTCATCCTGCTGGGCTTGCTTAAGGGCGGCTAATACATCCTCACCCAACTCAAAGTTTGCCTGCTGACAAAGCTGGGCTACCGCTTGGATTATGGTGCTAGCTTTAATCTCTCTCATTTGGGGTTCAACCTAATTTCACTGTCTTTACCAGCTCTTGCACTGCCTTGGCTGAGGTGGCTAGGGCTTGCTTTTCTTCAGGGGTTAGCTCTAATTCTATTATTTGCTCAATGCCACTTTTGCCCAGCTTTACCGGGACACTGATGACAGTGTCTTTAATTCCATATTCTCCCTGGAGATAAGTGGCACAGGGCAAGATTTCCTTCTTATCCAGGATTACAGCATCTACCATCTGGGCGATAGCGGCTGATGGGGTGTAAAAGGCGCTGCCAGTTTTAAGTAAGCCTACAATCTCCTCCCCACCACCTATGGTGCGTGCTACCAGTCTATTAATAGTTTCCTGCGGTAGGAGCTTAGTTATTGGTGTGCCACTAACCGTAGATAGTCTGGGGATAACGACCATATTTCTGCCATGTTGCCCCAGAACGCAAGCGGACACATCTTTTACTGAGACATTAAGCTCAGTAGCGATGAAGCTGCTAAATCGGGTGCTATCCAGGACGCCGGATAAGCCAAATACCCTATTTCGTGGAAACTGACTGGTGTGGATAGCTAAATGGGTCATAGCATCCACAGGATTGGTAACCATAATGATGATGCCGTTGGGTGAGTGGTTGACTACATTGTGGGTAACCTCGGTGATAATCTTCATATTAGTTAGCAGCAGTTCATCACGGGTCATGCCGGGTTTTCTACCAGTGCCGGAGGTAATGATGACCACATCTGAGTTAGCCGTTTCCTGGTAGCTATTGGTTCCAATAATGTGAGTATCAAAGTTGAGGATAGGCGCTGACTCAGCAATATCCAGTGCCTTACCTTGAGGCAGACCCTCAATAATGTCCATTAACACTATATCGGCATAGCCTCTCTCAGCCAATCGCTGAGCGCAGGTGGCACCGACATTTCCAGCACCGATAATACTAATTTTACTAGGTATGGCTTGACTCCTCTAGTTTTACAATTACGGCATCGGCTACCTGTGAAGTGCCTACTACTTGGGTATCGGCTATATTAGGCTTCATATCATAGGTAACATTCTTCCCCTCGGCGATAACCTCTGCTATGGCTTTTTCCAGCCTATTAGCGGCTTTGGTCTCGCCGAGGTGGTGGAGCATCATCACTCCGGAGAGCATCACTGCCATAGGATTGACCTTATTTTGTCCGGCATACTTAGGGGCACTGCCGTGGGTTGGTTCAAAGACAG
>JADHWY010000046.1 GCA_016783245.1 Dehalococcoidales bacterium | reverse complement strand
GCTAGATTATGGTCTGACCATAGCTGCATATAAATGCCGCAGACCTCATAGCCAGCCTCTTTCAACAGGGCAGCCGCCACTGACGAATCTACCCCACCACTCATGGCTACAGCAACTCGCTTTCGGGGCACTTTTAATCAGTCCTCTACTGTTAACATAACATGAAAAACAAACCAAAGCTATTTCAAGCGAATTAGCTTCGTTTTGTTTCCCCAAAAAATTTTTTATAATAGTCGCCTTACCCTTTGCCAGACAATCTCTGCTATTTTCTTTTTAGATTGGCTAGCATCTATTACTAACCATCGCTCCGAGTCATCAGCTGCCAGCTTGAGATAGCCCTCCCGCACCCTCTGGTGAAAAGCCATATCCTCTTGCTCAAAGCGGTCTTGTCTTTTTGCCCTCTTACGGGCAAGCCCCTTCTCTGTTGATATATCCAGCAGAACGGTCAGGTTAGGCTTCAATCCCTGAGTGGCAGCATTATTAGTAGCCTTGACCATTTCTAAATCTAACCCTCGCCCATAGCCTTGATAGGCGGTAGTAGAATCGGAATAGCGGTCACTGATAACCACCCTCCCACTTTCCAGATTGGGTTGGATTACCTCAGTTACTAATTGGGCACGGGAGGCATTAAACAGTAATAGCTCAGTCAATGGCGATATATTTGTGCCTTGAGCCCATTTTAGCCAGCGACCGAACTTCTTACCGAAAGGAGTGCCACCAGGCTCATGGGTCAGCAGAGCAGGGATTGCTAACTGCGATAGTCTTTTGTATAGCTCTTTGACTTGAACACTCTTGCCACTCCCCTCCCCTCCCTCAAAGGTGATGAATAGAACCATAATTTATACCTTTGTCTCTTGCTTAAAAATCATCACTTTTCTATAGGGGTCTTTGCCCAGGCTTTGTGAGGATAGCTCATTTCTTTCGGCTATAAGGTGCTGTAAGCGCCGAATATAGGCGCTCTGGGGGTTGAGTTCCACCGCTTCCTGCCCGCTCTTTATTTGATTAACTGCCTCTTCCGCTTCACCGAGGGCGAGTTTAAGAAGGTCTGCTTTACCTGTGCCACCGGTGGGGTAGATAGCGTCTAGTAGCTGCCTGATTTGAGCTGGTGTGCTGCTCTTGAGGACATAGATGGGCAGGTTAGCCGCTTCGGCATCCCTGACCTTTTGTGGCTTCCGGCGATAATAACTCTTAGAGGTTATAAACAGGTTGGCATCATTTAAGCCATTGACTATATCTAGGCTCAATCGCATCTCTTTTACCATCTGCTCTATTCGCCCCCGATTTACGCCGAAGAGGTAAAGCTTGGGTAGATTGTTTTCTCTGACCTGCTGCTTACCCTTGGTAGTTTTCTGCGTAGTGCTCGCTGGCAATTCCTTTTTGCTTCTGACCTCTCCTGCTTCATCTAGCCAGCGAGTCTCGGTGGCTATGTGTTGACCACGCAGGAGAACATCAATCGCTTCGCCGACATCAGGGTGAATAGCTACCTTGTCCCAATCCTGGATTTCAACGACAATATCAAAGGTAGGCGGTGACATCCGCTCCAATATGGACTTCTGGGTGCCTCTTCGCTTTGCCTCTTCATCGCCCAGGGTTACCGTCTGAATACCCCCAATAAGGTCAGACAAGGTAGGGTTCATCATCAGGTTTTCCAGAGTGTTACCGTGGGCAGTGCCGACAAGTTGAACCCCACGCTCAGCGATGGTTCGAGCTGCCTGAGCTTCAAGCTCTGTGCCAATTTCATCAATGACGATTACCTCAGGCATATGATTTTCCACAGCTTCAATCATCACCGCATGTTGCATGGTGGGAGTGGTTACCTGCATCCGCCGGGCGTGCCCAATAGCTGGGTGAGGAATATCACCATCCCCGGCAATCTCATTTGAGGTGTCTACAATGATGACCCGCTTATTAAAGTCATCCGCTAGTACTCGAGCTACCTCACGCAGCATCGTTGTTTTGCCTACCCCCGGGTGACCCAAAAGCAGGACACTTTTGCCTGACTGGATGAGGTCTTCAATAACCTTTATGGTGCCAAAGACAGCTCTGCCCACACGACAAGTCAGCCCGATAATACGCCCTTTGCGGTTGCGAATGGCTGAGATGCGGTGCAGGGTGCGCTCAATTCCAGCGCGGTTGTCATCTCCAAAGCTACTGGCGCGAGAGGCTACATAATCAATGTCCTGCTCGTCAACTTCCTTGGGGCTAAGAACAACTTCCCGCTGGGGAAAACGAGCCTCTGAGGAACGACCCAGGTCAAGAACTACCTCTAGCAGCTTGCTGATATCCTTTTGCCTGCATAATGGCTGGCGGATATGTGGTGGCAAAATATCAATCAAGGCATCTAGGTCGTCTGTGATTACCTTTTGCACAAGTTCCCCCTAAATTCACTGGCGTCCTGCAACAATATCCAAAAAATATTGATGGAGTCTCAGGTCATTAGTTAGCTCAGGATGAAAAGCAGAGGCTAGTAATTTCTCTTGCCTGGCAGCGACGCTGGTGCCATCAGCTAGCCTGGCTAGTATTTCTACACCACTATTTCCATGCTCGATTAGCGGAGCTCGAATGAATATACCGGGAAAGGGCTTTTCTCCCAGCACTGGTATTGGAAGCTTAGCCTCAAAGCTATCTTTCTGTCTGCCAAAAGCATTGCGCTTAACTGTTATCTCCATTACTCCTATAGGTTCAACACTCAAATCTGAAACCCTTTTGGCAAGGAGTATCATGCCAGCGCATGTTCCAAACATCGGTAAGCCATTTTTAGCTAGACTTCTTATTTCGTCCATCAGGTTGTAACCTAGCATCAGGCTGCTGATGGAAGTGCTTTCTCCGCCGGGAATGATTAGCCCGTCCAAACCCGTGAGTTCCTCGAGCAAGCGGACGGGCAAAGTCTCTACCCCCAGTTGTTGCAATGCAGCTATATGCTCAGCAAAGGCTCCTTGCGAGGCAAGGACGCCAATTTTCATACTACCATCCTCTAGATGCCAGCAGTTCCTCAGTAGGGATTTGCTTTATATCCAATCCGGGCATGGCTTCTCCCAAATTCTTTGAGACCTCAGCGATGATTTTGGGGTCTTGAAAATGAGTAGTTGCCTTGACAATTGCCTTGGCTCTAACCTCTGGGTTGCTGGATTTAAATATGCCTGAGCCAACGAAGACGCCATCGGCACCTAGCTGCATCATCAGGGCGGCATCTGCTGGGGTAGCTACCCCACCGGCGGCAAAGTTTACCACAGGTAGTTTCCCTGTTGTATGTATCTCGGCGACCAATTCAAAGGGCGCTCCCATTTCCTTAGCCTGTGTCATCAGTTCCTCTTGGGAAGTGTCTACTAGTTTACGGATGCTACCCATTACTGCTCGCATATGCCTTACGGCTTCTACAATATTACCGCTGCCAGCCTCACCTTTGGTTCTAATCATAGCTGCCCCCTCTCTGATGCGACGTAATGCCTCACCCAAATCCCGGCAGCCACAGACAAAGGGAACCTTAAAGTCATGCTTCCAGATATGGTGTGTTTCATCAGCTGGGGTAAGCACTTCAGACTCATCTATGAAATCTACGCCAAGGGCCTCAAGCACTTGAGACTCCACGAAGTGACCTATGCGGCACTTAGCCATTACCGGGATAGAAACCGTTTCCATAATGGCTTCAATAATTGTTGGGTCAGCCATACGGGCTACCCCGCCGGCAGCTCTAATATCTGCTGGGACTCTCTCCAGTGCCATCACGGCGCAGGCGCCTGCCTCTTGGGCAATCTTTGCTTGCTCTGCGTTGACCACATCCATAATTACGCCACCCTTTAGCATTTGAGCTAGCCCGGTTTTAACCTTCCATGTGCCAGTTTCCATATTCCCCTCCTTGCACTGCCACAAGCCATGACTTTTTATAACTTTATTTTACTATTGTTTGGCCTATTTAGCAATCTAAAGCGGTCTTTTTGATGGCATGCCTGAGCGGCGAGGATACTGAAGAGATGTTGGCGATATCTTATCGATTATTACCAACCTGCGCTCATCAGTAAACTCAGTCAGGTCAACTCTCTTCACCTCTCGCAGGTTACCACCCAACAGTCCGATTGCCTTATTTGCCCTCATTATTTCTAGGTCAATAGCCCCCTTTTTCTGGGCAATAAAGCTGCCACCAATGTTACAAAAGGGTAAGGCTAATTCAACGAGAGTAGGTAATGGAGCGACAGCCCGGGAAAGCACCAGGTCAAACCTCTCACGGTATTGAGACAAATGGGCAACATCCTCAGCCCGACCGACTAAGATTTCAACATTATCCAACCCAAGTTTATGGTCGATGTGATGGAGGAAGGTTGCTTTTTTAGCTGTGGCCTCAAGCAATACCAGCTTTATATCGGGGAATGCAATTTT
The DNA here is from genome assembly GCA_016783245.1 of Dehalococcoidales bacterium. Classification (GTDB taxonomy): domain Bacteria; phylum Chloroflexota; class Dehalococcoidia; order Dehalococcoidales; family BS750m-G39; genus BS750m-G39. The sequence continues at coordinate 3,292 of JADHWY010000046.1, read as the reverse complement.
AAGAGGGATTCCCGGTATGCCAGCACCGGTGCCGACATCAATAAGGCGGAAGTCAGTATTAGTTATCGACTGCCGCCAGACTAGAGTTACTGTCAGGGAATCAAGGAAGTGCTTTATTTGTACATCCTCATAGTCGGTTATAGCGGTAAGGTTTATTCGTTTGTTCCAGTCCAGTAGCTCTTGATAATAAATGTCAAATTGCTCAAGCTGCTCTGGATTAAGCTCTAACCCTAATTTTACAGCCCCTGCTTTAAGCTTTTCCATAGTAGCCATTATATCATTGCCCCTCTAGCTAGGAAAGGTTGTGGATAGAGATTAGCAAGGCACATTGCATTTTAGGCGAGCTTATGTTATATTTTATATCAGAGTTTAATAAATTTAACCGCTAGGGGTGCTCAAAGGCTGAGAGGCGTTTTGATGCCAACCCTGTGAACCTGATCTCGGTAATGCGAGCGTAGGGAAGCGGCAGTGATTTAGACCAAGGGTCTAGTATGACAGCCGAAGCCCTTGGTTTTATTTTTGTGGAGGCAGATATGACTCAACTGGAATTGGCAAGAAAGGGCATTATTTCACCGCAAATGCGCCTAGTGGCAGAGCGCGAGGGGATAGAGGCTGAGTTTATTTGCCAGGGTGTGGCTGGGGGGACAATAGTTATCCCGTCCAATATTAAGCACACAAACCTTATTCCTCAAGGCATAGGTCAAGGACTTAAGACCAAGGTCAACGCCAATATTGGAACCTCCTCCGATTTTGGCAATGTAGATACTGAGCTAGAAAAGCTGCGAGTAGCTATTGATTGCGGTGCAGACACAGTTATGGATTTAAGCACCGGTGGCGATATATCGGCTATTCGGCGGGCTATTATTGCCTCAAGCCACTTACCAGTAGGAACGGTGCCTATTTACCAGGCAGGGATTGAAGCCATAGCTAGACATGGAGCTATAGTCAAAATGACTGCTGATGACCTATTCTCAGCGATCGAAGAGCATGCCCGGGATGGCGTTGATTTTGTAACAGTGCACTGTGGTATCACCCAGTCAGCCGTTGACCGACTTAGGCAACAGGGGAGGGTGGCTGATGTGGTATCTCGAGGGGGAGCTTTTCTGATAGGCTGGATGCTCCATAATGAGCGAGAAAACCCCCTTTATGAATATTATGACCGCTTGCTGGAGCTAGCAAGGCAGTTTGATGTTACCCTCAGTCTTGGTGATGGCATGCGCCCTGGCTGCTTAGCTGATGCCACTGACCGGGCTCAGGTGGAGGAGTTGCTCACTCTAGGGGAGTTGGTGCAGCGGGCTCAGCAAGCTGAGGTCCAGGTAATGGTTGAGGGTCCAGGGCATCTGCCACTGAATCAGATTGAGGCTAATGTTCGGTTACAGAAATCCATCTGCAAAGGAGCCCCTTTCTACGTGCTAGGTCCACTGGTAACCGATATCGCTGCTGGCTATGACCACATCACTGGAGCTATAGGTGGAGCTATTGCTGCCGCTGCTGGTACCGATTTTCTGTGCTATGTAACCCCAGCGGAGCATCTCTCTCTGCCTGACCCTGAGGATGTAAAACAAGGGGTTATAGCCTCGCGTATTGCCGCTCATGCCGCTGATATAGTTAAAGGAGTAAAGGGTGCTCAAGAGTGGGATAGGAAGATGTCTGTGGCTCGAAAGAAGCTTGACTGGGAAGAGCAAGTCAGGCTGTCCTTAGACCCTGAGCTATCTCGCCGGGTTCATAGCAAGCATGCTTCTGCCAGCGCAGCCTGCAGTATGTGTGGTGAGTTTTGTGCTATGGCACTAATGGAAAAATTTCTAGGCGTCTCAGCGCCCAGGTCCGGTTTCTAGCATAAAAGAGAGGAGAGGTTGAAATGGCACTATTTCACCCAGTAAGTGAAAGGGAAGTGACTAAGGCTATTGTGAGTAGCTTTTTACGCCAGTTTGAGGAGTATGTTGATAGCGATGTCATTATTGTTGGTGGTGGTCCTAGCGGACTGGTAGCTGGGAAGGAACTGAGTAAGGCTGGGCTTAAGGTTTTGATTATAGAGAGGAACAATTATCTAGGTGGCGGCTTCTGGGTTGGCGGTTACTTTATGAATAAGGTTACCCTGAGAGCACCAGCCCAGGAGATTCTTGATGAACTGGGTGTGCCTTATTCCATGGCTAGTGAAGGTCTATATGTGGCTGATGCCCCCCATGCCTGCTCTAGACTTATTGCTGCTACCTGTGATGCCGGGGTTAAGTTTTTCAGCCTAACTCTTCTGGAAGACCTGGTAGTTCGTGAAAATAACAGAGTGGCAGGAGTAGTGATTAACTGGAGTCCTATTACCTATTTACCCAAGGAGGTCTCAGCTCTTGACCCTATACCTTTGGAGACAAAGGTAGTGATTGACGCTACCGGTCATGATGCCTGCGTTGCTAGGAAACTGGAGCAGCGGGGTATACTCAAGATAGCTGGAGAGGGAGCACTATGGATTGATAAGTCGGAGGATGCTGTGGTAGAGCGCACTGGTGAGGTCTATCCCGGATTAATTGTCACTGGTATGGCGGTTGCCAGTGTTTTCGGGCTACCCCGCATGGGTCCTACTTTTGGCGGCATGCTTCTCTCAGGCAAGCGAGCGGCTGAGGTTGCCATAGACATTCTACAGCGAACCGAGGTAAGTACAGTAGCTGAAAATGGGTAGCGCGTTCAATATAGGCAAGATCTTTGGTATCCAACTCAGGCTGCATTATAGCTGGTTTATAATATTTATCCTGATAACTATTTCCATGGTCTTCCCTCACTGGTTATCCCCACTCTGGTGGGTCATGGGTATAGTTACCAGCCTGCTCCTTTTTGCTTCAATAGTTGCCCATGAGCTAGCTCACAGCCTTGTGGGCAGGGTCAACGGCATCCCAATAAGAAGCATAACCCTCTTTATCTTTGGTGGCGTCGCCCAGATGACTAGGGAAGCTGCCCGTCCAGGTGCTGAATTCAAGATGGCGGTTGCTGGTCCTGCCTGTAGCTTGGTGATTGGTAGCTCGTTTGGTCTGCTCTGGTTCTTTAACCGGGGCATGATTGAGCCCATAGCCATCATGGTTCAATGGTTAGCCTATATAAATGTTGCCTTGGCAGTATTCAATCTGATTCCCGGCTTCCCATTAGATGGTGGTCGAGTTTTTCGCTCTCTTCTTTGGCGAGTTACTGGCGACTACCAGCGCTCTACCCGAATTGCCACGCAAGTGGGGCGGGGCGTAGGCTATCTGTTCATTCTAGGTGGTATTTTGATAGCTTTCTTGCGCCCATTTGGTCTGGATTGGTTTAG
>JADHWY010000045.1 GCA_016783245.1 Dehalococcoidales bacterium | reverse complement strand
TCCGCTAACTGTAATGCAATCATTCCCGGTATCGGGGGTAATCATCGTTTTTACACCTCAGGACTTGGTTGAGATGATAGTTAAAAAGGCAATAAACATGGCTCGCAAAATGGATAAACCTATCCTGGGTGTTGTTGAGAATATGTGCTACTTATATGTACCTGAGATGGATAAAAGGATTGAGGTCTTTGGTAAGAGCCGGGGAGAAGAAATGGCACACTGGGCCCAGGCTCCGCTTTTAGGACAGTTGCCCATAGACCCGGAGCTGGCAAAGCTCTGTGACGAGGGGAATATTGAGCGCTATGACGCTGAGATTATAAACAGCTTGGGCGAGTCCCTTTCCCAGGCTATATCAGCTAAGACAGGATGAGACAGGAGACAGTGCGATGACTTCATCATGGGAGCAGTTTGAAGAACTCATCAAAGCCGAGATGAGAAAGATATATTCTGAGATAGCTATCGACCATTCCATGAACCCAAGAAACTTAGGCGATATGGAGAATGCTGATGGATTTGCCAAAGTAATGGGTTCCTGTGGGGATACCATGGAGATATGGCTCAAGGTAAGAAATGGCAATATTGCCCAGGCTACCTTCATGACTGATGGCTGTGGAACCAGTATTGCCTCTGGCAGCATGGTCACCGAGTTAGCCAAGGGAAAGAGCATCGCTAAGGTTCAGAGAATTATGCAGCAAGATGTTCTAAATGCCCTAGGTGGGCTGCCAGAGGAAAGTGTTCACTGCGCCCTCCTGGCGGCAGATACGCTGAAGGCAGCTATCAAAGACTATCTTACATATAAGAACGAACCGTGGAAAAGAGCTTACCGCAGAAAGGAATAGAAAATGCCTCCCATAGTTTCAGTTATAGGTAAATCAAAGTCAGGAAAGACGACCCTTATCGAGAAGCTGATTCGTGAGTTAAAATCGAGGGGCTATCGAGTGGCTACCATCAAGCACGCTCCCCAAAACGTAGCCTTTGATGAGCCGGGCAAGGATAGCTGGCGCCATACACAAGCCGGGAGTGAGGCTACCGTGATTAGCTCCCCAGATAAGGTGGTGTTAATCAAGCCTGTTGCCAAGGACATCAGCCTTAAGGAGATAGCCCATCTCCTGGGCGAGGACTATGACATCATCCTAACCGAAGGTTTCAAGCAGGGCGATGCGCCCAAGATAGAGGTCCACCGTAAGGATGCTGGTCCACCTCTCAAAAATATCAGGAAGCTTATTGGCATAGTCACTGATGAACTTTTGGAAACCAAGAGAAGGCAGTTCTCCCCAGACGATATTAAGGACATCGCTGACCTTCTGGAGAAAGGCTTCATAAAGCCGCAAAGGGAGCGAGTCTCCCTTTATGTTAATAATACGCCCATAACCTTAACCGCCTTCCCCAAACAGATTATCGGCAATATCCTTCTCTCTATGGTCTCTTGCCTGAAGGGAGTGAGAGAGGTTAGAAGCCTCGAGATTTTCCTGAGGAAGGAGGCCAAGCAGGCTGAAGAGGAAGAGCAGTCTTGAAGGTCTACCTGGATTGCATAGTCTGCTTATTGAGGCAGTCTCTGGAGGCTGCCCGAGCGGCAACCGACGATGAAGATGTCCACCGCAGGGTGCTCAACTCAATAGCCAGCATGATACCGAAACTCCCTCTCAATGCTACTCCGCCAGAGATTGCTCAGCAGGTCTATCAGCTAATGTACCAAATCATCGGTGATAGTGACCCATTCAAGGAGGCGAAAAGGGAAGCTAACCAGATGGCATTGGCTCTCTACCCACGCCTCAAACAAGCCGTGGCTGATTCGGATGAGCCTCTGCTCACCGCCTGCAAGCTGGCCATCGCTGGAAACTCCATCGACCTAGCTCCTCAGTTCAATTACGGCGACCTAGATTCAATTTTAGAGACGGCTTTAGCGTCTCCGCTAGGCATCAATGATTATCAAGAGTTCCGAAGCAGTGTTGATAATTCACGGCACATTCTATATTTGGGAGACAACGCCGGCGAGGTTGTGTTTGACCGGGTGCTCATCGAGGAACTCCATCAAATTAAGCAACTTGAGATTGACTTTGTGGTGAGAGAGCAGCCAATCATAAATGATGCCACCAAGCACGATGCCATAGCTGTTGGTCTAGACAAGGTAGCCAGAATTGTCTCCAGTGGCTCCAGTGCCCCAGCCACTATTCTTTCCCAATGCTCGCCCCAGATGCTAAGGCTGTACCATTCTGCCGACCTCATAATTGCTAAAGGGCAGGGAAACTACGAATCCCTGGAGCAAGAGCATAACAATATCTTCTTCCTCCTGAGGGCAAAGTGTCCAATAGTGGCAAGATTGGTGGGGGTAGAAGTTGGTGATGCCGTCCTCAAACGGCAAAGTTAATCGAAATAGATAGCCAAATTGAGCATTACGGCTTCAGCTTGACTAAATGTAGAATTACTTCAGATAAGCGCTGCTATTTTTGTGGAGAGAAAATCCCAATAACCGGAGCCATTCCCATGTCAGATACCCCTGGCTGAGATAAGCCATTTGTTTACCTTTGTTTACAGTGGTAAAATCGTCAAGGGGTATTGGTTATGGTGCACAAAAACAAATCTCACGCCCACACAACGCCAGCAATAAACGAGGTGCACCTTCGCCGACTTACCACAGATGAGGCACTAATAAAGCTTGACCGATACCTAAATGACGCCTTTATGGCTGGTCTATACCAGGTCAGCATAATTCACGGTAAAGGGACAGGGACTCTGCGCCAAGCAGTCCGGGAGCAGCTCGCCAAACATCCGCTGGTCAAATCATACCGGCCAGCCGTTTATGGGGAGGGTGGTGCCGGGGTTACCATAGTGGAGCTAGCCCAAAGGTAACTCATTGAAAGGGCAAGGGTTTTTAGCTATAATAGCTATAGTTCTACTTATGGTGAGTGTCGCCTAGTGGTCTAAGGCGCCAGGTTGTGGCCCTGGAGAACGAGGGTTCAAATCCCTCCACTCACCCCATCAAGAAAGCGCCTATAGCTCAGCGGATAGAGCATCGGTCTTCGGAACCGAGGGTCGTGGGTTCGAATCCCTCTAGGCGCGCCAGTTTATCTCGCCCCGGGGGGAGATAGTGATTGTCAGGGTATCAGAGGCATGGAAAGCGAGATATCCAGGGGCGTTGGTGGGCACACTGGTGATGCATCATGTGGCTAACCCACCTCACCACCCCGAACTGGAGAGACGCAAGGGGGAGCTTGAGGATGAGTTGCGAAGGCGTTTTACTGGGGCAACCGCGGCTGACCTGGCAGGACTGCAGCCAGTTCCTTTCTACAACAGCCATTACAAGCGCTACAAGAAAACCTACCCTGTGCTGCAGCAGCTCGTGTCAATAGCCCTGAAGAACGAATCAATACCACAAGTAGCTGCACTAGTCGAGGCGATGTTTATGGCGGAAGTCAAGAACCTGCTTCTGACCGCTGGCCACGACCTTGAGGCAGTAGCTGAACCGGTGACACTGGATGTCTCACGTGGTGATGAATATTATGTTCGACTCAACGGGCAGGAACAGAGATTAAAACCGGGCGACATGATGATGACCGATAGCCAAGGGGTAATCTCCAGCGTGATATACGGTCCCGACTACCGCACGCGGATTACGTCCAATACTCACCATGTCCTTTTTGTTATCTATGCACCGAAAGGTATCGAAGAACAGGCAATACGTCAGCACCTAGATGACATCCGAGCTAATGTCATGATTGTTGCTCCTGAGGCTGAGGTGGGGCAACTGGACATCTATGGCGTGAGTTGAGGAAGGCTTAGTGGGGGTAGTGTCCCCACACCCCACCGCTATTAACTTCCACCAGCTTTACTGGTTGCAGCTTATTGGTTAAATCCTTATTACTTCTAGTATACACCTTAATATAGTTATCGGTGAGACCAGACCAGATGCCATCTTCAGACTGCTTCTCCCATAACACGGGCATGGTCTTGCCCAAGAATTGCTGCCTGAAGTTTTGAGCGCTTTCTTCGGCTAAAGCCAGCATACGCTGACTTCGCTCCCGTTTAACATCATCCTCTACCTGGTTTGGCATCTGGGCAGCTTGAGTCTCCTGACGCGGTGAGTAAGGGAATACATGAATTCGGGCAAATTCCATTTGCCGACAAAAATTATAGCTCTGCTCAAATTCCTTCTCAGTCTCACCGGGGAAGCCGACAATAATATCGGTGGTAATAGCTACCTCGGGCACCATGCCCCTGATTAAGGCTACCGCCTGCTGATAGTCACCGACTGTATAGCGCCGGTTCATCCGACTGAGCACAGTATCACTGCCACTCTGCAAAGAGAGGTGAAAATGGCGGCATAGCCTCTTATCACACCACAGCCCGATAAGCTCAGGGGATATTTCCTGGGGCTGGAGTGAGGACAGCCTCAGTCTTTCCACATCGGTCTCGGTCAAGATATGCTGCAGTAACCCTTCTAGATTAACACCCTCGTAGTTATATAAGCCAATCTCGGTTCCGGTCAGCACCACCTCTTTATAGCCTTCAGCAATTCTGTGATTAACCTCAGCAACAACCTGGGCAGTGGGTGTGCTTTTCTCCCTACCCCGGACCAGGGGGACAATGCAATAGGAGCAAAAGTTATTACAACCATCATGAACCTTGATGAAGGCGCGAGTCCTGAAACCAGCATGAGCTATAGCTGAACCCTGCCCATAGACCGGGCTGCTCAGGTGCCCAGACTCCTCCAGCAGCCATAGTAGATGTGGTTTCTCACCGTTGTCCAAGACAAGGTCAACCCCATCAATCTGAGCCAGCTCCTGGGGGGCTCGCTCAGCATAGCAACCAATAGCCACCACTAAGGCGTCAGGATTTCGGCGATGAGCCATTCTGAGCAGGCGACGACATTTGTGGTCGGCAATATGAGTAACCGTGCAGGTGTTGAGTATATAGACATCAGCCCCGCCAGCCGCGGATACCAACCTATACCCCGCCCGGGCAAATTGCTCGGCTAAAAGCTGGGTCTCGGCTTGATTGAGCTTACAGCCCACGGTATCTAAGGCAATCTTTGGAGTTTCTCGACTTCTAATCATTGCGCAAGTTCATTATATTTTGATGGCCTCAGCCGGTCAAATAAGAGGGAATTCCAAATACTAATATCTAAACTCTAAACAATATCAAATAACCAAAATCCAAAGGAACTAAACGATTTTGAATTTGAAATTAGGTAACCCACCCCCTTTATCCCCCTCCCTTGATAAGGGAGGGGGAGTTTTTTTCTTTAGAGGGGCTAACGCCCCTCTTAAACACCCCCTGTGCCATTGGCAGCCTCTTTCTATATAATTACGAGCCTATTTTTCTGTCATTACGAGCCGAAGGTGCGGCAATCTCGGTGGTGGGATGTTCCTTGAGATTGCTTCGTCGCAGGGCTCCTCGCAATGACAATAGGAAAGAGCCCCATCGCAATGACGAGAGGGTGTGTGCTTTATAATGACAGAAGGGGAGGTTAGGTGTTACCAATCGCATGAACGAGCAGTGAGCCTTGCAGATAAGTTGAAATTGTGTAAAAATAGATTAATTAATTTTTTGGGGGGAAACAATTCAAAGCTAATTAGATAGGAGGAATTGTTTTTCTAGTTATGTCAAGTGAAAATACTAGAGCGGTGATTACTGGTTTTGGGGTTTTGTGCCCACTTGGTCTGAATGTCACTACCACTTGGGAAGGTCTTATTGCCGGCAAGTCCGGGATTGATTATATCACCTTATTTGACCCCGAGTCTTTTGACACCAAGATTGCTGGTGAGGTAAAGGGCTTTGAGCCCGCCGACTATATGAACCGCAAGGATGCCCGCCACACGGACCGCTTCGCTCAACTGGCGGTAGCTGCCAGCCTACAGGCAGTGGAGCAAGCCGGAATAAAAATCGACTCCGGTAATCAAAAAAGCATTGGTATCATAATCGGCAGTGGTATTGGCGGTCTAACCACTCTATTTCAACAAACCAAAATATTACTGGATAAGGGAGCAGACAGGGTGAGCCCGTTTCTAATCCCGATGATGATGCCTAATATAGCTGCCGCCCAGGTATCCATTGTGCTGGGAGTGAAAGGGCCAAATCTGTGCACTACATCAGCTTGCTCCAGTAGCTCAGACGCCATAGGGGTTGCCTATGAAATTATCAGGCGCGGTGATGCCCAAGTTATGATAACCGGCGGCAGTGAGTCAATAATCAACCCAATAGGTGTTAGCGCTTTCAATGCCATGAAAGCTATATCAACAAGAAACAATGAGCCGCAACTAGCCTCCCGCCCCTTTGATGCTGAACGTGATGGTTTCGTTATCAGTGAAGGAGCTGGCATTCTTGTCCTGGAAGAGCTTGCCCATGCCCAAAGGCGAGGGGCCGATATTCTGGCTGAAATTATAGCTTATGGAGCCAGCGCTGATGCCTATCACATTACAGCGCCAATTGAGACCGGAGAGGGCGCCGCCGTAGCCATGCAGATAGCACTGGATAAAGCCGGACTCAAACCCGACGAAATTGATTATATTAATGCTCATGGCACATCTACCTATCTAAACGATAAGATGGAGACCAAGGCAATAAAGACTGTATTTGGTGACAACGCCTATAAAATTCCGATAAGCTCCACCAAGTCAATGATGGGGCACCTTGTTGGTGGTGCCGGTGCAGTCGAGGCAGCAATATGTATTATGGCTATCCAGAATGGAGTCATACCACCAACGATAAACCTTACCCACCCAGACCCTGAGTGCGATTTAGATTATGTGCCCAATGTAGCTCGCCAAGCCAAGGTCACCACAGCCCTGTCTAATTCCTTCGGCTTTGGCGGTCATAATTCAGTCCTGGTCTTCCGACAATACTCAGAGGGATAAACTTGAACCATTATCGTTGGAATCTGTTGCCACCGGTTCCAGACCAACATTTGGTCAATAGTTCAGGTTTCCCCCCGCTAATAGCTCAGCTTCTATATAATCGCGGTCTTACTGAGCCTTCCCAGTTAGAACCATTCATCACCGGCGATAAACGCCTGTCAGGTGACCCATCCCTGCTGCCTGATATGCACCTGGCGGTAGCCAGGATTTACCGAGCCCTGCTTTCAGGAGAAAACATTGCTATCTATGGCGACTTCGATGCTGATGGCATCACCGGGACAGCCCTGCTCGTCCAGGGGCTATCATCCCTCGGCGGTAAGGTCACCCCATATATACCCCACCGCCTGACCGAGGGCTACGGACTTAAAACAGCCGCCCTAGAGAATCTCTACCGGCAGGGCATCAGCCTGGTTATCAGCGTTGATTGCGGAATCACCGCCCTGGCTGAGGTTAAGAGGGCAAAAAGGGTGGGGCTGGATATAATCATCACCGACCACCATACTCCCCTGCCAGAAATCCCGCCTGCCATTGCCATTATCAATCCCAAGCGAGCTGATTCAAGCTATCCCTTCTCGGAACTAACTGGTGTTGGGGTAGCCCTGAAGCTGCTTCAGGCTCTATTCCAGGGTATTGGTAAAGAAGAGCAACTGGATGAGCTATCCGACCTGGTAGCCCTGGGAACTGTAGCCGATATGGCACCTCTATCTGGTGAGAACCGATACCTGGTTAAGCAGGGGCTGAAGCTAATTAATGCCACTCCACGCCTCGGAATCAGGGAGATTATATCCCAGGCAGGACTAGACATCGGCAGCCTTGACGCAGGGAGCATCTCTTGGACTATCG
>JADHWY010000044.1 GCA_016783245.1 Dehalococcoidales bacterium | reverse complement strand
GGGCTTTTATAATCAACTAATGCCTCTCCGAGTTTTAAGTATCTATGACCTAAGATGATGTATCTAGCAATGTCTTCTCCTACCAAGAAAGGAACCCGCTCGGCTTCTATTGCTTTGGAAGATACTAATGGACTTTTCTTACCTATCTCTACCCCTCTCGCATTACTTACGAGTTTGCCGAAGTTTATTGAATCCTTTTCTATCTTGCTAATAAGGGTATCCACTTCAGGAGGTTGGTATATGGTGAATAAGAAGTTACGCTCTTCTAGGAATCGTCCCTGAGATACAAAGTATTCTGTCCACTCACTCTTACCTAGATCTTTAACATCTGTCCTTATTTGAACTAGATTTGTGTTTCTATGTTCTGCATCCTGCTGCTTTTCTAAAATTATAATCAGGGCTGGCATTTCCACCCCTTCAAATATATGTTCACCAACATCACAAATATCTATTATCCTCGTGTTCATCAAGAGCATTTCCCTGAATGGTTCGTAGTCTGGGTTCATAACAAATCTACTGGGCATAATAAAGCCTAAGCTCCCTCCGTTTTTTAAGAGTTGCAGCCCCTTTTCGATAAACCCATTAAAAATGTCATATTGACCGTGCATTGAGCGAAATGCTGCCTCATAGTAGCTCTTATCTAGGCTATCCATCCGTTTTGACTCTATCCATGGCGGATTGCCTATTACCACATCAAAACCGCCTTGAGCCATAATATCCTTAAATTCCTGCTCCCAGGTGAAGGGCTTCTTTTCTCGCCAATTATCGCCGAAGTAGCCTTTAAGCTCTTCTTCGGTGCCTGAAATCAGAGAGTTGCCCCGGCGAGTGTTGTTAGCAAGGCTGCGGAGGGTCTCTCGTCTTGCAAGGCTGCGCAGCAGTAGGTTCAGGCGGGCGATTTCTACTGCCTGTATATCAAGGTCGACACCAAAGATATTATTGATGAGAATTTGCAGGCGCTCCCACTGGTCAAGCTCTGAGACAGGTTTGCCACGCTGATAGGCATGATAGTTTAGAAGCTCATCATAGGCGCGGATTAGGAAAGAACCCGAGCCACAGGCGGGGTCTAAGATTTTCATATTGAGTATTTCATTATAGCTACGCTCTTTAAGAAAACGCCCCACCGTCTCCTGAACTATGTAGCTGGTTACAAATTTTGGAGTATAGTATATGCCGTGCTCTTTGCGGCGTTGCTTCTTGGCGGTAATTTCGTAGGTTTCCTCTGTGGATAGCCCTAAGTCCATTCGAGCTTGTGCCTCTTTTGCTCTTTGTTTGACTATGGTGGTCACATGACCAAGATATTGCTCGTATACCGCTCCTAATACATCAGCATCAATAATGGAAAAATCGTAGCTAGCCATGCCTCCTGGGATTTCATATAAGCCATTAAGGATATTCTCAATGGTGACGCTCTCTATAAAGACCTCATCAGTATCGGTGAGGTGGTAGGCAAACAGGTCACTATCATAGTAGCCATCAAACTGACGGAAGATTTGTTTGATTACCTCTATAAGTTCTCCTTTATGCCCGCCCGTTTTCCATTGATGTACCGCCGAAAGCAGCAGTTTTTCTTCTATGCCTCTGTCCTCACAAGTGCGAATAAAAATGAGGCGGTTAAAAAGCCTCTGAATAACTTCATCTATCTGACTGAAACTCAGCTGGTCGTTATGGAGATGAAGTTGGTTGAACAGGTCTTCACGCCACTGGCGGAGCTGATTATAAAGTCTCTGTTCTATTCCCAGTCGTGGCGGAAGCAATCCGTATTTTTCAGCCTTTTCATTAAGGGCGTTATTTTGGAGTGATTCCTTAGATAGAAGCCACAGGTCATCAAAATCTCTTAGATAGTTCACATAGGAAAGATTTATGAATGGGCCACCTGTCTGAGCGTTATAAACCCGCAATCCCTCAAAGTCTGAAAGCACTGCCCAGGTTATTCCTTTATTGTAAGCATAGGTAATGGCTTGCTTGATGTATTCAGGTCTAGTCAAATCGGCTTGCAGTGCTTTAGCCTCTAAGTAGAACTGAGAAACCCCGTGTAGCCTAAAAACATAGTCCACCCGACCGCTGGCTGCTTTAACTTCTTCGGCTACTTCCTCCCGGTTATATATATCCCAGCCTAATGCGCTGAATAGGGGTTCTATAAAAACTCGACGGGTATTTGCTTCGTTGTATTCCCTAATAGCTCTCTTATCCAAGCTCTGATACTTGGCAACTAGTTTGGCTATTTCTTGGCGAGCTTCTTCTTTTACCATTTCTTAATCTACCTTAAAGGGATTAACTGCTTTTATTTCCTTAAATATGGCAAAGTCGTTTTCATTAACAGTATAAATTGTGGTTACCCCATTATCCACCATAGTGGCTACAATCTGGGCATCAAAGAAGTCCAGAGATTTAAGCTGATAGCGTTTGACAAGGTCAAGGGTTAGGTCAAGGGTCTCCTGTTTGGGGTATATCTTTAGTATAGTATCCGATTCCCATAGAGACTTGACTATATCTACTGCTTCATCAAGTGGGCAAGCTTTCCTTATCTTTCTAGGATTGGTAATGGTGGAGTATAGCTCCCCCATTATCTGAGGGGAAAGGCATATTGCTAATTCCCCGGTATTTGCCCTATCCATTAAGGCTGTTGCCCTTTTGTGCAGGGGGTTATCGGTTTCTACGGCGTAAACAAGAATATTAGTATCAAGAAAGGCTATTTCATCTGCCTTCATAGATGTCTCTCCGACTTAATCCGCCGATGATTCCTATGCCAGAGAAGGTCTTTAAAGAAATCCCTTTTACTTCCCCGGATTTAGCTCTTACCTCCTCTGTTTCGGCTGTTGCCTTTCCCTTGAGCCAATTATCAATCTGGTCTTTGTAGAAGCGGTAGCTCCTATATCCCATCTTGATGGCAGGGATTTCCCCCTTTCTGGCTTTGCGGAGAACAGTCTCCCGATTAAGCCTGATGTATTCAGCAACCTCATCCACGGTTAGTAGTTTCTCCATCACTTTCTCCTGCAATAGTTTATTCTTGATTATACAGGACTATTCTGGATTTATCAACTGTTTATATGGGGATTCTTGGTAGAAGCCTACTGCGGGTTGCTCCTTTTCAGCCTCTCAATATATGGCTCTCTTATTATACCATTCTCGGTGATGATGGCGGTTATGTAGCGGTGGGGGGTGATGTCAAAGGCGGGGTTGGCGGCTTCAATGCCCTCGGGGGCAATGCTTATCCCCTGAATGTGGGTTACCTCTTCCGGGCTTCGCTGCTCAATGGGGATTTGAGTTCCGGAGGCAAGTGAGAGGTCAATGGTGGTGGTGGGGGCGGCGACATAGAAGGGGATGCCATGCTCCTTAGCCAGCACGGCCAGGGTGTAGGTGCCTATTTTATTGGCAGTATCGCCATTGGCGGCAATCCTGTCGGCACCAACAATAACGCAATTGACCTCTCCACGGCTGATAAAGTAGCCGGCCATAGAGTCGGTGATAAGGGCGAATGGGATACCAGCTTTCTTTAGCTCCCAGGCAGTAATTCGGGCTCCCTGGAGGAGGGGGCGGGTCTCAGTGGCGAGAACCTTGAGCTTTTTGCCCTGCTCCCTGGCTTGCTTGATTACCCCAAGGGCAGTGCCATAGCCAGCGGTGGCAAGAGCACCGGTGTTGCAATGGGTCAGGATGGTAGAGCTGTCCTCAATTAGCTCAGCGCCAAGCTGGCTGAGCTTTCTGGTTGCCTCGGCCTCTTCATTATGTATTTTGATTGCTTCATTGACCAGTGCTGTCTTAATCTGCTCTATGTTCTCACCAGCTTGGGCTAGTTGCTGCATTCGGTCAATAGCACGGAACATGTTTCTGGCGGTGGGTCTGGTGTCGGCGAGGGTCTGGCTAACGCCTCGGAGCTTTTCCAGGAAATCGTCTCTGGACTTAGCCTTGATTTCCAGGGCACCGAGGGCAACTCCGTAGGCTGCAGCTACCCCAATGGCTGGAGCACCCCTGATTTTCAATTCTGTGATGGCTGAGGCTATATCCTGATAGTAGCTGAGCTCTAGATAGACCTCCTCGTGGGGAAGCCTGGTCTGGTCGAGGATTCTTACTTTATCACCCAGCCATTCAATAGCTTTCACGGGCATTTAGCTTCGCATGCTCCTTCTGAACAGAATAACGCCGAGGGCAAAGATAACTACCGTCCAACCAACCAAATACAGGAGGTCGTTAGTGATTGCTTCCAGTCCAGTTCCCAGGGTGATAATAGACCGCGTGGCATCCATAGCATGCAGGAAAGGCAGGGCGTCAGCAATACTTCTGATAACTGAAGGCATTTGCTCTACCGGCCACCAAGCACCAGAAATCATAACTATGGGGATTATAAATATCCAGGGAGCCCCCGATGCCTGCTCTTCGCTTTTGGCGAGGGTGCCAAGGAGCATGCCGATTCCCAGGCAGCAAATTCCGATGATGAACAGAATAAGAAAAGCTAAGCCAAGGTTGCCAATTATACTCAGACCCATCAGAACTCCCACTCCAAGATAGATGGCTACAGAGACGACGATTACCGGGACAAAGGGCAAGCTGTAGCCGAAGATAAAGTCCGAGGGTCTTGCCGGAGTGGTCATCAACCGAGATAGGAATCCCTTGGCTCTATCCCTTACCATGATGCCTCCCACTGATGGTATTAGAATCATTAGTCCGAAGACAGCCATCCCGGGTATCAGGTAATTGATATATTCATCTTTTATCTCCACTTCCGTCTCCCTTAATTCAATGTTCAAAGGGATGGGAATGTTTAGAAATTCAAGGGCAACGGCTCTAATCACAGGCACAGCCCGCTGGGGGAGCATAGGGTCGGCTTCGTTGTAGGCTAGCTCCAAATCGATGGCTTGACGATGCTCTACTGCCTCACCAAATCCACGGGGGATGAGCAGATAGATTGATAATTCGCCGGTGTCCAGCTCTTCTTCAGCTTGAGATTGGCTGTGGTATATGGGAGGAGCTACCTCAAGGGCGGGGATGCTTTCCAGGCAATTGACAAAGGCGGTTGATATTTGGCTCTGGTCTTCGTCGACTATCCCGATAGAGAGGGGGCGGGTGGCCTGTCCTCCGAAAGCGAAGCTGAAAATCAAAATGAAAACGAGGGGCATCCCGAGGAGAAATGCCAGGGCTACTGGGTCTCGATAGAGCTCTTTCAGGTTCCTTTTGCCTATTTCCCAGAATCTCATTCCCTTAATTCCTTTCCGGTTATGTGGAGGAAGACATCCTCAAGGGTTGGCTCTTTGATATAGGCAGAGCGAACTGTAGCCCCGGATGTGTGCAGGAGGTCAACAATTTCCTTGAAGTCGAGCTTTTGAGCACTGATGGTCATAGTGCCATTGGTTATCTCTACCTCAGCATATCTAGCTCTCATTTCCTTTATAACTTGCTGGGTGAGGTTCTGGACAGAGATAATCATGGTATGCTTTTCCAACATGCTTGTTTTGAGTTCGGCGCTGGTTCCCAGAGCGACAATCTTACCCTCGTCTATGATGCTTATGCGGTCGGCAAGGAAATCTGCCTCATCCATATAGTGGGTGGTGAGGAGGATGGTTTTATCTTCCTTTAGGCGGGCAATATATTCCCACATTACCCTTCTGGCTTGAGGGTCAAGACCAAGTGTTGGCTCATCAAGGAACAGTATCTCAGGATTATGGACTAGCGCCATCATTATACTGAGCCTTCGCTTCATACCACCGGAGAACTTTCTCACCTGGTCTTTAGCCCTATCGGCAAGCCCCATTGTCTCCAATAGCTGTTGTGACCGGCTCTTTAGCTCTCTGGGATTCATGCCGTGAAGCTCACCTATGAGATTGAGGTTTTCCTGAGGATTGAGGCGCTCGGAGATAGCTGTTTCCTGGGGTGATACGCCAATGATTTCCTTAATCTTGAACGGCTGTCGGTTAATATCGTAGCCCATTATTTGGGCGGTGCCGCTGGTTGGTTTGAGCAGGCAGCACAGCATATTGATGGTAGTAGTTTTGCCAGCGCCATTAGGACCAAGCAGGGCAAATAGCTCGCCCTTTTTGATATTGAGGTCAATACCATCTACTGCCACCAGACCATTAAAGGTTTTGGTCAGGTTGAAGGTCTGGATAGCAAAGTCACCATTCATCTCTTTCTCCTTTCAGGTGGTGTGATTATGATAACATACTAACATATTTTATTTGGGATTTGTGGGGTGGATGTTTTAACTGGATTATATTGCCATACTATTTTCGCTTACCAAACCTGGGAATAAACATAGGGACGCTTTTCTTGTATTTAAGGTATTCCTTGCCGAATTTCTTCTCCATCTCCTTTTCCTCAATAGTTCTGAGGTAGAGGATGTTTATCGCAGTGAAGAGCGGGGTAAAGATAAAAATGAGAGAGATTGAATTGAGCAATATTCCTACGCCGAATAGCAAGGTAATCCAGCCAAGAAGCATTGGATTTCTGAGCCGGGAGTATAGTCCGGTAGTTACCAGCTTTTGGGGTGGGTTGATGGGAACCGGGCTACCTCTGGCTTTAATAAAGGTGTAAGCTGTCCACAGAGCTAATGCAGTCCCAATTATCATCACTGGCACAGATACAAATATATTGGTAGGTGCTGCAAGGGATAGTTGTATTGGCGAAAGCTTATCTAGCCACAATGAAGCAAAAACAAAGAGTGCACTTAAGCCAAACCAAAAGATTACCCCTACCGGTGTCATTATAATCTTTAGCTTATTTTCAGTGGTGGCTATCCGGTATATAGTTTCAGCCCATCTATCGGCTAGGCTCATAGTTACTCCTTGCTACTTGAGTTAACTGTAGCCTAGCTTTGGGTCGGTCGTCAAGGGCAAGGCTTTGGCTTCCTGAGCTAGTTCAAATAGATTGGTGACGCAGATTATCATGTTTCGTTTCTCCGCGGCATTGACCCCATCCCTCCTGACCCCCCTTCCCCTAGAGGGGAAGGGGGGACTTATTATATAAGAGAGGCTTCGCCTCTCTTGGACTCTCTTTGGTATCTGCTCCTTTAAAGGAGGGGGGAAGGTATTAAAAAGAGGGGCATTAGCCCCGAAGTAATCTCAAGGAATACCCCACCACCGAGATTGCCACGCCTCCGGCTCGCAATGACAGAAAAACTACCCGAGATGTCACCTATCTATCTGAACTAGCTCAGTGTAGGGCTTTGGCTTCCTTGACATAGCTAGCTGAGCCAAGGTAAACTTTTTGATATGGTTGAGGGTTCATCGGGCATAGAGGGGCTGAGGAGTAAGGTTGGAGTGGAGTGGGAGCCTAGGATATATGAGATTGAGAAGGGGATGATACGGCGGTTTGCCCGAGCCGTAGGCGACCCCAACCCCCTGTGGCAGGATGAGGAATACGCCAGGGCGAGCCATTATGGAGGCATTATTGCCCCCCCAACCTTTATTTTGGCTATAGGCTTTGAACAATTTGTGGAGGATGTAATGGCCCTGGCTTCCTTTGGGACGCTGCTTATGGGTGGGACTGAGCTTGAGTGCTATCAGCCCGTCAGGCTGGGCGATGTAATAACTGCTGTGTTCAAAATCAGTAATGTTCGTGAGCGTCAAGGTAAGATGGGCAAGATGGCATTTATGACCTTCGATAGCACCTATAAAAACCAGAGGCAAGAGTTGGTAGCCAAGTGCCGCCAGATGGTTATCGGCTATTAGTATGACTGAGCAGCTTTACTACGAAGATATTACTGTGGGCAGTGAAATCACCCCCCTGGTCAAGCAGCCGACCACCCGGCAGTTGGTGATGTGGGCTGGGGCAGTAGGTGATTATTTGCCCATTCATTATGACAAGGATTTTGCCCAGAGCCGGGGTTTGCCTGGAGTTATCGTCCATGGTCAGCTAATAGGCGCTTTCC
>JADHWY010000043.1 GCA_016783245.1 Dehalococcoidales bacterium | reverse complement strand
AGCAGAGGGGTCAGCCCGACGTTGTCGCCAAAGTCATAGGCATATAGTCCCTTGGTCATGGTAGGGCAGCTTTCCGGCTCAACGCAGATGACGCGCATCTTTGGACTCTTCCCACTAATCTTATCCCGAATCCAGGGCAGGAATTGCCCGCCGTAGTTTGAGCCGCCGCCAATGTTGCCGACGATAATATCAGGGTAGGCATCTGCCATCTCCATTTGTTTCCGGCACTCTTCCCCTTGGATGGTCTGGTGAAGCAGGACATGGTTGAGCACACTGCCCAGGGAGTAGTGGGTATCATCACGAGATATGCAATCCTGTACTGCCTCACTAATAGCTAGTCCCAAGCTGCCGGGACAATCAGGCCATTTTGCCAGCATATCTCGCCCTGCAGGGGTCTCTGGGCTGGGGCTGGGGATACATCTTGCCCCCCAGGTCTCCATGGCGATGCGGCGATATGGCTTCTGGTCATAGCTAATCCTGACCATATAGACCATAATCTCAACGCCGAAGAATGCACCAGCCAGAGCCAGGGCGCTACCCCACTGCCCGGCGCCGGTTTCGGTGGTTATGCGTTTGACGCCTTCCTTCGCGTTATAGTAGCACTGAGCGGTAGCGGTGTTAGGCTTGTGGCTACCAGCCTGGTTGGTGCCTTCATATTTATAGAAAATCTTGGCTGGCGTGTCCAAGGCTTTCTCCAGCCGATATGCCCGATGCAGCACGGTTGGTCTCCAGGTGCGATAGACAGCCTGCAGCTCCTCAGGGATGTCAATCCAGCGCTCAGTGCTGACCTCCTGCATAATAAGCGCCATGGGAAATAGAGGAGCCAGGTCATCAGGGGTTACTGGCTTTCCTGTGGCTGGGTGCAAAACTGGTGGCAGGGGCTCAGGTAAATCGGCCTGGATGTTATACCAACGAGTTGGCATATCCTTTTGGTCAAGAAAGAACATTCCTCTCTCAAATTTTGCCATTTTCCCCTCCTTCTAAGTTATAGAACTGATGTATTATCTAACCTATCTCGGCCCCAAAGGGGCCACCTCTATAACATAGCAAACACATACTAGCCTCCTTCTGCCGAGATAGGTTAACAAGCTCTGTCCTGGTGAACTTAGAACGTATCCCTAATACATTGGTCCGCCCAGGGGCAATACCGGTCTGCCAAAGGAGAAATTAATTATCATAGAGCCGCCGGTGTATAGACTAATAAGTCCACCGACAAGCATTAGCCATCCCCCAATCGGGAATGCCCAAAGACCTAGAATTCCTGCCATACCTAGCCCTAGAAGTATAAAGCCAACACCGAGAGATAGTAATAGCCAAAAGATAAGCCCGAGCCTTTTACCAGCGCAAAGAGTGAAGATTAAGAAGATTATGCCGGTGAAAAGAAGGAAGTAGCCATCTGCTCTGGCGTCAAGTGTCGCTCCTTGTGTCGTAAAGTAGGTCCCCAGGAGCAAGCTTGTTCCGCTGGCTAGACCAAGAGTTATGCCGAATACACCGTTGATGGCGCCACCCAGCAGGTCTCCCATCCGAAAACATATCGCTGCCGCCATAAGCCATAATACACCAAATGTCAAAAAGTAGCTTCCAATAACAGGCATCGCGTTCATACCTATCATTCCGGTGAAAACGGCCCACAAGGTCAGGGTGATGCAAAAGACGAGGAGTAAAGAGGCTGGGGTTGGGTCCATCCACTTCTGTTCTTGTTGCATTAGTATTTACCTCCTATTAATAGAGTAGGTGAATAACTACATTTAATTACTCATTTCGCACCTCCCTTACCTAGCGATTATTACATTATCTCCTCAAGCTAAGTAGAAGGAAAATAGTTATAGTAAATATTAAGCAACAATAAGCTAAATGTTAAGATGCAAATACTATAGCACAGAATATCTATTTGTCAATAGTTTTTGGTTGCTTTGCAAAGGTAGTAAAATCTGCTACACTGATTTAACTTGAGTTCCAGTATAGGAGGGTGGTCTTGGTGACCAAGCAGCAGATAATAGATAGGGCTAGGAGTGAGGGCAGGGTGGTGTTGACCGAGATAGAGTCTAAGGAAGTTCTTAAGCAGGCGGGGATAAACATTATTGATACCAAGCTCGCCATATCCAGGGAGGAGGCAATCTCTATAAGCCGGCAGTTTGGCTTCCCTGTAGGATTGAAGGTAGCCTCACCAGATATTGTGCATAAGAGCGATGCTGGGGGGGTTAAGCTAGGTTTGAAGACAGCGAAGCAGGTAGGCAAAGCCTATGAAGACATTTTGGGAGCTATTAGGCAAAAGCATCCCAAGGCGAGGATTCAGGGGGTAGCAGTGCAGAAGATGGCTCGCCCTGGTGTAGAGGTGATTATTGGCATGTCAAAGGACGCCCAGTTTGGTCCCGTGCTTATGTTCGGTCTGGGGGGAATTCTGGTAGAGGTTCTTAAAGATGTCTCCTTCAGGATTGTTCCGTTAGTTAAAAGGGATGCTGCTGAGATGATAAGGGAGATAAAGGGCTATCCTTTGTTGGAAGGTTATAGGGGTCAGGAAGCGGTGGGTGTGTCCCATCTAGAGGAATTGCTAATCAAGGTCTCTGATTTTGTGGAGCAAAATCCTGAGGTGAAGGAACTTGACCTCAACCCCATTATTGCCTACAGCGATGGTGCTATAGCTGTGGATGCCAGATTGATATTGGAGGAGACATCGTAAAATGAACCTAAAGCTGATGTTGGAACAGTCAACAAAGCGGTTCGGGGGGAAGATAGCTGTTACTATGGGTGACCAGAGATTATCCTATGCCCAGTTGGATGAAACCTCAAATAAGGTAGCCAATGCCTTGGTAGGAATGGGAGTAAGGAAAGGCGACCGAGTAGCTATGTTATTGTCCAATAGCCCGGAATTTGTCACTACCTACTTCGGGGTAGTTAAAGCTGGTGGCATAGCTGTTCTCCTGGATACCAAGTATAAGCTTACTGAGTTGACCTCTCTATGTGGTGACTCTCAACCAAAGGTTCTGGTAACGGAAAGCCCCTTTCTGGAACCGTTGGTTCCTGTCTTACCCAGGTTTAAATCTATAGAACAGGTCATAGACCTGAGTTCCGAGTATGGGGGGCAGTTTCTCAGCTATCAGGAGGTTATGGCTACCAGTCCGGCACGACCGGTGGCAGTTGGGTTAGAGCCTGAAGATATAGTCCATATTGCTTATTCTTCAGGGCCTAGCTTTCATCCTAGAGGGGTTATGTTGTCCCATCAAGCCCTGGTCAGGGAGGCAGCCATATCAGGTGATGGGTTTCAGCAGACTGATAAGGATATAGTGGTGCTGTTTGCTTTGCCGATGCATCACGCTTTTGGCCTGGTGGTAATAACGCTGACGTCAATCGCTAAGGGTAGCACAGTGGTAATGTTGCCCGGGTTATCTATTGATAAGCTTCTAGAGATTATTGAGAAGGAGAGGGCTACCATGTTCATGGCGGTGCCCTTTGTTCATGCCCTGATAGTTAACGCTGTTGAGGCGGAGGGGATAAAGCACGACCTCTCCTCTATGCGCCTGTGGGGCACAGCCGGGGCAGCTATGCCGGCCGACATTCTGCAGAAACTCAGGCAACATTTGGGCGTGCCTGTGGTTAATTTCTGGGGTATGACCGAATCTTCAGCTCATGTTACCTGCCAGCCCCTTGATGGGGCGGGAAAACCGGGCTCAGTGGGGAAGGTCTTACCCGGGTGGGAACTAAAGATAGTTGACGATAATGATAGGGAACTGCCACCGAACGAGGTGGGTGAGATAATTGTTCGGGGACCAATAATGAAGGGGTATTATAACAATCCTCAGGCTACCGCTGAGGCAATAAAGAATGGCTGGCTTCATACTGGCGATATGGGTAAGGTTGATGAGGATGGCCAGGTATTTCTGTCAGCAGGCAGGAAGAAGGATGTGATTATCGCCAAGGGACAGAATATCTATCCCAGCGATATTGAGGAGGTATTACATTCCCATCCTAAGGTGGCTGAGGCAGCGGTAGTAGGCATTTCTGATAAAGTGCGGGGTGAGGTACCTAAAGCTGTCATCAGATTGAAGGTAGGGGAAATAGCTACAGAGCAGGAGATTAAGCACTTCTGCCGAGAACATTTGGCTGATTACAAAGTGCCCAGGCAAATCGGCTTTATGGGTTCCTTACCCAAGACTACTGATGGCAGAATTGATAAGGAAGAGCTTAAGTAGGCTCGGTTTAGTTTGCGGGTGGAGAAATACAGATGAAGAGAAGGGTAGTGATAACTGGAGTGGGGATGATAACCCCTTTAGGGGTAGGGGTGGAGAAAAGCTGGCAGTCTTTATGCCAGGGTAAATCGGGTATCAGTGTGATTACCGGGTTTGATGCTAGCGATTTTCGAACCAGGATTGCTGGTGAAGTCAACGGGTTTAATCCATTGGATTTTATAGACAGGAAACTGGCAAGAAGGGGAGACCGTTTTATCTATTTTGCTCTAGCTGCAACTCGGATGGCGATAGAGGATTCTGGGCTGACCATAAATGCCAGTAATAGTGGGAGGGTGGGGGTATCGGTGGGGACTGCCATGGGTGGAATTGAAAGTTTAGAGAAGAACCATCAACTACTGCTTCAGGGTGCTCGCCATCAGATTTCCCCCTTTTTTATACCCGGTTTCTTGGCTAATATGGCACCAGGACAAGTTGCTATTCAATTTGGGGCTAGGGGAGCGAATATGTGCTCGGTAACCGCCTGTGCCTCAGGGACACATGCTATTGGAGATGCCTTTAGGGTTATCCAGCGGGGTGAGGCTGATGCCATGATTGCCGGTGGGGCTGAGGCAGCTATCAGACCGGTTATATTTGCTGGACTGGATGTAATAAAGGTCATGACTACCAGAAACGAGGAGCCAGAGAGGGCTAGCCGCCCGTTTGATAGGGACCGTGATGGCTTCATCATTGGTGAGGGAGCGGGGACGGTCATCTTGGAGGAGTTGGAGTTTGCCCTAAATAGGGGAGCCAGGATTTATGCTGAGGTATTGGGCTACGGCTTTAATAGCGATGCCTATCATATAACCGCTCCAGACCCTGATGGTATAGGTGCAGCTAGCTGTATGAAAATGGCGCTTAACGATGCCGGCATTTCTATTGATAAGGTTGGTTATATTAATGCCCATGGCACATCAACAGTGCTAAATGACTTATCTGAAACTCGGGCGATAAAGAGTGTCTTTCAGGGGCAGAGCAGTGGAATACCTGTGAGTAGTAACAAATCGATGATAGGTCATTTATGGGGTGCTGCTGGGGCAGTGGAGGCGATATTCTGCCTCTTGACTATTAACCAGGGTATTATCCCGCCTACCATCAATTATGAGACTCCAGACCCGGAGTGTGACCTTGACTATGTGCCCAATGTGGCTAGACAAGCCGAGGTAAAGGTAGCCCTTTCTAACTCCTTTGGCTTTGGTAGCACTAATGCCACCTTAATTTTTGGTCAATTCCGCACATAAGGAAAGTTTTCCTCTTTTTAATTTGATGCCTAACTTCAAACCCTTGCAATTTATAGCAGTGTATGTTATATTATACATAGATAGACTAGGTATTATTTTCAGCGAGGTAATAAGTGGCACAAAGACGAGAGTTAATGAAAGGCAGCACTGATTCCCTGCTTCTTTGCTTAATAGGTCAGCAGCCGATGTATGGTTACCAGATTATCAAGGAGCTTGAGAGAAGGAGCCAGGGCTACTTTAAATTTAAGGAGGGCACTCTTTATCCTGCCCTTCATCGTTTGGAAAGAGTGGGCTTAATCCGAGGTGAATGGCAGACGCTACCTAGTGGTCAGCAGCGCAAGTATTATCATATTACCAATAAAGGTCTCTTAAGCCTAGTAGAGAAGAGAAGCCAGTGGCAGGATTTTCTGGTTGCCATGAACCTAATTATTCAGCCCGTGCCTGAGTAGTATGAGGCGGAAGAAGTGACAACTGTCCTGAGTCATTACCTGGATAGCGTGAGAGAGAATCTGAGGCTTGACCGCTTCTTGGAGAGGGAGGTTATCCACGAGCTAGAGACGCATATTGAGGACGAGCTCCAGGAGCTGAAGAAAGCTGGGCTATCAGAAGAGGAAGCAGCTAATACCTGTGTGAAGCTTTTGGGCTCGGCTAAGGCGGTAGCCCGTCAGATATATGAAGCTCATAGTCAGGGGACCTGGAGGCAGGCGCTATTAGCCGCCATGCCCCACCTGCTTTTTGGTCTGTTATTTGTTCTGAACTGGTGGCGGGGTATTGCTTGGCTATTGGGTATGCTGGTGCTGGTTCTTGGTATGGCAGTCTATGGCTGGTGGCGTGGTAAACCAGCCTGGCTTTTCCCCTGGCTGAGTTGCTCTTTAGTGCCGGTGGGAGTTGCTGGTCTCCTGCTACTTTATCTGCCTGAGGGATGGTCTTGGGTGGCAATACTCCTCTATATCCCGCTGGCATTATGGCTGTTATACTCCATCACAGTTCAAACCATAAAGAGGGATTGGTTATATAGCTCGCTGATGCTGCTTCCGCTGCCAACTATCATCGGTTGGTTCTTGGCTGTTGAGCCGGTTGATAAATTCCCGGAGTATTGGCTTCAGCGCATCCAGGATTTTGCCCCCTGGATTGGATTGAGTTTTCTAGCTTTAGCGGTAGCTGTGGCTACATTCATTCGTTTGAGAAAGCGTTGGTTAAAGGTATCGGTCCTGGTTATGTCGGGACTCATAACTTTAACCATGGTTGCCTATTATACCGATGGTAGGCTTAGTGTGCCTGCCTTTTTGATTCTAATTGTAGTAATGCTGGTTCTTCTGCTAAGCCCGGCATTGGTGGAACGAACGATAAGACATACTGGGCAACAATCAGAAGCTTAAGGCTATGAAGCGAAAGGTAGCTATTGTCGCTGACAGCATAGCTTGCCTCACCAGGGAATTGGTGGAGCAGTATGGGATTAAGATTGCACCCATTAGCTTATACTTTGGGGACAGGGTTTATAAGGATTGGGTGGACATAACCCCTGATGAGGCGTATGAGCTATTCTTAAAAGACCCTGAGTCTTTTAAGACGTCTGGTATCAATCCTGGAGATTGCCTCGAAGCCTACCGTGAGGCAAGCAAGCAAGCGAAGAGCATCCTGTGTGTTACTCTCTCGGCTAAGCTCAGTGTAGCCTACCAATCAGCCCTAGAAGCTAAGGAACGAGCCAAGGTTGAACTTCCCCAGACCTCCATAGAGGTGTTGGATTCTCAGACGGTTACTGCCGCTGAGGGCTTTGTTGCCCTAGCTGCGGCTCGGGCAGCAGAGGGAGGCAAGAGCCTGGCTGAGGTGGTTAAAGCAGCCGAAGAGATGAGAGACAAGGTTACCTTCCTCGCCTTCTTGGATACCATTCGTCATGTTTACCGCACCGGTCGTATACCTAAGATAGCTGCTCAGGCTGGGTCTATGCTTAATATCAAACCAATTCTTACCAGTTCCTCAGGGTTAGTTCGTTTTATAGGCGCGGTGAGAAGCCGGGAGCAGGGTATAGAAAAGCTTCTCAAGATAATGAGAGATAAGGTGGGGCAGAATCTGGTTCATGTGGCGGTGATGCATGCTTATGCTCTAGAAGAAGCTGAGAGGCTAAAGGAGCGAATCTCGTCTGAATTCAATTGCGCTGAACTCTGGATTACCGGGTTTAGCCCGGTGATGGGTTATGCTACTGGCACTGGAACCTTAGGTCTTGCTTTTTATAAGGAGGATTGATGATTAATGGGATTATAGCCGTAGTTCTTGGCTATCTACTGGGTTCTATTCCATCAGCCTATATTGCCACCCGTGTGGCTACGGGCAAAGATGTTCGCCAGTTGGGTGGGGGTAATGTGGGCGGCTTGAATGTCTACCGAGAGGTGGGGGCTGTACCTGCTTTGGCGGCAGGCATTGCTGATGTGGGTAAGGGAGCAGCAGCGGTAGCTATAGCCCAATGGCTGCTGGATGTTTCCCTGCCCTTTATTCTGCTCACTGCATTGGCAGCAGTGGCTGGTCACAACTGGATGGTCTTTCTGAAATTCAGTGGTGGCAAGGGTATG
>JADHWY010000042.1 GCA_016783245.1 Dehalococcoidales bacterium | reverse complement strand
ATGAACTATGCGGTCATAGACGGACTTTTTCAGGAAGCTGAGTGCTCCCTTCTCATCCTTGTCCGTTATGACCCGCTCCAGCTCTAGTAGCTCTTCTTCATCAAGAGCGATGGCTGTCCTTCGGATTTCAAGCATCACCTTTATCCTGGAATTATTGCCTGACAAGCCTTTCCCTCACTTTGCCTGCAATTGAAGAAATGTCCTCAAGAGAAAGTTTGAAGTCATGGACTTTCTCAACCCCCTCCTCGTTAACATCAAGGTAGTCGGTTACCAGGAGCCCTGCATGCTCCAAGGTTCTCTTGGCACATGCTGTAGAACAGCCGTCAATGGCTACCACTCTTTTAGCAGCCTTAGCTGTCTCAATCATCACACTATCATGGGCACCAATTCCAGCCAGACAGTATATTTTTCCGATGCCCTCTTCTGTGAGCTGAACTGCTGCCTGATTGGCAATCTGCCCGCAGTTAGAGCCTCCTGAACAGGGGAAGATTAACACCTCCCCTGCTTCACAAAGACACTTTTCAACCATTCCCCTTCTCCTCCTTCAGGCTTATTTCTTCTCCCCAATCCACTTCCTTACCTCTGGACAGCCGACTCAACTCTGTATCCAGAGCACCACATAGTATATCCCCACCCCTATAAAAATAATAGAAACTACTATGCGAATGACTTTCTCAGCGCGGGTGACTGCGTTGAGCCAGGTGGAAACCCTAGCTACCCCAGCGGATAGAAGAGTGCCAAATACTAAAACAGGGAGCCCGGTGCCAATGGCAAACACCGCAGGCAGGGCTACACCGCCGGTAGATTTAAGCGCTAAAGGTATCAATACTCCAAAGAATAGAACAGCACTATAAGGACAAAAGGCTAGAGCGAAAAGTGCGCCTAACAGAAAGCCACCAACCATGCCCCAGTCAGCAACCTTTACACCTATTGAAGATAGCTTTCCACCTCCCAGGCCGAAAGAAAACCTGTTGATGCTTAGCATTATTAGTCCTACCACTATCAGAAGTGGCCCTAAGATTCGCTCGCCAAAATCCTGAAGAAATGAAGCGACTCCAGGGATTTCAAAGCCAGCCACAATGAGCAGGATACCAAGGACGGAATAGGAAAACATGCGGCCCAGTGTATAGAGTGTTCCAGTCATAACAGCGTACTTGCGCTCTGTTACTCTGCGGCTAACATATGCTATGGCAGCAATGTTAGTAGCCATAGGACAGGGGCTAATGGCAGCTAGTAACCCCAGGAACAGTGCTGAGAGCACTGGGATATTAAGGCTCTCAGAGAGCTGATGCACTATACTGCCTAAATCCATTATCTTTCTCCCTTGAGGCTTTTCTCGATTTCACTCTTCACTACCTCAACAAACGCCTCGTCGTTGCCCAAGACAAACCAGATTTCACTCACCTGTTCGATATGGTCAGTGCCATCTCTTATCGTGTTGATAAACAGGGAAGATGTAAAAGCGCCGTATTTCTTGGCAATGGTAGCATTCTCTTTATCCTCTACATTGACCGCTTTAAAAATTACCTTGCCACTAGCTAGCTCATCCTTAAAGTAAGTTTCCACGGTATAACGCGTCCCCTCCTCAGCGTAGATACAAGAATAGCAGCGCTGTGCACGGTAAAAGTAGACAACCTCGACCCTGTCAGCCGGAATGGAAGACGCTCCTGAAGTCGGAGGCACTTCAGGAGCAGGACTTCCACAAGCACAGAGCATGCCAGCTACCAGGATAATAAGCAAAAACGAGCTCCATATCTTCACTTTAGCCAGGATGGTCATATAATTTCCTTTGCTCTACCTTCTTAACGTATTCTCTCCTGCTTATCTCCTCTCCTCAAGCCACTCCCTTACCTCCTGAGGGTTAGGAATTCTGCCCTCACATACCTTTACTCCATCGATGACCACAGCCGGTGTCATTATCACCCCTCTGTCACCAATCTGTTTTATATCCTTAATCTCTACAACCATCGCCTCTTCACCCAATTCCATTCCCAGCTCTTTCAGCGCTTGCAGCACATTCTTCCCTGTTGCCTGACATCTGGGGCAACCCGGTCCACAAACCTCAATCATCATTTTGTGTAACACCTCCTTAAATACTACTCATATCAGCCTAAAATAAATCCAGCCACCCATCCTACCAGCGTCCCCAGCACTATAATGGTCGGAATGTAGACTAATGCTTTCTTCATCCCAAAAACCCTGGCAATAGCCAGCCAGTTAGGCAGGCTAATTCCCGGCCCGGTTAGAAGCAGGGCTAGGGCTGGTCCCTTACCCATGCCCAGATTCATCAGCGTATCCACGAAGGGCGCTTCGGTCATCGTGGCGAAGTAGGTAACGGCTCCAATCATGGTGGCTAAAAATGACTGGCGCAAACCGGCACCACCGAGCCAGGTCTCAATCCACTCCTGCGGTAGAAGAGCACCGATAATCCCCACTATGAAAACTCCGGCCAGTAGCAGGGGAAAGATTATACGCACAAACCACCATGTCTCGCTAAGCCAAGCTCTAATCTTCTCCTTATCGATGGTCTTCCAGGCGTAGACGGCTACTACCACCAGTCCTGTTGCCCAGACCACCACCTTTTGCCAATATGGTCCATGAATTACTAAATAGTTCGGTGCCAAGAGCCAAGCTACCAACAGCAGGAGCAGGATTACACCCTTCCCGGTCATCAACTGCCGACCGCTCATCTGGATGGTTGAAACGCGGTTTTTCTCTTCCCGATAAAAGGCGTAGGTCATAATAAAGCCGACGACAAAGCACATAAGCAGGGCGCCTACCAGCCTAGCGATAACCATCTGAGCACCGAGGATTGAGCCAGTGTAGACCAGAGCCAGGATGTTAGCGGCAGGAGCCACCCAGAGTAGTATGAAGGCAGCTCCGATACCGGCGCCAGCCCTATAAATACCGCTTGATACCGGGATGACGGTACAGGAACAGGCGGCAACAAAGAAGCTACCACCAGCAGCGATGCCGAAGGAGGACAACTTTCGGGCTGCGGCACCAAGATAGCCGATAATAGCTTCTCGCGAAACGAAGGTTACTATCCCACCAGCTAGAAGAAAGGCGGGAATGAGACAGGTAAGGACGTGTAGGGCAATGTATTCCTTGAGGGCACTAAGCCCGGCAATCAGGACATCAACAATCACAGCACTCCTTCCCTAGATGCGCATCTTTGCATACTTACAAGACAAAAAAACCTATTTTCTCATCCGAGTTACACAACCCGGCCCTACTCGCTCTGCTTCCCTCAATCGCTCCCTGTCCATATCCACCACCTTGTTACCTTCTAGCGCTTTTCTCACTGCGTCAACCAGGTTAGAAAAGTATTTCTCCATCCCATCTCTATCTATCGAATACAATGACCAGAGTCCGTCTTTCCTCAGCTTGAGGAAACCGGCATCGTAAAGGGCACTTAGGTTGCGAGAGGCTCGGGTCTGGGAAATGTCCAGTGCCTGCATCACCTCACAGACACAGCACCCCCTTTCCATCAGGAGGCTCAATATCCTGAGCCTGGTCTCATCGGATAAGGCTTTAAACGCTTTCACTAATTCTCGCATGGCTCCCTCCTGGCTTATATGCGCATTTCCGCTTATACTATACCACCTTTATATTTCTTTTTCAACACCTTATATACGCTTTGCCCTTTGCCTAGGCTATGCTAAAATGGATTTAAGGGTGCTTAAAGGGGATAGACTTGACCAGCAATCTTGTAACCGAGCAACTAAGAGGGCTGCCAACCAGCCCCGGCGTCTACCTAATGAAAGATGCCGAAGGAAATATATTATATGTTGGTAAGGGAGCTAACCTGCGTCATCGGGTAGGGTCATATTTTGGCGCCGGGCAAAAGCTAACGCCAAAACTACAACGGATGGTAAGCAGAGTCGATGACCTTGACTACTTTGTTACCACTTCAGAACAGGAGGCTCTCATCCTTGAGTTAAACCTGATAAAGAGACACCACCCTCGTTACAATGTTCGGCTTAAAGATGATAAGACCTTCCCCTACCTCAAGATAGACCTCAATGAGGATT
Source organism: Dehalococcoidales bacterium (assembly GCA_016783245.1). GTDB lineage: Bacteria > Chloroflexota > Dehalococcoidia > Dehalococcoidales > BS750m-G39 > BS750m-G39. Next base: position 4,063 of record JADHWY010000042.1, on the reverse strand, counting down.
GGCCCAGGGTACATATCACCCGGCGCCTGGAAGAGAATGGGGGGCGTTACTTTGGTCCCTTTGCCAGCGCCAAATCAGTGCGCCAAACCCTGAAGCTAATAAAAGGGATTTTCCCCTTTCGCTCCTGCTCTAGGTCCATCACCGGCACTGACTTACGACCATGCCTTGAGTATCACATCGGGCATTGTCTTGCTCCCTGTATTGGGGCGGTGAGTAGGGAGGAATACGCCGAGGTAATAAAGCAGGTAATCCTTTTCCTTGAAGGGAAGCAGGAAATGGTGGTTCAAGAGCTTGAGAGCAAGATGAACAAGGCTGCCGAAGTTTTAGACTTTGAGAGGGCCGCCATGTTTAGAGACCAAATCCAAGCTGTGGACAGGGTTGTTGAAGGGCAAAGAATCGCCACTACAGTGAAAGGGGAACAGGATGTTATTGCCTTCGCTGGTGATAAAGACCAGGCCTGTGTCCAGGTCTTCTTTATCCGCAGCAGTAAGCTGATTGGTCGAGAGAGCTTTTTATTACAGGGGACTCGATATGAAGAGCCAAGCCAAATCATGACCAGTTTTATCAAGCAGTTTTACGATTCTAGCCCCCACATCCCCCCATTATTGCTGCTCCAGCACTCGGTGGAAGATATGGCTATGATTCAGAACTGGCTTCAAAATAAAAAGGGGGGCAAGGTCAATATTCAAGTGCCATGCCGGGGAAATAAAAAACAACTGGTGAAGATTGTTGCTGAAAACGCTCAACAAGGCTTAGAGCAACTAAAGATTAAACAGCTAGCTTCGCCAAAAGCACTATCAGCGGCATTAGAGGAAATAAAAAGAGAGCTCCGGCTACCCCGGTTGCCCTCCCGCATAGAAGGCTATGACATCTCCAATATCCAGGGAATGGCAGCGGTAGGCAGTATGGTGGTCTTTGACAAGGGAAGACCAAAGCCCTCTCACTACAGGCGCTTCAGAATTAAAACAGTGTCCGCTGCTAACGACTATGCCATGCTCCAAGAGGTGCTCAGGCGACGATTCAAGCGAGCTGGCGATGCCTCTGCCTCAGATACCTGGGCAATCCTGCCCGACCTCGTCCTCATTGATGGCGGCAAGGGGCAGCTTAACGCTGCCCGAGCAGCAATGCAGGAAATGGGGGCTAGCTTTGTGCCCACCGCCAGTTTAGCCAAGGAGAATGAGGAGATTTTTATCCCCCAAAAGACAGAGTCTATCATTCTACCCAAGTCTTGCTCCGGTCTCCAGTTACTTCAGCGCCTCAGAGATGAGGCGCACCGTTTCGCCCTGGGCTATCACCAAAGAATACACAAAAGGGAAACCTTTGCCTCAGTTCTGGATACTATCCCTGGAATCGGGCCCAAGCGTAAGCGAGCTCTGCTGAGGCAGTTCGGCTCAGTTAAAGCCATCCAGGAGGCTCCCGTTGAGGAATTAGCTGCCGCCAGGGGCATGACCGAGAGCCTGGCCAAGAAAATAAAGGGGTATCTGTGAGAGGAAATGCCAGCTAACTTACCACCACAATACTTTGAGGCAGAAAAGAGTTTCCGGTCGGCGAAGAATCCGGCAGAAAAGATAGCCGCCCTTGAGGAAATGCTGGCTATTATGCCCAAGCACAAGGGGACCGACCACCTCCGTGCTGAGCTAAGAAGCAGAATTGCCAAGCTGACCCAGCTAGCTGCCAAGAAGAGTGGTACTCAGAGAGCATCGATGATTATTGAGAAGGAGGGGGCAGCCCAGGTAGTGGTAATTGGCTTGCCCAATGCCGGCAAATCTCAGCTTGTTTCCAGCATCACCAATGCCTCCCCGACTGTAGCCGAATACCCCTTTACCACCCGAAACGCCACCCCGGGGATGATGGAGTATGAGAATATACAAATACAGTTAATTGATACCCCACCCCTGGTGCCACAATCTATCGACTTCTGGCTACCACCCATGCTGAGACGAGCTGATGCCCTACTGATTATGGTGGATTTAGCTGATGCCCCACAGGACCAGATGGAAGCCATCACAACACAACTGGAAAATATGAGAGTAGAAATCGGGGCAGATAAGGGCAAGGCGCTAATCATTGGCAACAAAATAGACCTGGATAATGCCAGCCAAAATTACATAGCTTTGAAGAACAGGTATAAGGGGAAACTACCCGTTGCTGCCATCTCAGCCAAAGAAGGGACAGGCTTAGAAGAGCTGAAGCTCGAAATCTATCAAGTGCTTGATATTATTCGGGTATATACCAAGGTGCCGGGGGGAAAGCCCGACTTTAATGACCCGATAATCCTCAACCGGGGAAGCACGCTAGAGGATGCGGCAGCCTCAGTGCACAAGGATTTCCGAGCCAAACTGAGATACGCCCGCATCTGGGGCTCGGGAAAGCACGATGGGGTAATGGTAAAAAGAGACCACATCCTCCAGAATGGGGATGTTATAGAACTGCACCTTTGAAATAGCTAAGTAATAATAGGTGATATAGGCTCTTGACAAAGATAGGTCGTGTCAGTACTAGGTGTTGTAAACTGTGACATCAGTTGTATAATAGCACCAATGACTATTGCTGAGATTCATGGCAAAATATCTGAAGCAGGAACTAATCTGTCTGAGCGCATGGAGGACTTGCTGACCTCAGATATTTTTGGCTGCATGCGATACTTACCAGCCGAAAAGGCCTTACTGCCATTTCTGCATACGGCAAACTCATTTCACGGCAATGCTTTTAGCATCCCAGACAAAATAGTTAAAGTACACTATACCTTCTGGCCTTGGTTGAAATCGCTGGGCTGCACTCCCTGTGAGCCAGATGTAGTGCTTGGCCTTGAAACAGAAGGGCGCCGTGTCCATTTGGTATTGGTGGAAGCTAAGTACTATTCGGGGCTTTCCAGTGAAGAAGACGAACGCCCAGAACCTAACGATCAGCTGGCTCGTGAGTTGGACAATCTAGATACTGTATCTTGTGTGACCCTTGGCTGGAAACCTCGATTAGATATTACTTCACGTACGCTCCTATTTGTTACTCAACATATGGGAATCCCAGGGGACTTGCTGGCACAATCATTGGCTGAGTACAGACGTAAACGCGATAAGGAGGGTGACATGTTTTGGACATCGTGGCGCTTTCTGCCATCTATTCTGGAGCATAGCCTTGAAAAAGAAAGCATTCCGGAAAATATAGCTGTGCTGGAAGATATGCTCAGACTATTGTTGAGAAAAGAACTTACAACGTTCCGCGGTGTAGAAGGTATTACTAAATACTTTGCTTTACCTGAATTTTATCACATCCCTGCAAGAAAGTACTTATGGCCTGCCATTCCCAAATCTCTGGGTGCTGATTATATATTCGAGGTGATAAGAAATGAATGAAACTAAGAAAAGTGCGACGAAGGCTTTGTTTGATTCTCTAGCAAAGTTGTATAAGCAAGGACAACTACTGCTTATGGATTCTGATAGGCTTATGGAAGAGCGAGGTTGGGCACCTATGCATAACACAGCATTGGCTGAGTTATCCTACTCAATGAACTCACCGCAACGCTGGTTTGCCCGTTGGGCAATGCGGTTTTACATGCCAGCTGCAACTGAGGAAGAAGAGCTAATGATAGACCGTATTCTATTTGTTAGCATTCACTTTGCTTCTGATGTCAACACAGGCTTGGAAACAAGGGTTGATGAGCCTCTTGTGTGTGCGGGGCGGCTTATATATGATAAGCCGATGACACTAAAAGAGGCAAATGAGACCTATGGTTACTGGATGTGTAAGTACTGGTTTATTGGTAAGCCTCACGATACCTGGGAAGATTGGCGTAAGACCGGGCAGTCACGCTGGTACGAGAACTTGAAAGGTTCCGAGACTTTTATAGTACCTCTCTACGATATTACTTCTAGTGAAAAGCTAAAGGAGTCGGTTATCGACCGTCTTCTTACTGTTCAAGAGCAGGAGGAACGGATTACATGATACAGTATTTGTAATATATTGTTCACTCCTATAACAAAAACCGGTTAACCGCTGCCGCCAGACCACTATGGTCAACATGTTATAGAACTGCACCTTTAAGTTTATCGACCCTCTCCCCTTT
>JADHWY010000041.1 GCA_016783245.1 Dehalococcoidales bacterium | reverse complement strand
TACCGAGGTCATAACCTACGACATTTTCAACCGCCCATTTGAGCAGAAGGGCGCTGGCTCAGGATGGATTATTGACGAAGATGGAATTATTGTAACCAATAGTCATGTGGTGGAAGGGGCTAAAGCTATTACAGTAACCCTGGCTGACGGCAGAACCTTTCCCGTAGAGACAATGCAAACCGATCCGCTCACCGACTTAGCTGTAGTTAAGATAAATGCCCGGAACCTACCGGCAGCCAATATAGGAGACTCCTCCAAATTAAGAGTTTGTGACCCGGTGGTGGCTATCGGCAATCCACTGGGGTTGGGAATAAGCGCCAAACCGGGATGGGTCAGCCGCCTGGGGGTTTCTATAGAGGTATCACCAGGACAAACGCTGTATGACCTTATTGAAACCGACGCCCCTATCAATCCAGGCAACAGCGGTGGTGCCTTAATAAACATGTCCCAAGAGGTAGTTGGCATTACCAGCGCCAAGATTGCCATGGTCGGGGTAGAGGGTATGGGCTACGCTATAAGTATTAATGCCGCTATGCCAATAATCAAGGAACTAGTCCAGAAGGGGTATGTGATTCGCCCCTGGCTTGGGGTAGTGCTTCATACCGTAGACCAATATGTAGTACTCAGATATCAGTTGGCAGTAGATAAGGGAGCCTTTGTCACCGAGATGGCTCTTGGCAGTCCCGCCGATAAAGCTGGAATTGAGCCAGGCGATGTTATAACTAACTTTGCGGGTAAAGAGATAACCACTGCTGAGGAATTAATTCAAGTCATCCACTCCAGCCAAATTGGGCAAAGGGTAAAAATAATCTTCTGGCGGGGCAATATCAAAAATACTACTCACGCCATACTTGCTGAGAGCCCACCATCCTAGGTCAGCCTGGTCTTTCTACCCCCAGTAATATATCATAGCCACTTAATTTATAGCGCTCAGTAAAGACGCCCTCTCCAGGAACCCCCTCAATAAGCTGCTGGGACAGCGTTTCTTGTTTAATATAATCAGCAAAATCCTCCATTACCTGCCTCACATAAGCCTCCCCTTGATAATAGGTAATAATATGGTCAGCAATATCAAACCCGGCAGAGCGGCGCATTGCCTGCAACCTACGCACCACCTCCCGTGCCATCCCTTCAGCCGCTAACTGGGGGGAAATCTCAATAGGAACTGCCACCTTATAACCACCCTCCGAGCTGACTACATAACCTGGTTTATCCAACTCTGTCACATCGTCAACAAATTCCAAGCCTTTCACATTAAGCTCCTCCAACACCTGAAGCATCAAGCTCTCCAAACTCTCCCTTTCCTTGCTAGACTCGACCTTAACCATGACCCTAGCCAGAGGCTGGCGCACCTTGATACCGGCTTGACTCCTGGCAGCCCGACCCAGACTTGATATTTTCATTACTAATCGTGTATCAGCAGCTAACTGCCTATAGATTTTAGCCTCATCGGCAACCGGAAAATCGGCTAGGTGCACACTATCTGGAGCCTCAGGAAATGCCGGACAGACCAGGCTTTGATATAGCTCCTCAGCCAGAAAGGGCGTAAATGGAGCCAGCAGTTTTGATAGCGTAACCAGACATTCATATAGTGTAGTATAAGCTGCCAGTTTATCAGCATCATTCTCACTCTTCCAAAATCGCCGGCGACTCCTACGCACATACCAGTTAGATAAGCCATTTACAAAGCTCTCTATCTTTCTCCCTGCCTCAGTTGGATTATAAGCATCCAGCCCTGTATCAACATCACCTATAAGCTGATTAAGCTCAGAGATAATCCACCTATCAAGCTCAGATTGCTCCAGTGAAACCCCTTCCAAGCCAGGGGTGAAGTGGTCTATATTAGCATAGGTAACAAAGAAGGAATAGACATTCCACAGGATTAATAAAAAGCGGCGTGTTACCTCAGCCACCATATCCTCAGAGAAACGGCGCACATTGCCCGGTGGCGTGGCAGTAAGAAAATACCAGCGTAGAGCGTCAGCCCCATACTTATCGATTACTGCCCATGGCTCAACCACATTCCCTTTAGCCTTGCTCATCTTCTCTCCCCTGGCATCAAGAATATGCCCCAGGCAGATAACATTCTTAAAGCAGGGGCAGTTAAACAACAAGGTAGATATGGCATGAAGGCTATAAAACCAGCCACGGGTCTGGTCAACCGCTTCACTGATATAATCGGCGGGAAATCGCCCGTCCTCGAGCAAAGTATCATTCTCAAATGGATAGTGCCACTGCCCTATTGGCATGGCTCCTGAATCAAACCAGCAATCAATCACCTCCGGCACCCGCCTCATCTTTGCTCTACATTTAGAGCAATCAAAGGTCAGTTCATCAACAAAGGGACGGTGCAAATCTAAAGGCTGCTTAAACCCGGAGAACCCAGCCCTATTCCCCAACTCCCCCGTACTGCCCACGCATTCGTAGTTGCCACAAGACTCACATTGCCATATTGGAAGTGGCGTCCCCCAATACCTCTCCCGGGAAAAAGCCCAGTCAACATTATTCTCCAGCCAATCACCAAAGCGACCATACTTAATATGCTCCGGATGCCAGTTTATCTCATCGTTCCTGGCAATAAGGTCATCTTTCACCGCTGTCGTCCTGATATACCAGGTCTGCTTGGCATAGTAGAGGAGAGGCATCTCACAGCGCCAGCAGAAGGGATAGGTATGGCGAATCGTCTCACTGCGAAAGAGCAGCCTCCTTGACTCTAGGTCATCTAAAATAAGCGGGTCAGCCTCTTTAACAAATAAACCAGAGAAAGGATAGTTTCCAGTGATTTTCCCCTGCAAATCTACAGGGTGGACAAAATCTAGGCAATAATCGGGATGCATTCCAACTTCAAAGTCAACCTCACCATAGGCAGGAGCCATGTGGACAATTCCAGTCCCCTCCTCCAGAGACACAAAATCGGCAGCGATTACTTTATAGGTTAACTTTACTTTTGGTTTCTGTAATTTTAACCGCGGTGCTCCTGATGCACCAGCTTCATTAATGAACTCTAAACGCTTCCGTTCTACATTAAACTGATGAGGATTATAGAGCGGCTCATAATTTACTCCATTTATTGTGGCTAAATCTCTTCCCTCCAGCCTCTCCACTACCTTGGCATCGCCAAGCCCAGCTGGTTCAAGCAAGGCTGAAGCCAGAACGAGATATTCATTATCAACCTCTACCACAGCGTATTCAGCATCAGCAGCTACGGCCAGGGCAGTGTTACCCGGTAATGTCCAGGGAGTGGTCGTCCAAGCAAGTAAATAGGTTGGCTTATCTCCCGAAAGCTCATAAAGCTTCTTCTGTCCAGCGGAGTCCATAAATGGCCATGGTAAAACTTTAAACTTTATGTAAACTGAAGGGTCATCGGTATCCTGATACCCCAGGGCAACCTCATGAGAGCTGAGAGAGGTACCACACCGGGGACAATGAGGTGTAACCTTATAGCCCTGATACACCAGTCCCCTATCCCAGAGCTGCTTTATTGCCCACCAGCAGGTCTCAATGTAGTTATTGTCCATGGTGATATAAGGATGCTTCAGGTCAACCCAGAAGGCGATGCGCTCAGTCATCGCCTCCCACTCCTTAAGGTAACCAAAGACACTCTCCCGACAACGGGCATTAAACCGGTCAATGCCATATTCCTCAATCTCTGTTTTACTGGAAAAGCCAAGCTCCTTCTCCACCTCCAACTCTATAGGCAACCCATGCGTATCCCAGCCAGCGATGCGTGGTGTATAATAGCCCTTCATCGCCTTATAGCGGGGTATGACATCCTTAAAGACACGAGCTAGCACATGATGTATACCTGGGCTCCCATTAGCCGTAGGTGGTCCCTCATATAATACGAAGCGATGACCACCCCGGCGAGCTTCTACGCTCCGCTCAAAGACATTTTTGCTTCTCCACAAGCCGAGTATATTCTCCTCAAGCTGCGGAAAATTCACCTTACTATCAACCGGATGAAACATAAAAACCTCTATATATAAAAATCCCGCCCTCTAGGGACGGGACTTGCCAAGCCCGCGGTACCACCCTACTTCCCCCGCCTAAGGCGGGGACGCTCTTTTAAGGCACACCCTCATGCCCCCGTCAATGATAACGGCTGACGCTACCGACCAAGTCTACTAGGTAGTATAGCCTTACAATCCACCGTTCGGTTGGTGGCTCAGGAGTGATTTTCAGGGGACGGTCACATCTGCTCCCACCCTACCAGACTCGCTGAAGAGACCTTGTCTCCCTTACTCCTCTCCGTCACTGCCTTTGCAAGCTAAAGATTAGCACACTCCCCAGAATAAATCAATTATGCTTAATATAGGGTTCTATTCAGTAGTGGTTGACAAGTTGTTTTGTTGCTATACTCCTGTCTCTTGTACCTTATGCTTCTCTTTTCATACCCCAATGTGTATAAGCTAAAATAGCAAGTCCCACAACATTTAAAGAAGCAAATGTTAGGGTGGCAGTGCGCCCCCAATCGAAAATAAACTCGTTGATTAGAAGACCAAGAGTGCCGATAATGAGTAAAATAAAGGCACTCAATTTAGCAACTTCTCTCATAGACATACATCTCATTTCCTATCACTCGAGTGGAGCATACTACTGTGAAAATATACTATTAACCAAAACCGAGAGGAACCTAATGTGGGCTATTCCTCCTTGAGCATAATAACCACCTTACGAGCCTCGCCATCACCAATGCTCTCAGTGATAACATCAGGGTCATCAGCTAAAGTAAGGTGGATAATGCGCCTCTCATAAGCGGACATAGGTTCTAGGGCAAATGACCTTCCCCTAACCTTCACCTGCTCCGCCATACGCCAGGCTAAAGCCTGTAGTGCCCCATAGCGGCGTTGTTTATATCCCTCCACATCAATAACTATAGGTACTCGAGCCTTCTCCTGGTGAGCTACGATAAGCCTAACAATATACTGTAGAGATGAGAGGGTCTGCCCACGCCGCCCAATCAAGATACCAAGGTCATCACCTGTTACATCAAGGGTAATGACATTAGAAGCCCCTTCACTCCCCTCAATAGGAGGTTTAGTTTGAGACACAACAGATGCCACCACCCCCACCCGAGCCAGAAGGGTCTCTAAGACCCTCTTTGCTGCCTCAGCTATATCGCTCTCCTTCTCGGGAACCTCCACCAATGACCGTACTCTGACCCTGGCCTCCTCAGCCCCCAGACCTAGGATGCCCTGTCTACCCTCTTTTACGACGGTGACTTCCACCTCTTCTCGGCTGACGCCTAACCGCTCTAAGGCTTTTTGGGTAGCCTCCTCCACGGTCTTGGCGCTTACTTCCAGATTCTTCATAGCTCAAACCCTCTTCCTGTGTAGAACTCGGCACAACAATATCGGCACCACCTGAAGGTGCTTCCTCTACCTCGGCGATGCGTTCCTTATACTTTTTATCCCTGCTAACTTGCTTTTTCGGCGCTGATTTAACCAAACCTCCCCACCCGGTAACAAAATATTGGATGCCGATTCTGATAACATTTGAAGTCACCCAAAAAAGAGCCAGACCACTGGGAAATGATAAAGTGAGGAAAGCAAACATCATCGGCATCATCCACAGCATCATACTGCTCTGCGCCTGCTGCTTGGGGTCAGCCGTAGGTGTCATTACCATCTTCTGCTGCACCCACATTGTTCCCCCAACCAAGATTGCTAGGAACATGTCACCTGTAGCTAAGTTCAACCAAAGGAACTTATTATGCAAAGGCAGCGTGGAATATACTACCTCCCAGGAATAAAGATACTTAGATAGACCCAGCAAATTCTCAGGGATTACCGCTAAAGCCCGCATTATTGACTGGAAAAGAGCTATCCAGATGGGCATCTGGATTAACATGGGCACCAAGCAGCCAGCAGGGCTTACCCCGGACTCCTTATACATCTTCATCTGCTCTTTGCCAAGTTTCTCCTTATCCTTTGCATACTTCTTCTGAAGCTCCTTAAGCTTTGGTTGAAGCTCCTGCATTGCCTTAGATGCACGAATCTGCTTTAGGGTAAGCGGAAACATACAGCCGTTAACAATGATAGTCAGCGCAATAATAGCCAGCCCAAAGTTGTTGAACAAGACATTACAAACCACAATTAGGCTGTTAAGCACCGGTTGCAAAATAATTAAATTCCACAGAGCCCCTATATCCACTGAACCCTTACCTCACTTGCTACCTAATGGGTGAACTCCACAGCCTTGCCCCTGACTCTGCATTCAGGGCATGAAGATTTTGGTCCCCGCTATAGACATAGATAACACCATCGCTGGCGCAAAGGGGAGCATATATAGCTTCTTCCACATCAGCTAATAGCTTTTTCTGATTATTGGCGGTATCTATAGAGTATACTTTGCCTTCTTCAGTAGCGACAATGACTGCGCTATCAACTAAAACAGGCCAGGAACAAGCAGGACTTCCTAAGTCAAACTCAGCTACCTTATCCCCATCTCCAGCATCAAAGGCATAAACCTTGCCGTCAAAACACGGGGCATAGATAGTATTATTACCAGCCACAGGTCTAGTCCAAAACCATTTCTCAGCCATAAAATTCCATTTCTCACTGCCATCAGTAGCATCTATTGCGTAAAGATACCTATCAAAGGAACCAATATATACCGTGTTATTATAGACCAGGGGGGTAGAAGCGATAGCCCCCTCAGCTTCAAACTCCCATTTCTTACTGCCATCGGTAGCACTCAGGGCATAGAGTTTCCTGTCAAAGGAACCTATATATAGTGTCCCGCCCTCAATAGCTGGGGTTGACCAAATCTTATCCTCCGTCTGAAACTCCCACTGCTTATCACCAGTGGCAGCATCTAGAGCATAGACCTTCCCATCAGAACAGCCAAAATAGACCTTGCCCAGAGCTGCTACAACTCCACTAACAATGGGTTCCAGATTGCCCTCACGAGGATATACCCATCTCAACGCCCCTGAATCGGAATTAATGGCATAAATTTTACCATTATAGCCGCCAACATAAACCAAATCTCCCACCACCGCCGGATTTCCATAGATAGCCACTGGTACAGCTGCTGGTGCGCAGCCGAACCCACCACCGGCAGGCCTCGAGGTTTCAAGAGGGGCTTCCCACAGGCGACTCCCATCTGATATATTCACAGCGACAAGCTTGCCCTCCGTGGCTGGCGCCGCACAACCGAACCCACCAGCCTGCTTTAAAGCAGGACATAAAAATAAAGTTCCATCGGCTATCGTTCCCCCTGAACCGCCTTCAGGTGCAGTCTTGATTCCCATGCACCCCAGGACGGTTAGCCCAACCAAGACCAAGATAACCAGCAGGCAAATCTTGCCCACTAATACTGAATTATTTCTAATCCCCACTTACCTATTCCCTCCAAAAAGTCCAGTATCACGACACAGGGTCATAGCCACCAGGATTAAAAGGATGGCAGCGAGCTATCCGCCTTACTCCCAGACATACCCCCCTAAGAAAGCCAAACCTCAAGATAGCCTCATAGGTATATTGAGAGCAAGTTGGGGTAAAGCGGCAGTTATGTAGCATAACTTGCGATAGAGTGGACTGATAAAGTCTAATTAATCCTAGGGCAAGCCTCTTCATATTCCCTCGCTAATAATCGAGCTTGGGATAATAAACCCTGAACCGCTTTCTCCAGGCTGGTGAAGTTAGCACCGGCTGCCCGAGAGCGAGCAATAAATACAATATCCCATCCCGGCTCAAGTGGTGCTGAATATAAGATTTCCCGAAACAGACGCTTCACCCGATTTCTCACCACCGCCTTACCTACCCGCCGGCTAACCGAAAAGCCATACCGGGACAAGGTAAGCCCATTAGGCAAAGCCTTCATCACCACTAAATCGCTTATCCACGAACTACCTTTATTATAAACCAACGCATACTGCTCTGGCTTAGTAAGGTATTCTTCTCCTCGCATTTCCTCAACTTCCCACAGCAAAGAGAGCATCTACCATTGGGCGAGGTTGACAAACAATCCTATTAGAAACGCTGCTTCCCATATCATACCACAGTCAATCGCTTACGACCCTTGAGTCGTCTTGCTTTTAAAACAGCTCGCCCGCCCCGGGTACTCATTCTTGCCCGAAAGCCATGCTCGCGCTTCCTCGGAATCCTCTTTGGTTGATAAGTCCTCTTCGGCACTATAACTCCGTAATAGATTAGA
>JADHWY010000040.1 GCA_016783245.1 Dehalococcoidales bacterium | reverse complement strand
CCTCCGTCCCGTTTTACTTTTCTTAGGCAAGGTAAAGGTAAATTTGCTCCCGGTGTTGCTCTCGGGACAAGGACTCTCAACCCATATCCTACCCCCGTGGGCTTCCACAATCCTCTTGGCTATGGACAACCCCAAACCTGTTCCCCTTGTTTCTATATTGCTGGCTCGAAAAAAGTCATCAAAGACCCGGAGCAGGTCATCAGCAGAGATGCCAATCCCGGTATCCATTACTTCAGTCCGTATGTCCTTACCCCCTTCCCCTACCCTGATAGTTACCACACCTTCAGGGGTATAATTAATAGCATTACCCACCAGATTGGTTATCACCTGCTGGAGCCTAGAGCTTGAGCCCTGAATCTTAGGTAAACTTTGAGGTAATTCTACCTTCAGCTTTACTCCTTTTTCTTTTGCCAAGTTACGCAGGTCATCGAGGGAACGTCTGACCACTTCACGCAAAGAAATCTCCTTCACCTCTTGGACGATTTGGCCGGTTTCAATGCGGGGTATGTCCAAGAGGTCACTAATTAGATTCAAGAGCTCTTTAATCCTCCGGCTACTCCTTTCCAGCATGTTTCTTTGCTTGCCAGTAAGCTCCCCAGAAAACCCACCTAGCATAACCCAGAAGAAACCTTGAATAGCAGTAAGCGGGGCTTTCAGGTCGTGCGCCGCCATACTGATAAAGTGGAGAAAGCGACTCTTCTCCTCTTCAAGCTTGACTATCTCACCGGAGGCTTGCTCCAGTTCCGTCGTTTTCTCCTCAAGAAGTTGCTCCCTCAATTGCACCACCTGCCGTTGCCTTTTCCTCAGCTCCCCTGAAATAGCAGTAGCCATATAGGTAGTGGCATAGAGGACAGTTGCCAAGGCGGCAAGAACAGCCAAAATGTGGCTTCCTTCCTTATATAGCATAGGGTCAGCAAATCCAGCTAGATTATGATGAGGTATCGCCCCGGTATACTCCAGTCCCACCAGCAATAAAACCATCAAAATCGCTGCAGTAGCTAGCAAATATACTATCCGGTAGTGAAGGGCTATACTAGCCAAAATGATGTGAAGCACAAAGAAGGAAATAAAGGGGTTTTCAATTCCCCCCGTGAAATGGAGCAGCACAGTGAGCGTCAGCAGGTCAAGGAAGATGTTGATGTTACCATAGATTCTGGCCCTGTGGATTGTTGAGCTGCCCTGCTCTGCCCTCAGGCTTTGAACTTGCCGCATCATCACCAGATTATACAAGACCATAAAGACACAGATGATATACACCGGGAGGCTAGGGAAGCCAATATGGAATACTCTTGATGCTATCAAGGTGACTATGATGACGCCAAGAATGGCGAACCACCTCAGGCGAACAAATATCCCGAGCCGCATTACCAGTGCTGTTTCCTCAGGACTGGCCTCAAACTCCCCTTCTTTAATGGAGAAATTATTACCCAAGCTCATCATGATAGCCAACCGCCTGCTTTTTACTTTACTTAAGTCTCAATAGTAATCTTCCGAGGTCCCCCGCTATGGCTGGTGCTCCAGTCTTTGACGGGCTCAATTTCCTCTAATTTGTCTAGCTGACCCAGGGCAGCCAGACGGTCGTAAATCAGTTGCCAAGCGCAAGGGATATCTGGGTCAATCTCACACTTACCCCCCACCGACCCCCCGCATGGTCCATTTAGCAAGCTCTTAGAGCATCTTACCAGAGGGCATATGCCTGCTGTCTGCGCCAGAACACAGCTTCCACACTGCAAGCAAACCTCGATAAAATAGCCCGGGCTCTCCTCCTTGCCTATGAATAAGGTATTGAGTGCTGGATAGACAGGCTTATCGGCATAGAGGGTAACCGTCTGCGCTCCGAAGGCACAAGCCACCACCAGAATAGCATCAGCCACCTCAATATCCTTGGCATTCTCTCTCAGGGCATCCTTGGTGAGCACGTCACATGCCGTAGAGATTACCATCCATCCAGTAACCTTCTTACCGGCGGCTTCAAGCTTATCTTTCATCTCTAGAACTTCAGATTTTCCCCCGGTATGTAGCATGGTGGCGCAGGTACCACAGCCTATGAGATATATCCCCTGGTGTGTCTCAAGGGACTGTATAACCTCTTCTAATGGTTTTTGTTCGGTAATCGTTATCACGCTTTTACTCCGTCTTAATTTTTTCGGATTCGGCTTTCATAGGCGCTTCTGAAATATTGTAAACTATCAACTACCGGATTAGGAGCCGCTTGCCCCAGACCACACAGTGAGGAAAGCATCATAGCGTTTGATAACTCCTCTAAAACTCCGATATCCCTCTCTACACCTTCACCACAAGAGAATCTCTCCAAGATTTCAGCCATTACTTCAGTCCCTTCTCGACAAGGGGCACATTTGCCACAACATTCTTCGGCAAGAAACTCAATGGTTCTATGCACAATATCTATTATATCCCTACTCTCATCAAATACAGTGATGGCTCCAGCACCGAGAATAGTTTCAAAAGACAGGGGGGTATCTATCATATCATAGGGAATAATTCTTCCCGTGGCGCCACCTACCTGGATTATCTTAACCTTTTCAGCCAAGGCTAAATCCATGACCAACTCCCTAAGCTGACTACCCAGGACTAATTCATATACGCCAGGCTTCTTTACATCCCCACTTACCGAAAAGACCTTGGTGCCCTTGCTCCGCTCCGTTCCTATTTGATTGAACCAATGGGCTCCGTTAAGGATGACCTGAGGTATATTCATCAGGGTTTCCACATTATTGATAATAGTTGGTTTTCCCCACAAACCCCTTGACGGGGGGAAGGGGGGTCGGTAGCGGACCTCACCCCTCTTGCCCTCAATAGACTCCATTAACGCTGACTCCTCACCACATATATAGGAGCCAGCACCTTCATGAATAGCAATTTCAAAGTGGTCCAGAAACCCCTTCTCTCTGGCTTGACTAATAGCCTTTCCCAATAAATCGAGGAGATGATGGTATTCGGCACGCAGGTAGATGTAGCCCCTTTTTGCCCCGATGGCATAGCCAGCAATAGCCATAGCCTCAATAAGAGTGAAAGGGTCTCTTTCCAGAATATATCTATCCTTAAATGTCCCCACCTCACCCTCATCAGCATTACAGATAACATATTTCTCATCCCCTTGGGCTTTTCTAGCCAACTCCCATTTCAACCCACAGGGAAAGCCAGCCCCTCCCCGACCACGCAGCCCTGACACCTTTATTTCCTCTATTATCTGCTCCGGGGGCATCTCGGCCAAAGCTTTTTTCAAAGCTTTAAAACCATCCCTATCCAAATAGGTAGTTATACGCTTAGGGTCAATCACCCCGCAATTCCTTAAGACAATCCACTTCTCCGGCACTAGATAGCCCCCTCGCTAGAGTGTAACTGGAGTTTTATTTACATGCCTTCAAAATCTGCGATATTTTCCCCGGGGTCAAATTAACATGAACCTCATTATTGAGCATCATCGCTGGAGCCTCATCACAAGCGCCAATGCAATTAGTCAACTCAAAGGAAAATTTACCATCGGGAGCAGTCTCACCGGGCTTGATACCGGTTTCCCTTTCCACGCTCTCAATTATAGCCTGGGCGTTCTTAAGGAGGCAGGGCAAGCATTTGCAAATCCTGATTACATTCCTACCCTGCGGCTTGGTGGAGAGAAAAGAATAGAAGGTGGCTACTCCGTATACATCGCTTATAGACATATCCAGGGATTTAGCCAGCTCAGCCATGAGTTCTTCTGGCAAGTAGCCAAGTTTGTTTTGCGCTTCTTCTAACAGTATTAGTAGGTCTTCTTGCTTTTTACCCTGGGTAGGAATCATTTTATTCTTATTCTCTCCATTGGTAACTGGCGACTAGCTACTTATAACTAAGGCTTTCCCTTTCTTCTCTTCTCCCAGCTTCTTTACCCTGCTCAACGCCCCTGTTGGGCAAAAGGAAATGCACACATCACAATCTTGGCAGACATCTTTATCTATTGGTTGGTCAAAATCGACCACAACCTTGCTATCGAAACCTCGATAAGCGATGCCGAACACCCTCGCCTTCTTTATTTCATTACATGCCCTTACACATCTCCGGCATAAGATACACTTGGTTAAATCGCGGACAATATAGGGGCTTACATCCTCTATGGGATAATAACGCTTCCTCACCCTAAATCTGGGGAGCCCTACTTCCAAGTCGGCGGCAATCCTGCGCAACTCACACACATTAGCCTTGTCACACATGAAGCAGGAACCACAGTGACTAGCCAGCAAAAGTTCCACTATTACCTTGCGAGTTTCTAACACCTTGGGAGAATGGGTATATATAACCATGCCTTGAGTGATTGGAGTATGGCAAGAGCCGACCAGAGTCCTAGAACCTTCCACCTCAACTACACAAATACGGCAGGCTCCAATAGGGGTTAACTCCGGCCTATGACACAGGGTAGGTATATCTATGCCGTTTTCTTGGGCAGCTTCAAGGATAGTCATCCCCTCACTACCGCTCAATTGGGAGCCATTTATTGTTACCGTTATCTCACCCATCTCTGTTGCCAAATCTTACGCTATCTTAGATCTATCGTCAAGCACCAGATAAGGGCGTTTATCAGGTAAAGTTTGATGGGGAATGAGTTGATTAAGCAATTTCAAATGGCATCAAACAATTGCTTAGATTAGCTAAGGGAGACTACACCAGCATGCCCTCCATCTGAGCCAGGATTTGCTCGTTGGAAAGCCGAACCTACTAGAGAAATTATAATCTCCCTCTACCTTGATCGTCAATGTTGACGTATTTACACCTATCGAGTGTAGCCCATAACGGGGCCGCGCTTCTTGGTTATCACTCCAAATCGTGAAGTTTGCGGTTATGAAGCTTTGCATTAATGAGGACCTCTTAACGTCGGCAAAGTAAATATCCCAAGGTGGGACAATTTCTCCGCCAAAAGTGAGACATTTTCGACCGCCATTGACAAAAGGTTAAGTAACATTACGCTTCTCCGACAACTTAGGTAACAAAACAGCTTTTGTTGACCCCGACTGAACAGAAATGACTTTTGTTCAAAGGGGTGACAGAACAAGCTTTTGTGCAACGGTCAACATTCTGGACGGTTGTTTGCAGACCTCATGATAAGTCAGGATGAGTGGGAGGGGCGCCTTCGTGTGCGGCACATTACGCTGGCCAACTTAATAGCCCAGAGCAGACTTGTGGGGTCTGCTGTACCTTTCCCTGCTTTCCCAAAGTTAGTGCCATGGTCCACGGAAGTCCTGATGATAGGTAGGCCCAGAGTAACATTGACTCCATGGGTGATGCCCAGCATTTTGACAGCGATATGCCCCTGGTCATGATACATAGCAATGGCGGCATCAAACTGCCCTTCCAGAGTGCGGAAAAACACAGAGTCGGGTGGAAGTGGTCCGGTTACAATCATCCCTTGACGGCACGCGGCCTCGATGGCGGGTGTGATGTATTTTAGCTCCTCGTCCCCAAAAAGTCCGCTCTCACCAGCGTGAGGGTTAAGGCCAGCCACAGCAATGCGGGTCTTATCTATACCCATCTGACGTAGGGCCTCGTCGGTAAGTCTGAGCACAGTGAGTATCCTCTCCGGGCGTATCAGCTCGATGGCCTGACGCAGTGAAACATGAGTAGTTACGTGAGCAATTCGCAGTTGCCCGGAGACCAGCATCATCGCTACATCAGGTGCTTCACAAAGTTCCGCCAGTAGCTGGGTATGGCCATCGTAGTGATACCCGGCTTTGTTCAGCGCCTCCTTGTTGATAGCCGAGGTTACAATGGCGTCACATTCCCCACTCAAAGCCATGCCTGAGGCCAGTTTTATATATTCAAAGGCAGCTTTCCCTGCCATGGGATTGACCCGCCCCCTTTTGAGCTGGTCAAGCTGAATATTGTGCATGTCAATAACCTCAATGACGCCACTCGGGAACGAGGCCTCCGATAGTTTTTTTATTGCCCTTACCTCACCAGGTACGCCAGTGATCTCCAGCGCCGCTCGCATTGTGGCCGCATCCCCGATTACTACGAATCGGCAAGCCGCCTTTATTTCTGGTTGTACTAAAGCCTTGGTAATAATTTCGGGCCCGGAACCGGCAGCATCACCCATAGTGATAGCAAGCAGTGGTTTGTATTCCTCGTTCATGGTAAATATCCTTTCTCCAAATATGGCATAGACTCTACAAGTGCAGCCTCAGTGCCAAAACCACCTGCCTTAGTTACTACCCGCATCCCCTGGCCTTGACCATCAGTGAGCTCTCCCGCCGGGACACCGGGTTCAACTTCCCCGTGGACCAAAATGGCGGATACCGAGAGCTTACGGCAGACCGCCGCCGCAATATCTCCCCCGGAAAGGAAAAGGCCGGCAATCTTCTGGGAGTCCAGAATACCGGCCACTACCTCAGCCATAACAGCAGGTATCGACTGTTTCAAAGCTGGCATATACTGGGAAAATGTGGAAGAGAGTACCATACTCCTTCCTTGTCCGAGAAAACGGTCGGCTTCTTCAATTATTCTCCTGACCTCTGCTGAGGTGACATCCTCTTGATTGAGGTGCTCAACCGCCACGTTCAAGATGGGAAGACCAAGTTCATCTCTTGCTCTTAACAACTGACTCGCTGCCACCTTATTACGGGTACCAACTACCACCAGTGCTGGCCCACATAGTAGACTTTCTGGCTTTGTCCTTTTGACGCTGGGAGCCTTGGGCAGGAAAAGGTGCAACTCCCTGGCCAGTCCACCAGAGCCACAGAGCAGCCAATGGCCCTCAGCTAAAACTGCAGCCTGCACAATAGAGGTGAGATGAGACTGTGTCGTAACATCGCAAACCACTATATCTTGTGGCATTTCACTGATATTACGATAAAGGAACTCTGGTCCGGCGTCAATATCTTTCACAGCTACACAACCGACCTGGCGTTTGGTTGACTGTTCGAGGAGGCCTGGAATATGTGACTCTTTTACCGGAGATATTGGGTCGTGGGCGAACTGGGTTTCGGTTACTCTAACTCCATTCACCAGCAAAATGCCGTCTACAGTGGTTCTACCCACTGACGGGAATGCTGGAGCCACGATGGCTTTCTCACAGTCCAGCTCTTCCATGGCTGCCTCCAGCTCAGCACCTATGTTTCCCCTCAGTGTGGAGTCTATTTTCTTATAAACCACCCTCCCCACCAGGCTTCTGGCTGTCTGTCTCACCTTCTCACTGGCTGTATTTGTGTCATCGGCCCGGCTATTGGTATTGATAACCAAAACATCAGCTGTTGAGGGAAAGCCCGGGTCCAAAATTACGACGGTACTAAAGCCCCGGCTGGCAAAGTAGCCACTGCTGTCCATAGCTCCGGTCAGGTCATCGGCAACGATGCCCACCGTCTGTGCTGTCACTCTCCTCCTCAATCACGGGTAGAGCAATATTTTACCTGCCTCCCCGCTTTTCGCCAACTCCAGGGCATTCTTAAACTCAGCTAAGGGGAAACGGTGGGTTATCACTGGCATAGGGTCGAACTTCCCTGACTCCAGCAGGTTTTGCATATCCCACCAGGTCTGCCACATTAGCCGCCCCGTGCTACCAAATACCTTGGCTTCCTTATAGATGATATCCTCAGGAAGGTTCAGTTCCACCGGCGCTGAGGGCAAGCCGACTAGGCTGACCCTGCCTCCCCGCCGCAGCACCTGGAAGGCCATTTTGGCAGCCTTGGTGTTGCCACTGATTTCTATGGAGACATCCACCCCCCTCCCTCCGGTAGCCTCGAGGATGGCTCTGACCGCATCTTCTTTTGCAGGATTAATTAAAGTGGCATTGGGAGCAAACTGGGGAACCATGTTCAATCGGGTAGAGACAGGCTCTACGGCGAATATCCTGGTGGCGCCCCAGGCGGCTATTGAGCCAAGACCCAATAAGCCAATGGGTCCACAACCGAAAACAGCCACACTTCGGTTATTGACTTCTCCCTTGAGAATCCCGTTAACTGCCACCCCCCATGGTTCCAGAATGGCACCAAGGTCAGGATTGGTATCTTTGGGAAGTTTCCAGCAGCAGACGGCGGGTATTTTAGCATACTCGGCAAAAGTGCCATTGGTATGAACACCGATAATGGCCATCTTCTCACAAATATGTTGTGCCCCGGTCTGGCACTGATAGCATTCCTCACAGGGTATATGAGTTTCCACAGCAACCAGGTCACTCGGTTTAAAATTCGTTACTTGATTTCCTACGCTCACTATCTCACCGCAAGTTTCGTGGCCGAAAATCATCGGTGGTTTGATTCTAGCCTGGGCATAGGGAGTCCAATCATAAATGTGAACGTCAGTGCCGCATATAGCTGCAGCCTTTACCTTGAGCAAGACGTCTTTCGGGCCGATTTCGGGTATATCAATATCTACAAGTTCGGCTCCGGGGGCACTGTCTTTTTTCATCAGCGCTTTCATATTGTTTAGCTTACCCTATATCGTTATCGTAGCGAGGGACAAGTACACCAGAGATAAGCACTACATATACACCATAGGGAAATACATGCCTGCAGGTTCAGTATATATTATTCCGGCTACCTGCCTATCATTTGCGAAGGTAACCAGGTGACTATCTGAGGGAAAATTACGAACAGTACAAGACCAATCATCACGAGCCCAACAAATGGAGCTGTCCCACGGATAATATCGCCCATGGTTACTCCCCATTCTGGCTTACACGCACCTTTGGTAATGAATATTCCACTGGCAACAGGAGGAGTCATGAAAGCCATCTG
>JADHWY010000039.1 GCA_016783245.1 Dehalococcoidales bacterium | reverse complement strand
GGTAAGTATAAGCTTATCCCCTGGCTTGGCCCCCCCATTGGTCACCAACCGTTTAGGGTGCACGATACCCGTAACAGAAAGGCCGTACTTTAATTCAGTGTCATCTACACTATGTCCCCCAACAAGAACCACTCCTGCCTCACGCATCTTGTCCACCCCACCCCTGAGGATATCCTTCAATACCGAGATATCCATGGACTCTGTGGGAAAGCAGACTACATTCATTGCAGTCAGCGGCTTGCCACCCATAGCATAGACATCACTCAATGCGTTAGCAACTGCAATCTGACCAAAAATATAAGGGTCATCGACTATGGGCGTGAAGAAATCGACTGTCTGAATGATAGCCAGGTCATCCGTTAGTTTGTAGACGCCAGCATCGTCCAAGCTTGCCATGCCTCGAATCACGTTCGGGTCAGATATTAAAGGCAAACCACACAAAACTTTATCCAGGTCTCCCGGACCCAACTTGGAAGCTCAACCAGCCCCACGAACACTTTCGGTTAGGCGAGGATCTATCCTCTTATCCATCTAGCTCCTCCATTACTGAGACTTGGGAATGACCGAGTCTCATTTGATAGCATAGCATTTATAACACAAAGAAATCAAAGCTGCTATTGCTTGAGTGATTGGCCTAGCACTAAGCTTTTAAGCTTATACTAAGCTGAGGATAGGTGCAGCAACTTTTTGGATTAAGCTTTGATATGGTAAAATATCTAGGATATTGATGAGTAGTGAATTTCGCTATCTTCCCAGCGTGGATCGGGTGCTCTCTGATGGGCGGATTAAACAGCTTGAGGAGACATATCCGTTTACCTTGCTGGTAAATCTAGTCAGGCAGTGCCTTGAAGGAGCCCGCCTTTCTATTGCCGCGGGTAATCCTTGCCCTTCCCTTAATGAGATAGTAGATTCTGTTTCAGCTCAAATATGCGCCTTAGAGAATCCCAGCCTGCGTCCCGTAATTAATGCGACTGGAGTGCTACTTCACACCAACATGGGTCGAGCCCCACTCAGCAAAGAGTCAATAGTAGCTATGAATGCAGTTGCTAAGGACTACTGTAATCTGGAGTACGACCTTAATAGGGGAACGAGGGGTTCTCGCCACATTCACATTGAGCCAGTTTTGTGCCAGCTAACTGGAGCTGAGGCAGCACTGGTGGTAAATAATAATGCCTCTGCAGTGCTTTTAGGCCTTACCGCTCTGGCTAAGAGAAGGGAGGTAATCGTTTCCCGGGGTCAGGCTGTAGAGATTGGCGGTGGCTTTCGTATCCCTGATATAATGCGCCAAAGCGGTGCGAAGCTGATTGAGGTAGGAACCACCAACTGTACCTACACTGCTGATTACGAACAGGCGATTAGCCCACGGACAGCGGTGCTAATGCATGTTCATTCCAGTAACTTCAGGCTAATGGGGTTCACTCATGAGGTTACCCTTGAAGAATTAGTGGTACTCAGCAAACGGAATAACCTTCTTGCCTTCGACGATTTGGGTAGTGGTTGTTTCTTGGATACGACTACATTCAAGCTTGAGCCCGAGCCAATGGTGCAACAAAGCATTGCTACTGGTACCGGGCTGGTATTCTTTTCTGGAGACAAGCTTGTGGGAGGTCCTCAAGCTGGGATTATCGTGGGCGAGAAGCAGCTTGTTGATAAGTTAAAGAAACATCCATTGGCTCGGGCAGCGCGAATTGACAAGATAAGGCTAGCTGGTCTGATAGCTACCTTAATCCACTACTTGAAAGACGAAGCGGTAATCAAGATACCGATATGGCGTATGATTTCGACACCACTGGAGGAGATTGACCAGCGGGCTAGGCTGTGGGCTCAGGCTCTGAGTGGCTTAGCTCAGGTTACAGAAGGGGAAACCATGATAGGAGGTGGCAGCCTACCTGGGAGCACTCTGCCTACCAGACTCGTGACCATTAGCGGAGAGAGCGAGAGAAAAGACCGAAATATGGCTCAAACATTAAGCCGAAGGCTGCAGTGTCAGGAGATACCGGTCATCGGGCGAATTAGCGGCAATGTTTTGCTCCTTGATCCCCGCTCTGTGCTTCCTGAAGAAGATGAGGCTGTGCTTCACGCGCTCTGGAATCTAGCCGCTGGCTGGAAGCGTAGCTAATGACTGTTCAAAATTGCAAAAGGCGAATACGATGTTCGTGCTGGGCACTGCTGGACATATAGACCACGGCAAGTCAGTCTTGGTATATGCCTTGACCGGGATAGACCCCGACCGACTACGTGAGGAGAAGGAGCGGGGTATGACCATTGACCTCGGTTTTGCCTGGCTAAAGCTACCTAGCGGTCGAGAGGTGGGTATCGTTGATGTTCCCGGACATGAGCGCTTCGTTAAGAACATGCTGGCTGGAGTGGGTGGTATCGATTTAGCCTTACTAATTATCGCTGCCAACGAAGGGGTAATGCCCCAAACCAAGGAACACCTGGCAATTCTAGACTTGCTCGGAATACAAAGTGGAATCGTAGTCATTACCAAAAAGGATCTTGTGGATGATGAGTGGCTGAGCTTGGTCAAGATGGAGATAGAGGAGCTAATTGCTCCAACTACCTTATCCCAAGCCCCGATTATTCCCATCTCGGCAATAACTGGTGACGGCTTACCCGACTTGGTTTCGGCTATCGATAATCTCTTAAGCTCTACTGAACCGAGAAAGGATTTGGGGCGACCAAGGCTTCCCATAGACCGAGTTTTCACTATCGCTGGTGCCGGCACGATCGTTACCGGAACATTAATCGACGGCTCACTTGCTGTGGGGCAGGAGGTGGAAATTGTCCCTGCTGGCCTGAAGTCACGCCTGCGGGGGTTACAGATGCACAAAGCTCGCATCAATACTGCTAATCCTGGGATCAGGGTGGCGGCCAATCTAGTCGGTGTTACTACCTCCCAGTTACAGCGGGGAGATGTACTCACTAAGCTTAGCTGGCTAATACCCACGACCATGGTGAGTGTCAAGCTTCGCCTGTTGCCATACCTTTACCGTCCCTTGCGCCATAATGTTGCTGTCAGCTTTTATACTGGAGCGGCTGAAGCAATGGCCAAAGTGCGCTTGCTGGAAGGAGAGGAGCTTAAGCCGGGAGAGGTTGCTTGGGGCCAGTTGTTACTGGATAGACCGGTAGCAGTGGTCAGTGGTGACCATTTCATTATCCGCTCATCCACGGAGACCCTCGGGGGTGGTAGAATCGTTGATTCCCATGCTAAGCGACTTCGCCGTTTTCGCCCCGCTATAATCCAGAGCCTGAGAGTTAGGGAGGAGGGCACAGCCGAAGAAGTCGTTATGACCTTGCTGGAGACAAAGCAACCCTTGGAACTATCAGTTCTTTTAGCTGAAGTTGACCTGCCTGCCAGTGAAGTTCAGCCGGTTATGGAAGCCCTTGTGCAGCAGAAGAAAGTAGTGAGGATAGGTCAGAGAGAACTCTGCCTTCTCCTGACCATGTCTGGATGGGAACGTCTAGTCCAGAAAGCAGCGACTATAGTCCGCAACTATCATCAAAGGTTCCCGGCTCGTGTTGGCATGCCTAAAGTGGAACTGAGCAGCAAGCTGGAGGCAGGGACATATTCCACGGCTATTTTGCCCAAGCTGTTTGAAGAGGGTGTTCTGGTCGAGGAAGGGTTGGTTGTTCGCCTCCCTACTCACCGGATCCAGCTTACCCCAGCTCAACAGGCCAGGATAGACACCTTTCTGAACTCCTTGGCTCAGAATCCCTATGCTCCAACCAGTGAGCTTATACCTGAGCCTGATTTGCTCAATTTGCTCGTTCAGCGGCATGAGATTGTGAAGGTGAGTGATAGCGTGTTCTTTTCCACTTCGGCTTATAACGAGATGGTAGAAAAGGTCACGGCACATATTAAGGCGCAAGGTAAAATAACCCTCGCTGAAGTACGGGACATGTTTAAAACCAGCCGAAAGTATACTCAGGTTTTCCTTGAGCATCTGGATGGGGAAAAGGTAACCCGCCGCATTGGTGACGAGCGGGTACTCTACTAGGAAGTTTAGGGCTAATGATGGCGGGAGCGCATGGGAGTCGAACCCACCGAAGACACTTCTAATGCCCCCCAACGGATTTGAAGTCCGCGAAGCCCACCGGGACTCATCCGCTCCCTAACCCACGAAACACGGTCAAGTATACACTACCCACTAAATGAGCGCAATAATTTGTGCTCGTTCATATGATTGGTGACACATACTCCTTTCTCTCATGGTGGACTGAGACGGAGACGAAAACCATCCTCAACGCCTTCTACTTCAACAGAATATCTCTCGCTTTTAGCCAGCCGGGATACATTTTCTCTCGCAGTTGCATCATCCACAAGCACAGCTATCGTCTCCTTCGGATTTTCCTTAATAGCCTTCTTAGTTCTAATTACCGGAATAGGGCAGGAAAACCCGCGGACATCGACTTCAATCATCGTGGGCTTCTCCTTTCTCATGGCACACCCCTGTCCAGTGACAGAGATATTCCTTGAAAACATCTTGGAACTGGTCAATGATGTGCCCGACCCTAGTGGCTGGGGTAGCCTTGGCAAGTTTTCCTGCCATAATGTAGCTGGCAATATCATTCGTGAGATGCAGGTGAAGGTACTGGTACCACCTCACGTGGTTCCTTTCGTTGGACAAGCTTGGCCAGCCAGATACTCATCTCATATAGAAGGATTAACGTCCCGGCTACAATGCTCTGATTTATGGGGTCAATTGTGGGGGTAATGATAGCTCCCAGAATAAAGGCAAATATTATCATAACTCGCCGCCGGTCAGCGAGCCACTTTGACGAGATGACACCGATTCTGGCCAGGAAGGTGGTTACCACCGGCAGTTCAAAGGCAAGCCCAATGGCCAGGAGCAGCCGGGCGACAAAGGTGACGTAGTTACCTATTCTTATCTGGGGTTCGGCTATTTCAGCGCCAAAGCTAAGCAGGAATTTGGTGGCGGGTGGTATCAGGTACTGGTAGCCAAAATAGATACCGCCGACAAACATCAGGATTATCCACGGCAGTATCAGAAATACCATCTTTTTCTCTCGACGAGTGAGTGCTGGCGTGACAAACATGAGAAAATGGTACATGAGGTACGGCATGGCCAGTATGATGCCACTTACCAGGCACACCCTCATGTAGGTGCCCAGCCCCTCGGTCATCTCAATGAAGATAAGCTCAATGTTTCCGGCTGGCACCTTTAAGAAGTTAAGAATATGCTCGAAGAAGAAAAAGGAAATTACCGTGGTGATTGCTACCGCTATGACACTCTTAAGAAGGCGCTGTCTCAGTTCCTTGAGATGTCCGAGGAGGGTTAATTTTTTGTCATCAGTCATTTACCTACCGCTAGCCACCCATATGCCATAGTAATTCGCTAAGGGAGTTACTTTTCTCTTATGTATCCTTCTTTTCCGTTTGAGAGGTAGGGCTTTTCTCTTTATCTTCCAATTCCAGTTCCTTGGTTACGGATGACGTTAGATCCAAGGATGCTTTCTTTATGGTGCGCGTTATCTTACCCATTGTCCTGGCGAATTCAACTATTTTTCTGGGCCCCACAACCAGGATCCCCACGAGTAGAATCATCAGTACTTCTGCAGTGCCCACACCCATTAAATCCATCGTACCTGCCTCTCGCCTGACCGTGTCCTACCGAGGTCTGTAAGAAGTGTGCTTGGAGGTTAATTACTGATTAGAGAGAAACTGGTTAACTAGATTTCTTATTAGTTGTCTTCTTGCTAACTTTCTTCTTGGACACTGGTTTTGGCTCCGGTTCCGTTTCTTCCTCGTCTTCACTTGCACCGCTCTGTCCCCTGCGGAAGGCCCGTATTCCCTTACCTAGGGCAGAACCTACCTGGGGCAGCTTACCAACGCCGAAGACGATTAGGATTATCAGAACGATGAGCCCAATTTCTAAAGGACCAAATTGGCGAAACATTACATCCTCCTCCCTAAATATTTGCCCTACTTATATTATACTCTTGATTACCAATTTTTGGCTACTGGTAACGATTAGCACTCCTCGCCTCAGTAAAAGATAAGTGATTGCTGCGTTTATAACCAATCAAAGAGTAGTATCCAAGTCACAGCTTACGGGGACGGGGTACTCTGCTCGTGGTTACCGGATGATTTAGTCTGACTTGTATCCCCTCTCAGCTTGGCATCATCTCCACCGCAAGGATTATATCCATATTCCCGGGCTTGTGTATCAATGTCTAGGGTGAGTAAGCGCTCTAAAGGTAATAGAACCTCAGATTTAGTTCGCTGCAGGTCGATGGCTTTCAGATACCGTTTACACTGCTCGCACACATAGAGTCGGTAGATTCCTTCATCGTCAGTAAAATAGGCTAGGTCATTCTGGCTTTGGGTACCACAGTGGGGACACTGCAAACGTTGAAAAAGCCACTCAGTGTCGCAACGAGAGCACAAAAGCCACCGTGCCCCACGCTCCTTATCCAGAAAAGCGAAGTCGGCATTACCTCCACAGATTGGGCAGTATCTACACCGCCACTTCTCTTGGTTCACCAGGCCAAGTAAGACTTTAGAGTAGCTGGCTAGGAAGGGCTTAAGTGTAGCATGAATTATACTCTCCAGGAGACATGTGTCGGTATCACTTACCATCCACTTGGAGGGCAATTCAGACCCCTCAAACCACGCCTTGACTGTTTCCTGTGTAAGAAGACGGCTGGATCCTAACTCCCTAAGGTTCTCGGGTAGCGTACCAAAAAGCTGCGGATACTCAGCAAAGGTGGTAGTAACCTCAGCAAATGTGTCGTGTAACAGAGACCAATCGAGGGTAAGTTCATCAAATCCTATCAACGGCAGTCCATGCTCTATCCGCTCGCTTATAGTCTCTTCAGTCAAACTTAGTTTAGGTAGACCGATATGTTGCGCAGCCTTGGATTGAATACGCAACAACCTCTGATAGAACTCTAGGAGTGGGGGTAGACCTCCCTCTTTTCTTTCTTGCTCCTCCAGCTTTCTAATAATGTTGTTATCGCTTCCTTTTGGCACTTAGCTCTTCTCTTCCACGCTCTTAGAAACTTCATCGTACCATTTGCTATGGTGTGATTTAGCATACTCAACTGATACCTTGCCCCGGGCCATAGAGTTCCATGCCCCAGTTCGCAGAGGGCGCATAAGGGGGTGAGCCACAGAGAGGTAAATATGAACGAAAAGCATACAACCTGTAGCGATGAAGGCAACATCATGGATAAGGACCATCCATTGCAGGAGTGCAGCTGGGGCCACCGTCTTGAATGCCCACATAATTAGCCCGGTTATCACAAATATTAGCCCGAAGACAATCACCATGGACCACCACATCTTCTGACCGGTATTCATGTGCTCCTGAGGCGGCATCCCTTTTTCATCGGCAAGGAAATAATAGCGGGGAGCTGCTTTCAGCCAGCCTATGTCTGCTCCTCCCCAAGAGAAGGCATTCTTTATCCCTCTTAAAGTTGCTTTCCAGTTGAGAGGGATATATATGAGAGGCGCTACTATAAAGATAACTGACGCGATGCGATGGAAGACACGTGTCCAGCTATCCTCTGCCAGGAAACCCAGTTGCGGGATAAAGAGCACGAGACCGGTGAGAAACAGGATTACAAAAGCGCCAGCGTGGACCCAGTGTAGTATACGAGTCGGTTTTCTATAGCGTTCAACCTCTTGCTCCATCTTATTCCTCCTTCTTTCCAGGTAGTTCTCTGGTTAGTTTTGCTTCCCGGGCGACAAGGTAATTTATTCCTAAACCGATAATAGTTAATCCGCCCAGTGCCCAGCCTAGAGGTTGAATTACATCCTGCCAGGCAATTGTTGCCGCTGAAATCCGGGGTGCTACTGGCAGCCCGTAGACCGCCGGGGAATCGTCTAGGACGTACATTACGTGCAGCCTCCCCAACTCCTTATCACCGTATAAGTAGGCATTACTATGTCCGTTAGCTCTAAGAGCCTGAACCTGTTTGTTACCCTCTGTCACCAGCTCGGTATGGTCGCCGTATTTCAGGGCACCGGTAGGACAGGTTTTGACACAGGCGGGTTCCCAGCCCTCGGCAATGCGGTCCAGGCCGGGGGTGGTGCAGAGGGTGCACTTGTCCATCTTGGCGATGCCGGTGAGCACGTTGTGCTCAAGGCGTGGCACGTTAAAGGGACAGGCCTCTACACAGTAGCCGCAGCCGGAACAGGTGTCCTTGTCATAGGCGACAAAGCCGAGTTCATGGTGGTAGAGGGAGCCGGTAGGACAGACCCGGACACAGCCGGCATCGGTGCAGTGCATGCAGGCTTGCCGGGTGAAGAGCCACCTAACCTTACCACCAGCCTCTACCTCCGTGAACCTCATCTTGAGCCAGGTGGTGGGGGAGAGGTCAGGTGGGTTTTCATAGCTGCCCCAGTTCTTTGCCAGTACCCCATTTTCTATTACAGGTATTACTTCATCGTTCTCGTTCCACTGCTTGCAAGCTACCTGGCAACCGCGGCAGGCGGTACATTTGGTTGCGTCGTATAAAATTGCTTTATCTGCCATCATTACCTCCAGTACAGACTACACTATCACTGTCTAAGCCTTGCGCACATTGACCAGGAAGGCTTTATACTCAGGTATCATTGTATTGGCATCACCGATATGGGGGGTGAGAACATTAGCGCTATCACCTGTGGAGAGGCCGATATAACCCCAGTGCCAGATAACGCCTACCTGGTGTACCTTGCGACCGTTCATCTGGAACGGCTTGAATCGTTTGGTTACCAGCGCTACCACATTGACCTGACCGCGGGCTGATTCCACGATGACCTTCTCGCCATTGGCAATGCCTTTCTCGGCTGCCAGCTCCTCGCTCATTTCACAGAATGGTTCGGGCTGTGCCTCTATCACCCACGGCATGTTTCGGGTCATCTGACCGCCCTGCCAGTGCTCGCTGACACGGTAGGTCGAGCAGACAAT
>JADHWY010000038.1 GCA_016783245.1 Dehalococcoidales bacterium | reverse complement strand
CAAAGCCGCAGCGGCATCATTTATCCCTGAGGCATTACCGGCAGTGACCGACCCATCCTTGGCGAAGGCAGGAGGAATCTTACCCATCTTTTCCACAGTTGTCTCCATAGGCCTCTCATCAGTATCAAAGATAGCGGGTGGCCCTTTTCGCTGTGGAATCTCCACCGGCACAATCTCTTCCCTAAAAACACCACTACTTATCGCCTTGAGCGCCCGGTGGTGGCTCTCGGCGCCTACCTCGTCCTGCTCCCGTCTTGATATCTTGTACTCTCTAGCGATATTTTCCGCGGTGACACCCATGTGATAATCATAAAATATCTCATACAGCCCATCATAGACCATCATATCGCGTAGCTCAGCCTTTGAGCTAACGTCCATGCGGTATCCCCAGCGCGCCTTGGGCAACACATAAGGAACATGGCTCATGGCCTCCATGCCCCCAGCTATAATACAGTCGGCATCTCCAGCTCTTATCGCTTGAGCCGCCAAAGCTACTGCCTTCATACCAGAGGCACATATTTTATTTACTGTGGTCACATTTACTTCCTGGGGTATTCCGGCTCTTATACTGGCCTGCCGGCCGGTGTTCTGACCCTGCCCCCCTTGAATAACATTACCCATAATAACTTCATCTATCTTGAGACCAGGCAGGTTTTCATCCCAGGCCATATATTTTTGCTCTATAGGACTTTTGTCAACATCCCTTAGAATACTAGGCCTCAGCTCCTTTATTTCCTCCGGGACTAGTGGCCTTCTACCAACTCTGTCCAATACCCCTTTGATTACGACCTTGCCCAGGTCCATAACCTCAACATCTCTTAAACTACCTCCAAAAGCGCCTATAGCCGTCCTTACCCCGCTAACAATGACTGCTTCCGTCATGAAGTTTCCTCCTCAATTTCTATGTTAGATTCACTAATTCAGACTAGGCTTTTACTTATAGTCGTAGAATCCCTTTCCTGTCTTGCGCCCCAGCCAGCCAGCGGTAACCATCTTCTCCAACAAGGTAGGTGGGATATATCGAGGGTCCTTGAGCCGCTCATATATTGCATTAGCTACAAACAGGAGAATATCAAGCCCGGCCATGTCGGCCAGGGTAAGCGGTCCCATCGGATAATTAAGCCCCAGGCTTACTGCGTTATCAATATCCTCCCTGCTGGCAACACCATCCTCTAGCAGGCGGACGGCATGAAGCATATAGGGTATCCAAAGCCGGTTCACAATAAAGCCAGGCTTATCCTGGGCAATAACAGTGGTCTTCCCCACGGATTTGCCAAACTCACGACAGACCTCAACCGTCTCGTCACTGGTAGTAATGGTCTTTACGATTTCCAGTAGTTTCATAATTGGCGCTGGGTTAAAGAAGTGCAGCCCCAACACCCTATCTGGCCTTCTAGTCGCCATTGCTATATCAACAATAGAGAGGCAAGAAGTGTTAGTAGCCAGAATCGTATCCTTGGAGCAAATTCCATCCAGCTCGGCAAATATCTTCTTCTTCAAATCCAGATTCTCAATCGCTGCTTCTATTACTAGGTCACAGTCAGAGAAGTCTCTGGTATTGGTGGTGCCCTTAATACGACCGAACGTGGCATCCTTATCCTGTTGAGATATCCTTCCCTTCTCCACACTCCTGGCTAACACTTTCTCAATCGATGCCAGCCCTTTGTTCAAAAGCTCATCATTTATCTCCGATGCTACCACCTGATAGCCTGACTGAGCGCAGAGCTGAACGATGCCAGCACCCATCGCTCCACACCCAACTACACCGACCTTCTTAATTTCCATAGTGCTCCCTCCTTGTTTTATTATTTTGCTTTGTATACAGGTTTTCTCTTTTCTACGAATGCCGTGGTTCCTTCGGCGAAGTCCTCAGTGCCCATGAGGTAGGCTATCAGTGAGTTCTCCAGCCTTAAGCCATCTTCTAAAGTCATGCTACAACCTCTAATCATAGCCTCTTTAGCTGCCCTAACGGCTAGAGGTCCCGCCTGACAGATAACCTCAGCCCATTCCTTAGCCGTAGGCATAAGCTCTTCTTGAGGCACAACCTTATTTACCAAGCCTATGCGGTATGCCTCCTGGGCGTCTACAGGTTTTCCCATAAGTAGTATCTCAGCCGCCTTACACAAAGGAATAAGCCGCGGCAATCTCTGCGTCCCTCCCCAGCCAGGCATCAGGCCTAAATTTACCTCGGGTGTGCCCAGGCGGGCGTTCTCCGAGGCTATTCTTATATCGCAAGCCAAGGCTATTTCCAACCCACCACCTAATGCCATGCCATTGATGGCAGCAATGAGCGGCTTCCACAGCTCAAGCCCACGCATTGGCAGAGGTGGGAATGACCAAGGGTCACTCCGATGCTCCTTCATAAAGGGCAGCGTATCCTTTATATCAGCACCACCGCAAAAAGCCCTTTCGCCAGCGCCAGTAACGATACCGACCCACAGTTCAGGGTCATCTCGGAAATCTGCCATTGCCTCGTGAAGCTCCTGCACCGCCTCCATATTCATTGCATTCATTGCCTGGGGGCGATTAATGGTAAAGATGGCAACCCTTCCTTCCTTCTCATAGTTAACAGCCATGATAAACCTCCTTCGTGACTTTTGAGGGTTAATAACGGGCTTAAAAAGAAGAATGCTGTGGTGGATTTTAACAGAAAGCTTATGTTAGCGTCAAGACAAAATAAGATTGCCAATTACACAGCAGATGTGATAATATAAATCGGATTAAAAACCAAATATCCTCTCCGAGCCTGTTCTCCTAAAGATAAACTATGGAGACTGGCCGATAGGGTATCGTTGGAAACGGCGGTGCCTCCCATGCTTGGAAAGGAGAGCCTGCAATGAGCAGCAATAGATTTATTTTGAAAGCGCCTCCTTCCGAGGTGCTTATTTTTATGTCCAACAAAGTAAGTAGCATTGGAAGGGGGTGACTTATTGGTTAAGAAATGGTTTGCCACCAATAACATGACAATTACCTTTATTCTCCTCGGGGGGATTATTTTTCTGTTTATCATCGTGCCTCTACTCAAGATGATAGTCGCTTCTGACCCCAAGATACTGCTGGATACAGCACTTGACAGCGAGGTTATAAACTCTATCGGGCTGACTCTATATGCCGCTTTGATAGCCACAGTTATTGGCTTCTTGCTGGGGGTGCCCTTAGCCTATCTGCTGGCTAGATTTGATTTTCCCGGTAAGAACCTGGTGGAGGGGCTTATTGATGTGCCTATTGTGGTGCCACATATTGCCGCTGGTATTGCCCTCCTCTTCGTCTTCGGTCGTAGCTCTTTGGCTGGTAAAGCCTTTAACCTTATCGGCATTGACTTTTTTGATTCCATTGCCGGCATTGTTATTGCCATGCTCTTCGTCAGTATCCCCTTTATGATTGATTCAGCTAAAGAAGGCTTTAAGAAGGTGGATGTCAGACTGGAGAAGGTATCTCGCACCCTTGGTGCTTCACCGTGGCAAGCCTTCTTCAAGATTTCCATCCCTCTAGCCTGGCGGAGCATTGTAGCCGGCGGTGTGATGATGTGGGCCAGAGGAATAAGCGAGTTTGCTGCTGTGATTATACTGGCCTATCATCCTATGGTAGCCTCCACCCTTATCTATGAGCGATTTGAGACCTATGGTCTAGACTACGCCCGACCGGCGGCGGTGCTACTAATCCTGGTATGCCTCATCTCCTTTATAGTTCTCAGGTTACTGTTATATCGGGGGCAAAAGACATGATACAGGTGAAGAACCTTTATGTTGACCTGGGCGATTTCCAGCTTCAGGATATCAATCTGACGGTTGACGAGGGCGAGTATTTCATAGTCCTGGGTCCTACTGGGGCTGGTAAGACAGTGCTCTTGGAATCTATTGCCGGTCTCTACCCAGTTAAGAGCGGACAGATATGGCTGAGGGGGAAGGAGGTGACCTCGCTTGAGCCAGAAAAGAGAAATATAAGTATTGTCTATCAAGACCATGTCCTATTTCCTCATCTATCAGCGGCAGAGAATATCCTTTTTGGTTTGAAGATTCACCGGCGACCCAAGCAAGAGTTGGTCAAGGTACTCGACTGGCTTTCCGATTTGCTGGGCATAGCTCACATCATGGACAGGAGCCCTGATACCTTAAGTGGCGGTGAGCGACAGAAGGTGGCTCTGGCCAGGGCACTTAGCACCAAGCCAGAGGTCTTGCTCCTTGATGAGCCGCTCAGTGCCCTTGACCCGGAGACCAGAGAAGGGGTGCAAAAGGAACTCCGCCAACTCCATAACCAGCTAAAAGTAACTACCATCCATGTAACCCACGATTTTGAGGAGGCAATAGCCCTGGGTGACCATATTGCCGTTTTAGGGGAGGGATGTATAAAGCAGGTGGGAACCCCAGAGCAGATATTTCACCAGCCTAATTCCGAGTTTGTCGCCCACTTCGCTATGGCGAGAAATATCTTCACTGGAGAGGTTGTGGAGAGGGATGATGGAAGTACCGTCTTTCGCACCGAGGACACCGAGCTAGAGGTAGTTACCGACCTTCGGGGCAAATTGCATGCCTCAGTTCGACCCGAGGACATTCTCATTTCCCCTGAGCCGCTTCGCTCCACTGCACGCAATTCATTTTGCGGCACTATCACCCATATCGCTGATAGGGGCTCAACCCTCTATCTCACAGTAAATCTACCGCCAGACTTTATCTGTCTGGTCACCCGCCGCTCTTGCGAGGAGATGAGGCTGACTAAGGGTCAGAAGGTTTATATCACCTTTAAGGCTTCAGCAGTGCATATCTTTTAAAGGGGGTTAAATGAAACGCTTAGCTATTAGTCCATTTTTAATTTTGATTTTAACCCTGACCCTCCTGGGTGGGTGTAACAATAAAGCTAAACTCCCTATATTCCACGCCGGCAGTTCGACCATACCCTTTGCTCAGGTAAGTGAAGAGTTCAATAAGCTCTATCCTGATGTAGAGATATTGTCAGAGGGGGCGGGCAGCCAGACCACCATCCGCAAGCATACCGAGTTGGGTAGGGAATGCGGAGTAATTGCTTCTGCCGACTACACCATTATTCCTCAGCTAATGTTTCCTGAGCACGCTGACTGGTACATAACCTTTGCCTGCAACCGCATGGTTATTGCCTATACCGATAGCTCTCCATTTGCCGATGAGGTCGATAAGGACAACTGGTATGAAATCCTGCAACGTGAAGGGATTAAATATGGTCGCAGTGACCCCAACCAGGACCCCTGTGGCTATAGAACCCTGATGGTGTGGCAGCTAGCTGAAGACTACTACAATATCCCTGGGCTATATGGCAAGCTCTATGAGGCTGAGGATAAAGATATAATGAGACCGAAATCGGTAGACCTTATCGCCCTGCTGGAGTCAGGCGACCTGGACTATGCCTTTGAGTATTCCTCGGTGGCAGCACAACATAAGCTCAACTTTGTTAGCCTGCCTGCGGAGATTGACCTCTCCAGCGAGGAGTTCAAAGACTACTATGCCGAGGCAGAGGTAAAGGTTAAAGGTAAAAAGCCAGGGGAATTCCTCACCAAAAAGGGCAAACCCATAGTTTATGGAGTAACTATCCCCAAGAATTTCCCCCGCCAAGAGATAGCCATTGCCTGGATTGACTTTCTGCTCAGTCCTGAAGGAAGAGCTATTATGGAGGCTAACGGTCAACCTCCCATAACTCCGGTCACCAATGATAAGAGCAAATTACCTGATAGATTAAAGAGGTATGTTGAGTGAGATAACCAGCCCTGAAAGCCGAGAGCAGATTGACAGCATATTTTAATCGTGCTATATTCTGCCTGCGGCAGCGTAGCTCAGTGGTAGAGCAGAGGACTCATAAGCCTTTGGTCGTGGGTTCGAATCCCTCCGCTGCCACCACAAAACTAGTCCCGAATTTCATTCTGCTTGGTCTATTTCTCAACGCCTCTAGGGAATTTTAGATAAAATTACCCTTTGCCAGTGCTTCTCGGAGATAACCGATAAACTCCTCCGCTTTCTCCTTTGGCGGTTTGGTAGCTAGACTGACGCCAATAAAGAGAATAACACAAACGATAAATCCCCACACTCCTGGCCACCAGCCTAAAGGCTTCCAACCCGTTACCTGAAAAAGCAGGACAACAATGGCACCAACGATACAACTGACAATGGCACCGGTCGCTGTTGCCCTCTTCCAGAAAAAGGCTCCAAATATAGTCGGTACCGCCATCAAAAGACCGGCTGAAGCGGCTGAGGAAAGGGGTGCGAGCATGAAGGCTAACCCGGTTTTCCCAGCAGCCCACCAAGCGAAAACAAAGGCAATGATTGCCATAATAGGGATAACCCACTGCCCGACTCTGAGCTCCCCAGCCTCTGAAACCTTGGGGTTAATAAGACCTTTGTGGATATCGCGAGCCCACACCGAAGACAGGGTCAGCAGGATTGAATCAATGGTTGAAATGGCTGCCGCCGTGATACCAATCATGACGATTATGGCTAAACCCATAGGTATTATCGGCAGAGCTAGAAGTGTGGGTGTAGCCTTGTCAGCGTTCTCCAAGCCAGGAACCAGCAAAGTGGCACTGAACCCCCATAATACAGATATCAGTGTATAGATGAAGCCAAAGATGAGGAAGCCACCGAGCATCTGCTTCATAGCCGTGACCGATTTGGGTATGAAAAGTCTCTGACTTACCTGAGGATTCGATATTAAGAAGAAGAGCCAAGGAAGGGCAAGACCGACAAACATGTTGATGTTCCACGCCCCTTTGGCAGTAGGCACTGTCAGCAGCCCAGGCACGGCTGACTCTAGCTTGCCGAAAAAGGAGCTAAATCCACCCAAGGCAGCGACCACAACTCCCAGAACAGCAGCCGAAACCACAATCATAATTAAGGCTTGGAAGGCGTCAGTCCAGGCAACAGAGCGCAGACCAGCAATGCTTGACCAGGCAATAGCACACACCACAGCAATTATAATCCCGGCTACTACCGGGATTACCCCCTGGCTAATCCCGTTCATCAGGTAGCCAAC
Organism: Dehalococcoidales bacterium; assembly: GCA_016783245.1. GTDB lineage: Bacteria > Chloroflexota > Dehalococcoidia > Dehalococcoidales > BS750m-G39 > BS750m-G39. The sequence continues at coordinate 1,971 of JADHWY010000038.1, read as the reverse complement.
GCCCATCAACTGAACTGCGCCGTAAGGAACCAGAAAAACGAGAGCCAATATGGCGGTTGTAGCCCCCACCCCCTTGCTTTGGTAGCGGTCGCTCAGAAGCTCCATAGGTGAGACATAGCCGTACTTCTTTCCCACCAACCAAAAGCGAGGGAGGAAGAAGACCATCATAAACATTCCGCAAAGATAGGTTAGCTCAAAGCCTAAGGCACCAACCCCGCTGAAATAGGTTAAACCGGCTAGGCCAATCATCATAAAAGCACTGTAGGTAGTAGCACTGTAGGTCAGAGCCGAAACAAAGCCACCAACCTTGCGGTTTGCCAGGAAAAATTCGCTCATCCCAGCTCCCAACTGCCGTCTTGCCATTATGGCGATGGCTAACCCCACAGCTATATAGATGGCGATACCAAACCACACCCAAAAAGCAGCGCTCATCGCTCCACCTCTCTCCACTTAAGGAAGATTACAAAGGCACTAATAATAGCCACCGCTACCCATACCACCCAGAACAGAAAGGCACCGCTCATCTTCTCAACATGGGTGAGGACAAACCAGGGGATAGCGATATTCAGCACCAGTAGAAACACAAACCAGGTCCATGCCCAAGCAAATTTACTCATGCTGCTTTTTATCACCTCCTACAGCCAGCATATCCGACCCCTATTTTATCACAAAAGGTTCAAAGGTGTCCCTCATTTTGGAGGTGTAATGAGATGACCTACACATTGAATAGTGGTTTGAGAACATAAGCAAGGGCTAAACTAGCCCCCCGGTGAGACTCACAGCATTAGATTAGGACTCATCTCACGATTGACCCTATGACCCGGCTGCCACTGTGAAAATGCCTATAGCACCCCACCCACCGGGGACAGGTGTGATGGGTCTTACCCGCCAGAAATAAGTTTTACCCCACTCAAGTTTCTTTTCACATGCATAAGCAGAGGTGGGAACTATTGCCTTTATTACCACGTCAGTCATAGCCGCATCTCTGGATAGAATGAACTCATATTCAGTAACCCCGGGTATGGTTGACCAGCAAAAGGCAGGCTGAGGTAGCACTTCAATAGCCCCATTAATCGGGCTCAAGGGAATTGGCCCGGGGTAAGGTGCTCTCACTGGCAAACCAAGCTCTACGGTGAAGCTCTCTGTCCATGACCATGGACTCTTGATAGCATCACCAGTAGCCACGTCCTGGACTTTAACCCTCCAATAATAAGTTCTACCTGAAGGGAGGGGTGAAACTGTCCAAGTGTTACCCTTGCCGTCAATAACTGTACCACCCCCTGGAGGTATAACCAAAGCCGGCGATTCTGGGGCTGGTGGGCAGTAGAATGGGCCAGCCCAGCCACCTCCAATATCAACAATAACTGCAGCAAAGTCCTTATCCACAGCTATCTGAATCTCATACCCTATAGAGAGTGACCTTGATTTCCAGGTGAGATTTATCTGACCGGCTTGTCCTGATACTGGCTCATAATCTATAAGAGCCAGAGTTATTGGTGCAGTGGGTGTGGGACCCACCCAGGCTAGAGTATCTATATAACGCCAGATACCACCTTGGGGCGGGTTATAGGGACGCTGGTCGATAACCCATGTGGTGACCGGCTCATTGACCGCCATCCCCCCGCAAAGGGTGAGTCTTTTAGTGGGCGCTGAGCCCCCAAAGTTAATGTTGGCATCCAGCCCAGCCATGGCTGCAGACCACCTTACATATGGGGTGGCTGAAGACCAGAGGGTTGCCGGCGTGGAAAAGTAGAAGCCATAGTTTCTAGATATCTGTAGAGTGGTAATGGAGCTAGGCCAACTTGGGCCACCCCACCATGTCTGCCACTCATCCTTCCCCGAGAAGATTCCCCAGCAATACATTCCACCTGAATTAATTGCCAGGATATTTCCGTCACTCCTATAGCCGGAGCTGGCAACTACTAAGGTGTTGTCACGGGTGGGAAGTTGCTTTTCAATGGGGGTAAAAGT
>JADHWY010000037.1 GCA_016783245.1 Dehalococcoidales bacterium | reverse complement strand
AATCGCCAACCATCTGTATCTTTTGGTCCATGGTACAGGTCTCCTTCCAAGGCATAAGCAACACCTCCTGCCTATACCTTATCACCTGTTACCCATGTCCCAGGTTTATTTTGTTACCATTCTACCCGGTTTGCACCCCCTCAATCCCTCTCCCCTTTATAAGGGGAGAGGGAAGGTTATGTTAGAGGGGCTACGCCCCTCTAAAACTCCCGTCAGGTCAGGACTTTCTATCATATGTCATCACATATTTGAAGGAGAGGGAGGCAAAGGGGGTGAAGTGGATAAACAATCCCTAATTGAAACCAATGCACCAGAAGGATATACTATTTATAGAGAACCTTCTTGGAAGAGCCAAATATGCCCCAGTTTGAGATTTTTTCCGACTTTGGAATGACCGGTGACCAGCCCCAGGCAGTGGATAAGCTGGTGGATGGCTTAAATAAAGGCTTTAAGCACCAGACGCTACTGGGAGTTACTGGCAGTGGTAAGACATTCACTATGGCTAATGTTATTGAGCGGGTAAACAAACCTACTCTGGTTATCTGCCATAACAAGACATTGGCTGCCCAGCTCTGCACTGAGTTCAAGGAGTTCTTCCCCAATAACGCTGTAGAATACTTTGTCAGCTATTATGACTACTACCAGCCTGAGGCATATATTCCTCGCACCGATACCTATATTGAGAAGGAGGTAGATATAAACGAGGAGATTGATAAGCTGCGCCATGCGGCGACCCATGCCCTGTTTGAGCGTCGTGATATAGTTATCGTCGCTTCAGTGTCATGTATTTATGGGCTGGGTGAGCCTGAGGAATACCGCAGCTTTGTCTGCAGCCTGAAACGGGGCAATAGTTACCAGCGAAACAGGCTCCTCCGCCAGTTGGTAGATATGCAGTATGAGCGTAATGATATTGATTTTACTCGGGGCAAGTTCCGTATTCGCGGCGATACCTTAGAGATTCAGCCAGCCTATGAGGAGTTAGCTCTGCGGGTTGAGTTCTTTGGCGATAATATTGAGCGCATTGTAGAGATAGACCCATTAACCGGTGAGTTGTTAGCCGAATTAGACTCGGTGAACATCTATCCTGCCAAGCACTTTGTTACCTCGCATGAGAAGCTGATGCTGGCTATTGAAAGCATAAAGCAGGAACTAGAGGAGAGGCTAAGCGAATTAAAGCAGCAAGGGAAACTATTAGAAGCAGCCAGGTTAGAGGCAAGAACCAACTATGATTTGGAGATGCTAAGGGAGGCGGGGTATTGCAATGCCGTGGAAAACTACTCCCGGCACCTATCACAGCGCCCTGCAGGGAGTCCACCGTGGACACTGCTGGACTATTTTCCTGAGGATTTCCTCTTGTTCATTGATGAATCGCATATGACCCTACCCCAGATTCGTGGTATGTATCACGGAGACCGTTCTCGCAAGGAAACGCTGGTGGAGTATGGCTTTCGTCTGCCCTCGGCTCTGGACAATCGCCCATTGAACTTCTCCGAGTTTCAAGAGCGCACCGGTCAGGTTATGTACACCTCAGCCACGCCGGCAGAATATGAGTATGAGCACAGCCAACAGGTGGTGGAACAATTAGTCCGACCTACCGGTCTTCTTGAGCCATCGGTCGAGGTTAAGCCAACCAAGGGGCAAATTGACGACCTCCTTGACCAGATTAAGAGCCGGGTTGATAAAGGGAAACGCTGTCTGGTAACTACCCTGACCAAGAGGATGGCTGAGGAGCTGGCTGATTATCTAATAGAGATGGGGGTAAAGACCCATTATCTTCATTCTGAGATTAATACCCTGGAGAGGGTGGAGATACTGCGAGACCTTCGCCTTGGAGTTTATGATGTAGTAGTAGGCATAAATCTGCTTCGGGAGGGGCTTGACCTGCCTGAGGTGAGCCTGGTAGCTATTCTGGATGCTGATAAGGAAGGCTTTTTGAGGTCGGAGGGAGCATTAATCCAGACTATGGGGCGTGCTGCCCGCCATATAGATGGGCATGTCATTATGTATGCTGATACCACCACTAAGTCTATGGCTGCGGCTATAGGGGAAACACAGCGCCGTCGCCAGATTCAGGAAGCCTATAATAGAGAGCATGGCATCACTCCTCAGGGGATAAGGAAAGCAATCAAAGACATTACCGAACGGGTACGGGTTGTAGCCGAGACTCGGGCTCCCTATGTTGCCGCTCCTATTGCTAAAGATGATATAGCTCGTCTGATTAAAGAGCTAGAAGCACAAATGAAGACAGCAGCCAGAAGCCTAGAGTTTGAGAAGGCGGCGTTGCTGCGCGACCGAATAATTGAGCTGAGGAAAGATTGGTGATGTTGGATTGATAACATTAATTGTAACCAGTGAGAAATCGGGCATAGATAAGTATAGTCAGGAAATAGCCAAGAGAATAGATGTCAGGAAGATTGAGACCAGGAGATACCTGTCCCTAAAAGGGGCTTATCGGCTAGCGAGGACGATTGGCAGACAAAGCGGCATCGTTCATCTGCCAAATCAAGATTTTTCCCGGTATGCCTTTTTCCTCAACAGCCCGTTCATAGTCACGGCTCATGATGCGGTAAGGCTTTGTTTTGGCTTTGCCAAGGAGACGGTCAGCGAAAGGATATTGTTAAAGCTTGATAAACATTATATTAAGCGGGCAAGCCATATAATAGCGGTGTCTCAAAATACCAAGCAGGACCTGATGAAATACCTGAAGATACCAGAAAATAGGATTAGTGTAATCTATAATGGAATAGACCACAGCATCTTCAAACCATATGATGTAAAGATTCTTGACAATCCCTATATACTATATGTCGGTTCTGAGAGACCAAGGAAGAATTTGGGCAGGTTGTTTGAAGCCTTTGCCAAAGTAAAAAGCGAGCTTCCTGAGTTAAAATTGGTCAAGGCGGGAGCTGTGGGAAGGTCTGAAGAATACCGAAGAAATGTAATGCGGAAGTTAGATAGCTTAGGAATAACCCAAGAGGTTATCTTTGTTGAACATACCTCTAGGCTAGATTTAGCTCATTATTACTCATCAGCCTCGCTGCTAGCTTATCCCACATTATATGAGGGCTTTGGGCTCCCCCCGCTAGAGGCTATGGCTTGCGGCTGTCCAGTGGTAACATCCAATACCTCCTCCCTGGCAGAGGTAGTAGGCAAAGCCGGCATTATGGTCGACCCCTATGATGTTGATGGTCTGGCTCAAGCTATGAAGCAAGTTTTGACTGATGATAAACTAAGGGATGATATGGTCAGGAAGGGGTTGGAACAGGCAAAGAGGTTTTCCTGGGAGAAGACAGTCGAGCAGACATTAGAGGTCTATAACAAGGTAGCTGAGCAACACCATGAATAATAAACCGATAGATATGGAGACAAGGCAGGGGCGCCGTGAAAGGAAGCTCAGGAAAAAGCGAGAGCGGATGTCCAAGCACGGGAAAAATCTGGCTAAAATATATATGGATGCCATTCTTAAGCGGTTAAAAGGAGGGAAATGATATGGAAACTGTTTGGTATTTTAGGCTCTTCTATGTACACATCCTAAGTTTTATTATCAGTTGGCTTCTTTTTGGAATTATAGGAGCGAAAAGGATGAGTGGTCCAGGACCCAGCAAGTCATGGGTGATAGCTTTTTGGACAAGCCTCATTGCAGGATGGGTATTAACATGGTTTGTTACGTTTAGCATTAATCTGGCTTTCTGGATTGGGCTTGGTATTATTGTTTTGGGACAAGTGGTCTTCGCTCTCGGCTACATCGCTATGAGAGAGCATCCCGAGAAAAAGAAGGCGGTTGTAGATTGGGGTATTTATAAGGTCAGCAGACACTCCCATGTCCTGGCAGGTATAATTTGTCTCCTCGGCGTAATTGTCATGGGATGGAACACAGCATCAGTTATGTATCTGATTTTGTGGGTTTACTTTGTTTTATACGTTATCATGTCTCATCTCAGTGTTCTAAATGAAGAAAAATTAAATACAGAAAGATTCGGGCAAGAGTATGAGGATTATATGAAAATGGTGCCCAGATATTTCTTAATAAAGTAGAACGAGGTTCTACCCCTCTTCCCTTTTGATGCCTTCCTCCTCAAGCTGTTCCATGAGACGGGCAGCCCGGGGATAGCCGATATGCAAACGCCGTTGCAGGTAAGAGGTAGAGATGTGCTTATGTTCCTGCGCCAGTTGCCTGGCGGCATCCAGAAGCGGGTCCTCGGGGAAGTATCCTCTTCTGGTAATGGCTCCAGATGGGACAAGCTCTTCAACCGTTAGCTGAGCCGCTTCCTCCCTTCGCTGGCTACCCCAGAAGTAAACCAGCCTCTCTGTCTCAGCATCGGAGACATAGCACCCCTGGAGGCGTTTTGGTTTAGCCGCTTCAGTAGGCATATAGAGCATATCTCCCCTGCCCAGCAGCTTTTCAGCGCCAACCATATCTAGAATAGTGCGTGAATCCACCTGAGAGGTAACAGCAAAGCTAATGCGGGTAGGAAAGTTAGCCTTAATTAAGCCAGTGACCACATCTACCGATGGGCGCTGGGTAGCCACAACAAGGTGAATGCCAGTAGCTCGGGCAAGCTGGGCTAATCGGCACAGGGCATGCTCTACTTCATCAAAGCCTGCCATCATTAAATCGGCAAGCTCATCAATAACGAGTATCAGGTAAGGGAACCTCTCATCTCCCTGCTTGTTCTTGTTATAACCCTCAATGTTACGGGCACCGGCTGTAGCCAGTTTTTGATACCGCTTATCCATTTCCTGGTTGAGCCAGCGCAGTGTGCCCAGGGCTTTATGGGTATCTACTATGACCGGGGTAGCCAGGTGAGGTATGCTGTTAAATGAGGTCAGCTCTACCCTCTTGGGGTCAATCATAATAAACCGCGCCTCATTAGGGGCGTTATGTAGTAGCAGGCAACAGATAATAGAATTGAGGCAAACAGTCTTGCCGCTTCCTGTAGCCCCGGCGATAAGCAGATGGGGCATTCTGGATAGGTCAGCAGACACCGCCTCGCCCCCGGCACCCTTCCCCAATGCCAGACTCAGCTTAGACCTGGACTTTATTTTCTGAAAAACGCTAGTTTCTATTACTCCTCGCAGGCCAACCAGACCTGAAATTGTATTGGGTACTTCAATCCCTACCACCGATTTACCCGGCACTGGGGCTTCAATCCTGATGCTTGGTGCAGCCAGAGCAAGAGCCAAGTCATTAGCCAGAGAGGTAATTCTCTCCACCTTGACCCTTGTCTTAGATACCTCTTCAAGCCTGACCTTAACATTTCCGTCCTTGTCCCTTTCCTTTATCTCCTTTACCTTCCTATCCCAGCCCGGCTCCACACCAAACTGGGTGACCGTTGGTCCAGCATTTATCTGCACCACCTTAGCCTCAACACCATAACTAGCTAGAGCATCTTCAATCAGCTTGGCTCTCTGTATATTATCTGCTTGACCAAACTCAACCTCAGGGGCACTATCCAGAATGTCAATAGGCGGCAACCTCCAGCCATCAACGGTAACCAATGATGGTAATTCGCCATATTTCTTCCATACCTCCTGAGCCACTTGCCGCAATTCCTGCGGAGTGGGGGTAAGCGCTGGGGTTACAGCTTCAGCTTCGGTCTCCCTGGTCACAGGTTCCTGAGACACAGTCGGAGGAGTTAATAACGGCTTCTCAACGGTGGTAGGTCCGGCATAAGGCATCGGTCTGGGAGCAGGACGCTTTTTAAGCTGTTCGCCTACCCAGGAAAAGGAATTAACCACAAGGCGCAGGCAGGCTCCGGGGGCGACCAAAATAATACCTATGACCACCAGCCCCAGCAGGCGAAGGGCACCAAGAAAATCGGGATTGCCAATAATATTCTGTCCAAAGCTACCCCCCAGATTGAAGAAAGCCAGTATTCCCCAAATGGCCAGAATAAAGGCAATAGCACCTAGCCATTCGTTCCATTGATAGAGCCTCCACCGATGGGCAAGAGCTGATAACTGCTGCCGCCATATCAGTCCCATTATAGTTATAACGGCTATGGCGATAAGGACTAGCCCCCAGCCAAACAGCTCTAATGCACTATCTTTAACACTGGCAGCCCATGAAGTCAGTGTCGACCACTGCCAGACTAGCAGTGACACAATAATAACCAGCAATATAAGCCACCGCACCGGTGGCAGCATTATGAAGTGAACAAATCCACTCCACCCTGACCTTCCTCCAAGCTTGGGCTGTCTTCCAGGTCTGGGCTGTCTTCTTGGCTTACGCTTAATATTAGCCTTCCTCTTAGCCATATAACCCCTCTAAGCTACACCTTCACCATAACAGGAAGAATCATGGGACGGCGCTTGGTCTGCTCATAGTAGAACCTATTCAGTATGTCTCTAATTTTAGTATAGACAAAGCCCCACTCAGCCGGGCGCGTACCACTATGGTCCAAGGTTCGAGCTACCAAGTCACGGCTTTCCTCTATCATATCCTTAGACTCCCTAGTATCAACAAAACCTCTTGACACAATATCAGGACGCCCCACCAGTTTGCCAGTTTGCCGGTTAATAGCGATAATCACCACTACTATTCCATCCCTGGATAGCATTCGTCTATTACGGAGAACAACGCTACCGATGTCGCCCACGCTCAGACCATCTACATACACATTGCCGGCACTAACCTTGCCTGTTACCTTGCCTGCCTGGGGGTTAAGCTCAAGAATATCGCCATCCTCCAGCACGAAGATATTTTCCTTTAGAATACCCACAGACTGGGCTAATTTAGCATGGAGACTCAAGTGGCGATATTCGCCATGGATAGGCACAAAAAACCTTGGTTTGACTAAATTTAGCAGCAGTTTTAGCTCCTCCTGACTGCCGTGCCCATGGACATGAACCTGTGCCACCTTATCATAGAGAACCTGAGCCCCCTGCTTAAAAAGGTTATCCACTGTCCTGTTGATTAGCGATTCATTACCTGGGATAGGGGTTGCTGAAAGAACCACTGTGTCCCCACGAATGATATGAACCTGACGGTGGTCACGATTGGCTATACGAACCAGGGCTGAGGTTGGTTCCCCCTGGCTTCCTGTAGTGACAAAGACAACCCGATTATGAGGCATGCCTTTGAGTTCATCAAGCCGAGCTATTATGCCATCAGGAGCCTTTAGATAGCCCCACTCTAGAGCCATGCGCACTATATCGGTCATACTACGCCCAACAACAAAGACACGGCGCTGGTGCTTGGCGGCGGCATCAATAACCTGCTGAATACGAGAGACCAGCGATGAGAAGGTAGTTACAATCACCCTCCCCGGTGCTTCAGCCATGATATGGTCCAGGGTTTCACCAACTACTCTTTCGGAGGGGGTGTAACCAGGGAGTTCAGCATAAGTGGAGTCTGCTAGGAGCAGCAACACCCCTTGTGCCCCTAGCTGAGCCAGTCGAGAAAGGTCGGTTGGTTTACCATCAACTGGTGTATAATCAAGCTTAAAATCTCCGCTATGAACGATAGTGCCAATTGGCGTATATATGATTAGACCTGCTGCATCAGGTATGCTATGGCAAACAGGGAAGAATTCGACCTTGAAGCTTCCCAGTGTGACCTGACTGCCGAACGGTACAACCTTAAGCTTAGCCCCTGACAATGCCTTCCTTTCCTTAAGCTTCACCGAGATAAGACCCTGGGTAAGCTTTGTAGAATAGACAGGCACATCAAGCTGAGGCAACAGGTAAGGCAAAGCACCAACATGGTCCTCATGGCCATGGGTGATAACTATACCTCTTATTCTCTCTCGCCTCTCCAGAAGGTAGCTGATGTCAGGGATTACCAGGTCAATACCCAGCATTTCCTCTCCGGGGAACATAAGCCCAGCATCAATGACGATGATGTCATCTTGATATTCCATCGCCATCATATTCTTGCCAATTTCGCTCAGTCCGCCGAGAGGGATTATTTTTAATCTTGGCTTAGTCATAATTTTTCACCTAGAACATAGTTAATTGCTGTGGCTGTTGTTCTTCTTCTTCGATAATTTCCGTCTGGGCTAGGAGTGATGGGATTTTAAGCATATCCTCTTCTATAACCCGACGTAAGCTTTGCTGGTGAAGAGCCGCTGCCGGGTGATACATAGCATAGTAGACAACATTATCCCGCTTTTGAGCTGTGCCATGAATCTTACTTATACTCTTGCCGGGGAAGAACATCGCCATAGAGTAACGCCCCAGGGTTACAATCATCTTAGGGCGTATTATCTCAATCTGGCGCTCTAGCCAGTTGCGGCAATTTTGAATTTCTGCAGGTAAGGGGTCGCGATTTACCTGCGGACGGCACTTAATCACATTGGCGATATAAACCTGCCCACGCCCCAAGCCGATAGAAGCCAGTAATTCATCCAGGTATTTTCCTGCTGGTCCGACAAAGGGACGCCCCTGCTGGTCTTCATGCCAACCTGGCGCCTCGCCAATAAACATTATATCAGCATCCTCTGCCCCTTCACCAGGCACTACCTTAGTTCGATATTTAGCTATTTCACACTGTTGGCAAAGCGCAATCTCTTGATAAAGCTCACCCAAAGCTGACATACCGACCAGCCTTTTGATTATGATAACACGGACAATATGTCAAGTCAATTTAAGAGAGTATTATCTACCTCACCCCCTTGATCCCCCCTCCGAGATTGCTTCGTCGCTTATGCTCCTCGCAATGACGAGAGGGGTGCCATTGCCAAAGGTGGTGTCATTGCGAGCGACCGTAGGGAGCGCGGCAATCTCGATGGTGGGGTGTTCCTTGAGATTGCTTCGTCGCTTACGCTCCTCGCAATGACGAAAGGGGAGGGGCTCCTCGCAATGACGAGAGGGGAGGCTCCTCCTTGTGGGTAACACTTTTTTTGAGGCAATTCGGGTTGTTGACAGTATAGGGGTGCAGTTGTAGACTTGAGCGAGGGGGAAACAAATGGACTTTTTAAGCCAAACCGACCCAGAAATCGCTCATGTCTTTCATATGGAGGGAAAGCGGCAACGGGAAACAATAAATCTTATCGC
>JADHWY010000036.1 GCA_016783245.1 Dehalococcoidales bacterium | reverse complement strand
GCCATGAGCCATGTTCCTTATGTGTTGCCCAAGGCGCGCTGGGGATACCGCATGGACGTTAGCTCAAAGGCTGAGCTACGCGATATGATGGTCTATGATGGGCTGTATGAGATATTTTATGATTATCATATGGGTGTCACCGCGGAAAATATCGCTAGAGAGTACAAGATATCAAGACGGGAGCAGGACGAGGTAGGTGCTGAGAGCCACCACCGGGCGCTCAAGGCGATAAGTAGCGGTATTTTTAAGGAAGAGATTGTACCGGTGGAGATTCCACAGCGAAAAGGGCCACCCACTATCTTTGATACTGATGAGAGGCCTATGGAGACAAGTGTGGAGAAGATGGGTAAGATTCCTCCTGCCTTTACCAAGGATGGGTCGGTCACTGCCGGTAATGCCTCAGGGATAAATGATGCCGCTGCGGCTTTGTTGATTACCTCCAGGGAATTCGCTGAGAAGAATGACCTGCCAATTAAAGCCACTATAAGGGGGTATGCCTCAGGAGCGGTTGACCCTCAATATATGGGTCTTGGTCCAATACCGGCCACCCGCAAACTGTTAAGAATAACTGGCTATAGTATCAAGGATATGGACCTAATTGAGCTGAATGAGGCCTTTGCCTCTCAGGCGATTGCCTGTATGAGAGAGCTGGGTATTCCTCGTTATGCAGAGAGCAAGGAATTTTGTGACCCCGGCTGTGAGAATGTTAATCCTCATGGCTCAGGGATATCCCTGGGACATCCCATTGGTTGTACTGGAGCCAGACTTTTGGTAACACTGTTTCATGAGATGGAAAGAAGAGACGCTCATCGTGGTCTGGCAACACTCTGTATCGGTGGTGGTCAGGGGATGGCTATGATTATAGAGAGGTAGTAAACTACTTCCACCGTTTCTCATAGTCAGGACACCAGGTGGCATTGGGGCGTTCTGGTATGTGACATGAGCTGCGCCAATTCCATTTGCAGCTATCGCAGAGGAAGATATTCATTCCTAGCGCCTTCTTAATTCTAACCTTGATATTATGACCCCAGGGTGGCTTTGTCTTATCTTTCATTTCTTGACATAAAATGATTTAAAGAGGAATCTTTTGTTATAAAATATACCAGATGAGGTGCTATTTAGCAACGAGTGTGGTAAAATATGGCAAGGTTTTGGCAAATGATTTTCTGGAGATAATCACATGGCTATGCCTAAAATGAGAAGAATGGCTGTCCTTAAAGCAGGAAGAGAGAGAACCAAGGCTGGCCCCGGGGTCGAAAAGGAAGCCCAAGAGGAGCTACATTTAGAGTCGGTTAACTGGGGTGAGCTAACCTGGGTTAATATTGAGGCTCCTACAGAACAGGAGACAGAATATCTGGCTAAGAACTTTCCCTTCCACCCACTGGATTTGGACGACTGTCTCAGCCGAATACAGCGACCAAAAATAGATGAATACAAGGACTATCTGTTTTTGGTCTTCCACTTCCCCGTATTTAGTAATGAGGCAAGGGTAACTACCCTCAGCCAGGTATCGGTGTTTGTTGGTGAAAACTACCTTATTACTCTGCATAAAGGGGAGCTTAAGCCGCTGGTAAAACTATTCAAGGAGTGCCAGAATGAGGAAAATGAAGAGATAAGGCAAGAGCATTTCAGCCAGGGTTCCGGCTACCTCCTCTACCGGGTAGTTGATAGACTGGTTGACTACTGCATTCCCATACTGAATAAGATTGGTGGTAACATTGAAGATGTGGAAGATAATATTTTCTCTGGTGGGATGCGTGGCACAGTGAGGGAAATCTCCATGCTTCGGCGTGATGTTATCTCCTTTCGCCGCATTATCTGGCCAATGAGAGCTGTTATTGGCAGTCTGGAGCCTAAGATTCGCCGCTTTACCAAGATGGATATGGTGGTTTACTTCGGAGATATGATTGACCATGTGGATAAGATTTGGGATACCCTGGATGAACATAAAGAGATAATTGAGGGGTTAAACGATACCCATGATTCTCTGGCAAGTAATCGCACCAACGAGGTCATGCGAACATTAACCATCATTGCTACCATCCTCCTACCTATTACTGTAGTGGCAAGCATCTATGGAATGAATATCCCTTTGCCCTTCCAAAATTCAGGTTACTCCTTCCTCATTGTGCTGCTTATCATGTTGATTATTATCAGTGGCATGCTCTATTTCTTCCGTCGCAAGCGTTTGATTTAGTAGCGGCAGGATGTAGAAGGCAAGGGCTTTAATAATGAATGTCTCACACCGATTTGTGATTATTGTAGCCATTTTTGTCACCTGTTTCCTTACCGCTAATATTGTTGGTGTAAAGGTCGTGAGCCTCGGTCCCTTTATCCTCCCCGCCGCTGTAGTTCTTTTCCCCCTAAGCTATATTATTGGCGATATTCTAACTGAGGTCTATGGTTATCGCCAGGCAAGAAGGGTAATCTGGCTTGGATTTGCCTGCAACCTCATATTCGTTATCATTGTCTGGGTGGGACAGGTTCTGCCACCAGCCCCCAACTGGGAATGGCAGGAGGCTTACCAGAGCATTCTGGGCTACACGCCAAGATTGCTTGCTGCCTCCTTCTGTGGCTACCTTGCCGGTGAGTTTGCTAACTCCTTCGTGCTGGCAAAAATGAAGGTCTTGACCCGGGGGCGCTGGTTATGGAGCCGAACTATTGGCTCCACCATTGTGGGGCAAGGGCTAGATACCTTGATATTTATTACTGGAGCCTACTTTGGCGCCCCTTTCTTTGTGCCGATAATGATTTTGCACCACTGGCTGGCGAAAGTCCTTTTTGAGGCTGTTGCCACCCCGTTCACCTACGCAGTGGTAAACTTCTTGAAGAGGAAAGAGGCAATTGATACCTATGACTACAAGACAAATTTCAATCCCTTCCGCGTTTCGGATTAGGGTTTTTTATCATTGACCAGAAGGAGGCTATCAAGAAGGGATGAACATCCGGGTCTTGGGGGCGCACAACTGTGAATCGCAAAACTCAAAGCTCATCAGCCTATTGATTGATGATGTCCTGGTGATAGATGCCGGTGGGCTTACCTCCAGCCTGTCATTTGAGGCTCAACAAAAAATTAAAGCAATTCTACTCACCCACCAACATTATGACCATGTTAGGGACATCCCGACTATAGCTATGAACTTTTACCTTCGCAATGCCACAATCAACGTTTACTCTATTCAATCAGTATATGATGCCCTCGCCACTCATCTGCTGGATGAAGAGCTTTATCCCAATTTCCTGCAAAAGCCTCTGCAGAATCCCACGATTAGGTTTACCATAATAGAGTCAGGTAAGCTCCTGCAGATTGAAGGCTATAACATCCTGGCTGTCCCGGTAAATCACGGCGCCCCTACCGTTGGCTACCAGGTCGCCTCTCCAGATGGCAAGGCTGTATTCTATACCGGGGATACCGGTCCGGGCTTGGCTGACTGCTGGCAGCGTATTTCGCCCCAACTACTCATTACTGAGGTTACTGCGCCAGATAAATATAAAGAAGGGGCGGCGAAGTCAGGGCATCTCACGCCGAGTCTCTTAAAGCAGGAACTAACTAGCTTCCGAGAGCTCAATGACTACATCCCCCAGGTAGTGGTGGTTCACATGAGTCCTCATCTTGAGAGGGAGATAGAGGCTGAAATAGCGACGGTAGGCAAAGCACTGGGTAGTTCAATCACCCTTGCCTATGAGGGAATGCAACTCAACCTGTAAAGCGGGTTCCCAGGAAAATCGAAGATTTTTCTGGGTGCTTAACTGGGGTCCCCGAAAATCTTGATTTTTGGGGTAATTAAAGGGGGTGAGGTCGATAAACGCCCTGAAGTTCATAGTTGACAGCAATGTGGGGAAGCTAGCCAAGTGGTTGAGAATAATGGGCTATGATACCCGATTCTTCGACGGCAGAGATGATTCCCATTTGGTCGCTATTGCTCAAGCCGAAGATAGGGTGATATTGACCAGGGATACACAGATTATGAAAAGGCGGGTGGTGACCAGGGGGCAACTCAAAGCTATCCTTATCCAGAGTGATGAACCTGAACTACAGATATACCAGGTAATAGATACTTTAGACCTGGACTGCCGGTTTAGACCGTTTACTATCTGTCTGGAGTGCAATCAACCTTTGGTGGAGTGGAGTAAAGGGCAGGTGAAAGAGTTGGTGCCACCCTATGTCTTCCAAACTCAAAGCCAGTTTATGGAATGCCCAGCCTGCCATCGCATCTATTGGAGGGGGACCCACTGGCAGGCAATGACCAAGAAACTAAAGAGGTTTATGAAAAGTTGACCATAGCCCAGGATATTGTTACACTTCAAATTGATAACATCGGAAACGGAGGAGAGCAATGAAATTTGAAAGTATACTGCTGGAAAAGAGGGAGGGGGTGGCAAAGCTCATCATTAATAGACCACCCTTAAATATCTTGGATATTGATACCTTAGTGGAAATGAATGAAGCCCTGGCGAAGCTAAGGACGGATGACGAGGTAAAGGTGGTGGTAATTACTGGCGCCGGTGATAGAGCCTTTTCGGCTGGGGTAGCTGTTGGCGACCATCTAGGCGGGAAGCTACCCAAAATGATAGAGGTATTCAATAAATTATTTATCTCATTAGTAGAGGTAGATAAGCCCACTATTGCCGTAGTCAATGGTATTGCCTTGGGCGGTGGTTGTGAGATAGTGGCTGGCTGCGATATGGCTATCGCCTCAGAAAAGGCACAACTGGGACAGCCGGAGGTTAAGCTGGGTGTATATCCTCCCCCAGCCTCAGTCCTTTTCCCCAGGCTTATGGGCAGACGGAAAGCCTTTGAGCTTATTCTATCGGGCGATAGTATCGATGCCAAGGAAGCGGAGAGGATTGGTCTCATAAATAAAGCCGTCCCTGAGGAGGAGTTCGAAAAGGCAACCGACGAATTTATCAAGCGGTTTACTGCTAATAGTGGGCTAACCTTGACGCAGGCTAGGCGGGCTCTTTATCGTAATTTTGACCTGGAATTTCACCAGGCTATGGAAGTCACCGGTATTGATTCCACGCTAGTCATGGCTGGGGAGAATAGCGTTGAGGGGCTGACTGCCTTTATGGAGAAGAGAAAGCCGGTCTGGATAAGATAGCCTTTTGCGAGGGGAGAATAGCGTGAAGATTCTGACCACTACTCAGATGCGCAAGGTAGAGGAGAGTTGTGCTGAGATTGGTCTGTCCACAGATGTGCTTATGGAAAATGCAGGCAAAGCTGTGGCTGAAGGGGTCAGGCAAATCCTGGGCAATATCGACCAGCGGCAGGTTCTACTCCTAATCGGACCCGGTAACAATGGTGGGGATGGACTGGTGGCCGCTCGCCATCTTCATGACTGGGGGGCAAGGGTCACCATTTACCTCCTTGGACAGAGACCAGCAGATGACCCAAACCTAAAGCTGGCTCAGGAACGCGGCATTATTTGCCTTGAAGCGGCTCAAGATGAGGGCTTGGACAGGCTTGATGGGCTTCTGACATCAGCCGACGCCGTTATTGATGCCCTGTTTGGCACTGGTACCGCCCGCCCCTTCGGCGGTCTCCTTCTGATGGTATTGGGCAAGGTGAGTAAAGCCAGAAAGAAGCGTCTGGGGCTACATATCATCGCTCTGGATTTGCCCTCGGGGCTCAACGCTGATACTGGGGCGGTAGACCATGGCTGTCTCTATGCTGATAATACTATAACCCTGGGGTTTCCTAAGCTAGGCTTATTCAATTTCCCCGGGGTGGAAAGGGTGGGTAAAATGACTGTGGCAGATATTGGTATGCCAGCACATCTGGCTGAAAAGGCAACTGCAGAATATATCACCAGTGAGTGGAATAAATCAGTTCTTCCTGAGCGTCCGCCTCAAGCTAATAAAGGGAGCTTTGGTAGAGTGCTGGTGGTGGCTGGCTCCATAAATTACATTGGTGCTGCCTATCTGGCTTGTAGCGGAGCTTTACGGGTTGGGGCTGGATTGGTAACACTGGCAACAGCCACCAGCCTACAGTCTATCCTGGCATCAAAACTAACCGAGGTAACCTATCTCCCCTTACCTGAGTCTCGTCCAGGCATCATTTCCCCTGAAGCAGCCAGGCTGATACTCCAGCAATTCGACCAATATGATGTCCTACTTCTAGGCTGTGGACTGGGGCAGAGAGAGTCGGCGATAAGATTCATTAGGTCTATCCTTCTCGGTAAGTCTAAGCAAGCATTGCCCTCCTTAGTCCTTGATGCTGATGCGCTCAATACTCTGGCCAATACCCCAAAATGGTGGACACAGCTAACCACCAATGCCATACTTACCCCTCACCCGGGAGAAATGGCAAGGCTGGCTGGAATAACAGTGGAGCAGGTGCAGTTAGACCGGGCAGGAATTGCTAAGAAGATGGCTGCTGAATGGCACAAGACCATTGTCCTGAAGGGAGCCTATACCGTTATTGCCTCGCCAGAAGGTCAAACCAAAATTAGCCCTATAGCCAATCCCGGGCTGGCATCAGCCGGGACCGGTGATGTGCTAGCTGGAGCTATAGCTGGACTGGTGGCACAAGGTCTATCGCTTTTTGATGCTGCCGCCTGTGGTGTATACCTCCATGGCGAAGCTGGTGAGATGGT
This sequence comes from Dehalococcoidales bacterium, assembly GCA_016783245.1. Classification (GTDB taxonomy): domain Bacteria; phylum Chloroflexota; class Dehalococcoidia; order Dehalococcoidales; family BS750m-G39; genus BS750m-G39. Next base: position 2,626 of record JADHWY010000036.1, on the reverse strand, counting down.
TAAGGCTAGGCTGGGCGATGCTGGTATGATTGCTACTGACCTTTTGCCGGAACTGCCTCTAGTTATTAAGCAGTTGAAGGAAAATCAATAATTTTAATGACTGAATAGGATGCAATGCTGTTTGTTGTTGATATTGGGAATACTGATATTAGTTTAGGCGTTTTTGAAGGCGAGGAGCTTCGTGCTACCTGGCATATGGCTACTGGCATCCACCGCATGGCAGATGAGTATGCCGCCTTACTGCTTAACCTGCTACACCAGCAAGGTCTGGACACGCCTGATATTAAGGCGATAGCCTTGTGCAGTGTTGTTCCACCATTGATATCTACCTTTGGTGAGCTATTTCAACGCTATTTTCATATCTCGCCATTGGTGGTTGGGGCAGGGGTCAAGACCGGGGTACGCATCCGAATGGATAATCCTAGAGAGGTTGGTGCCGACCGCATTGTAAACGCCGCCGCCGCCCATCACCTTTATGGTGGCCCTGTAATTGTCACCGACATAGGCACAGCCACTACCTTTGATACTGTATCTAAAGAGGGCGACTATCTGGGAGGGGCTATCGCCCCCGGTATAATCACTGCTGCTGAGGCTTTATTTACCCAGGCGGCAATGCTGCCCCGGGTGGAGTTAACTCGTCCTAATCATGCTATTGGCACTAATACCATTGCTGCCATGCAATCAGGGATTATCTTCGGCTATGTAGGACTTATTGAGGGCATAGTGGCTCGTATCCAACGGGAATTGGGGGAAAAGGCTAAGGTGGTAGCTACCGGGGGTGCGGCCGAACTCATAGCTAAAGAAACAACGGTAATCGATGTAGTAAACCCTGACTTGACGCTAATTGGACTAAGGCTCATCTACTTGATGAATAAAGTCTAATAGAGAGGTCGTTTATTAGGGATAGATTGAAGGGGCGAATACAGGGTGAAAATCCCCTCTATTGAAAACAGTTTCCCCTTCCCCTCGCATAAGGCGACTTGTTAAGGGGAAGGGGATACAGGGGATGGGGTTCTAAAAATTAAGGAGTCAATAATGCTAGCCAACAAGACTGTGATACTGGGCATAACCGGAAGTCTGGCAGCCTACAAGGCGGCAGATATCGCCAGTAAGTTAACCCAGGCTGGAGCTAGGGTTGAGGTAATTATGACCGAGTCGGCTACCAGGTTTATAGCTCCGTTGACACTTCGCAACATTACTGGCAGACCGGTAGTAACCGACATGTTTGAGCTCGCCTCTGAGTTCAGCATTGAGCATGTAGCACTAGCCGAGGCGGCAGATGTGGTGGCTATTGCCCCGGCTACAGCCTCTCTTATTGCCAGACTGGCGGCCGGCATCTCTGATGATATGCTTACCGTAACTGTGCTGGCGACCAAAGCCCCGGTTATTCTGGCACCGGCGATGAATGTTAATATGTTTGAGAATTCCATCACTCAAGATAACCTGGCTAAACTTAAAGCCAGAGGCTTTACTATTATTGACCCTGCCTATGGTCGATTGGCCTCAGGCAAAATAGGTTTGGGGCGTCTGGCTGATGTTGATAAAATCATAGGCACCATCAAGCAGGTATTGGGCAGAGGCGGTGACCTGGCAGGTAAACGCATGGTGGTTACTGCCGGCGGCACCCAGGAACCCATCGACCCTGTCCGCCATATTGGCAATCGCTCCTCGGGCAAAATGGGCTATGCCATAGCTGAGGCAGCCAGGGATAGAGGGGCAACCGTAACCCTGGTTACTGCTCCCACCTCTTTGCCAGAACCCGTAGGCATGGAGGTTGTCCACATTGAAACCGCTGCCCAGATGAAGGAGGCAGTAGCCGAGGCTACCTCTCAAGCCGATGCTCTGATTATGGCGGCTGCTGTAGCTGACTATCAGCCTAAGAGTGCAGCCAAAGCCAAGATTAAGAAGGAAACCCCCAGCCTGACCCTGGAGTTAATTAGAACCCCGGATATTCTGACCGAAGTAAAGGGCGACTTCCTCAAGGTTGGCTTTGCTGCCGAAAGCGAGGACATAGTAGCCAATGCTAGGCAAAAACTTGAGAAGAAGCAACTTGACATAATTGTAGCTAACGATATTACCGATGCCGACAGTGGCTTCGGTGTTGATACCAATAAAGTAACCCTCATTGACCGTGATGGCAAGGTAGAAAACCTGCCCCTGCTAACCAAGAGAGAAGTAGCCGATAGGATACTGGACAGGGTGGTAGAGCTTTTAGCCAAGAAAGCGCGGAGATAGGCGGACGTTACTTATAGAGAGGTTTTAAAGGTGGGGGCTGACCCAGTGTATGGATTTAGTGGAAGGGTATGAAGCATAGAACCCGAGTGGAAGGGCATAAAAGGTAAAGCGGGATGAAAAAGCCACAGACAAACTATGCCTTTATTGACGGGATTAACCTTCACCGAACTATGCAAGAGGTAGGTTGGGATTTAGACTACCGGCGCTTCAGAATATACTTGAGTGAGCATTACGGTGTTGGTAAGGCATATTACTTCATTGGCTATATGCCGGAGAATACGCCTCTTTATACCTTCTTGCAGTCTGTGGGATATGTGATAATATTCAAGCCCATTCTAAAAACACCTGACGGCAAGGTTAAAGGCAACTGTGACGCTGAGTTAGTGCTACA
>JADHWY010000007.1 GCA_016783245.1 Dehalococcoidales bacterium | reverse complement strand
CTACTGGAACCGGAACTGGCACCCCTGGTTACTCCTTTGATGATGAATTCACCGGGCATACCCATGTTGCCGGTGCTCTATCAATGGCTAATTCCGGTCCCGATACCAATGGCTGCCAGTTTTTCATTACTTATGCCCCCCAGCACCACCTTGATGGTAAGCACTCGGTATTTGGTCAGCTAATAGAGGGAATGGATGTCCTGAAAAAACTGACGCCCAGAGACCCGAATCAAAATCCGCAGTTTGAGGGTGACAGAGTAATACGAATAATTATAGAGGAAAGATAACTGACCTTGGCTAGATTGGTATGCCCAGCATTCTGAGTAGCCCCCAACCCCAGTAACCAACAGCCAGGTGCTGCAGGTGGATTTGCCTGTTAATGGCATATAGGAACCCGTTTACATTCGTCCTATTATTCCTCTTCTTTGCCCCAGTTTTGCATTATTTGCTTAAGCCGTTGGGCAAGCTTGGGGTCGGCTCGCAAGCGTTCAATGAAGATGGGGCATCCTTCCAGCAGTGAGTTCTGGGCGGCGGTTGCCATACTGGATAGGAGGTTCTGCATTCCTAGGTCAGCTTGCTGCGAGATATCCATCCCTGGCGCTGAGGATTCTAGCTGACGGCGGATGTCCTCGGCAGTGAACCTCATTGGCATTATGCAGGACTTATACCAGGGGCAGTCCTTGCACTGGGCTATAGCATAGGCTTCATCTAAAATGTCACCCATATCTGACCTCCTTTTACTTTGTGATTGTGAGCTTGCTCAGGCTACTTTCTATTTCTGCCGTGCTCTGGAAAGGACCAACCTTCACATCTTGAATTATGCCATCTTTATCAATAAAGAAGCTGGTTGGGATGGGTCGGATGCCGTATTGTCCGGCTATCTTCCCCTCTGTATCAAGCAGTACTGGTAAGGAAAAGCCATGGCTTTGTAAAAATCCCTTTACTTTGGAAGAGCTTTCACCTATGTTAATGGCCAGCAACACCAGCCCCTTTTCCTGCCATTCATCATAAACCTGTTGTATATAGGGCATTTCATAGACACAAGGGGAACACCAAGTTGCCCAGAAGTTGATTAACACTGGCTTACCTCTAAGGTCACTGAGGGAAGTAGCTTGTCCATCAGGACTCTGAAACTGAAAGTCGGGTGCTGGCTTACCTATCCAGGGGTTTTGGCTGGTTCCCCCGGCACAGCCAGCCATTAACAGCCCCGAGATTAGCATTATTAGCAGCATTACTTTCAGCATTTTATTCATAATTAAGCCTCCAAATCGTGTCTAAAACCAGGTCAGCCTATTGGTCAGGATAAGTATGCCTATGGCTATAAGCAGTAAGCCGCTACCAATATATATCCAGGTGGAGTAACGATGGATGTGCTTTAACAGTGGTCTAATAGAATCGAAGGTCACTCCTATAACGAGGAAGGGGAGTCCTAATCCCAGGGAATAGGTAGCCAATAGGTAAGCTCCACGCCATGCTGTTTCTGAACTCCAGGCGAGGGTCAGGATGCCACCTAGTATGGGACCGACGCAGGGGGTCCAGGCCAGGGAAAAGATGGCTCCGATGAGGAGGGAGCGCAGGTAACTGGCGGTGGTGCCCAGGGATGGAGCCAGCCGCTTTTCATAATTCAGCCACGGGATTTTCAGGGCAGCAAGCAGGAACAGCCCAAAGGCTATCAGTAGGCTGCCGGCTATTTTATGAATTAGAGCTAGCTCGGTGCCGAGGGCAAACCCAGCCAATCCGGCACTGGCTCCCAGGATAATAAAGATTACCGAAAAGCCAACAACAAAGCTAAGAGAGTGGAAGAATATCGGAATACGACCTCTACCAGCCTCTGATTCGAGTATTTCAGGTCCACATAGGCTGGCAAGGTATACTGGCACTAGAGGCAGCACGCAGGGGGATAGGAAAGACAATAGCCCGGCACTGAAGGCAACTAAAAGTGGTATATGTTCCATCTTCTATCTGTGATAAGTAAGCTTAATGCTAATCAATTTGACCCAAAATATCAAGCTTGTGTACTCGTTCATATGATTAGTGACACACATGACACCCTTTTTCGTCTTTGGCGGGAAGCCCCTTCCCACTGGAATTGCTCCGCTCGCAATGACATCCCCTTTCCACCACCGAGATTGCCACGCTCCCTACGGTCACTCGCAATGACATAGAAAGAGGCTCGCCATGACAAAACTACCCGGGATGCCACTCATCTATCTGAGCTAGTTCAGGTTGTCAGCAGTCGCCAGTATGTTACTTCTAAGGCAGGAAATAGTCTATAATAGCGGTGTAATGCAAGCGGAAGATACGACTATGCTCTTTGAAGACATGCCTGATATGGAGCGAGTAGAGGCAATTATCAATAGTTGGCAGAGACCTGAGCTGCCCATCCGCTGGAGATACCTCGATGAGGGCAGTGTGGTGAAGTTAGCTCACATGGTGAGTGAAGGCTTGGACGAGATACGGAGCGGTGGCTATAAGGGTCGGTTAGAAGTCGGGCTCATCGGCTGGCTCTATGATTTTATCCGGGCAAATGTAAAAAGGGGCAGGGTTTTTGATTTGGGTCAGGTCCTACTGCAAGGCAGTGCCGACTGTGTAGGTTATGCTAAGTTATTCACCCTGCTGGGTCGGCTATTTGGTCTTGATGTGGGCGTTATTGAGGTGGTTATGGATAACGCCGGCAGGTATGTGCCTCATGCTGCTGGTCTGGTCAGGCTTGAGAACCGTCGCTGGCGTTTTATTGATTTGTGGTATGGGTCAAAGAATATCCGCCACCAAAGGGTGGGATTGCAGACGAAGCAGGGTGGAGCCTGGCAAGTTGAAGACTTAGACCTCAAGGAGCTAGGCAGTCGGGAGGAGGTATGCTACCTGCCTGACCCTTATATAAATGCCATAACCCTCTATATTCGGGGGAATCGGTATCTGGAGGGGCAGGAGTATGATGCTGCTATCGACTGCTATTCTAGGGCGATACGCCTTTATCCCGGCAATGCCAAGTTATATTATAATAGAGCCATCGCCTATGAAAATTTTGGCGAACATGAGAGGGCAAAGGCTGACTATGCTCACGCCCTATCCGGTGATGCTGCCATAATACGCATCTTAGCCACCGAGCACGATGAGGTTATTTCTTTACTTGGCCTAGATGCCAAGGGTATTGATAGCTTGGCTCAGGAGATGTATTTGTTTTACCATGGGTTTGCCACTGGTAGGGAGGTTCCGCTACCGAGGGTGGCTAGAAGATTTGGCTTATCTGAGGCAGAGGCCAAGGCTATTCTGTCCTCAGTAGAGGCCGAGTTAGCCATTGGTTGGGATTGAGCCCGAGATATTTAACGGAGGAAGGAAATGAAGCCCTTAAGCTACACCCAGATTTCTCTATACCGGTCCTGCCCCTTGTGCTATAAGCTACAATACATTGACGGATTAAAGCCGAAGGACAGGTGGTATTTCAGTTTTGGCAATACTATGCATACCTGTGCCGAGCACTTTTTTAGGGTAAAGGTACCTCCGCCACCATCGCTGGATGAATTACTTCAGTTTTATGAGAAGAATTGGCTTTCTGAGGGATATGAGTCAGCCGAGGAGGAAGCCAGTTATAAGGCTTATGGTCGGGAGATACTGGCTAAGTTCTGGGAGATTCACAGCTCCGATTTCAGGATGCCAGTAGCTGTGGAGTGGATGTTTAATATTGATATTGAGGGGGTGAAGCTGAGGGGTTATATTGACCGGGTAGATAAGCTGGGTAGCGGTGGACTATCTATTGTTGACTACAAGACAGATAGGGAGCTGTTTACCAGGGATGACTTAGAAAAAAATCTCCAGTTGACACTATACCAATTGGCAGTTGAGCAGTCCTGGTATCTCCCGGTGGAGAGGCTCACTCTGTATCACTTCAGGTCAAACACCCCTTGTAGTTGCGAGCCTAGGGGTGAGGCGCAGCTTGAGGAAGCCAGGCATCTGGTGTTGGCAGTGGCAAAGGGTATTGAAGAGGAGAGATTCCCCGCTATTGAGAACCAGTATTGCCCCTGTGATTTCGCTGAGCACTGCCCATACTACCGACAAAAGACTATACCCGAGCCAAGGGATACCGAGATTCTGGGGGGAATGGCAGTAGCTGAGGCGGTTAAGCGCTATGTTTCCTTACAGAGTCAGATAAAAGAACTCCAACTGGAGTTTGATGAGATAAAGCAGATGATTATTGATTTTTGCCAAGCTGAGGGGTTAAATCGAGTTTATGGCAGGGAGCATGCCATTACCTATAAGCTGGTGGAGAAAGCGGGTTTTAGTGAAGATGAAGTTAGAGCCTTGCTTGAGCCTGAGGGGCTGTGGAATCGGGTGCTCGGCCTTGACCAATCCAGGCTTAGGCAATTGGTTACCGACGAGGCGGTAGCAAAGGATATTAGGCGTAAGTTGGAAGCCCTAAGGCAGGTTATTTCCACTCATCCACAGCTATGGGTCAGGAGGCTTATTGAGGAAGAGTAGCTATTTCTTTATAGGAGTTCAGCAATGATTACATATGACGATTTTCTGAAGGTAGATATGAGGCTGGGGAGGGTGGTCGGGGTGGAGGACTTTTCTAAGGCTCGTAATCCATCGTATAAGTTTGAGATTGATTTTGGCCCTGAGATAGGGACTAAGCGTTCTTGTGCCCAGTTAACCAACTATAGTAAGGATGAGCTTATCGGACGGCGGATAGTGGCGGTGGTCAATTTCCCGCCCAAGAATATTGCTGGCTTTCTGTCGGAGGTGCTTATTCTAGGGGTGCCAATGGAGGGTGGGGTGATTTCTCTACTGGAGCCGAGGGATGAAGCTATAATTGGGGGCAGGGTTTACTAAGAAATAAAGTTTGCATTTTTATCTAAATCCTTGTATCCTATGCCAGAAGAATAGATAGTCTGGAGGTGCCTGAGCTAGCTCAGGCATAGCGGAGAGCAAGTCGGTGAAAGTCCGACGCAGTCCCGCCTACTGTGACTCGCCTGAGGCGAGAAGTCAGAACGCCGAACCTCCAGGTGTCCGTGAACCTCCGCGGAGAGAGGGGGTGGGAGCATGTTTGAAGGGACATGAGAATCCCCTTGTCCAAGCGGCAAGGGGATTTAATTTTGTGTAAGCGATATTAACTCTGGAGGTTTTTAAATGAGATTAGTGACATTGGGCATTTTTGTTGTTCTGTTGAGTCTATTTGCGGCTTGTGCACCACCTGCCGAAGAGGTGGTATCATCTACGATGGAAGTGGCAGACCAACTGGGCAGGGTAGTCAAATTAGACAAAATCCCAGAAAGAATTATTTCTCTCTCCCCGAGCAATACTGAGATACTGTTCGCTTTGGGTTTGGCTGACAAGGTAGTAGGGGTAACAGAATATTGCGATTACCCCGAGGCAGCTAAAACTATAGATAAAATAGGTGGTTTTAGCACTGTTGACCTAGAGAGAGTGGTTGCCCTCTCTCCAGATTTGGTACTGGCTACCGAAATCCACGAAGCGAGAATCATTCCAAAGCTTAAGGCAATGGGGCTGACTGTTTTTGCTTTAGACCCAAAAACCCTTGGCGAGGTACTGGAATCTATCGCCCTGGTTGGAGAGGTTACAGGGAAGGGGGAGGAGGCTTCTCAGTTGGTAGCGGAGATGCGGAGCAGAATCAAGGTGGTAACTGACAAGACGGATAATATGCCAGAGGCTCAAAGACCTAGGGTTTTTTACATCACCTGGCATGATCCGTTGATGACACCTGGTGCAGAGACCCGTCATAACGAGCTGATTCGAATGGCAGGCGGAACAAACATTGCCCGAGACCTCAGTGGGTATGCGGCGATTAGTTTAGAGGCAGTTATTGAAGCAAATCCTCAGGTGATAATCGCTGGGGTTGGCATGGGGTCAGGTGAGGACTTGACTTTTCGGTATGTGGAGACTAAGCCGAGATTGAAGAGTGTGGACGCCTGTATTAATCACAAGGTATATAAGATAGATGTTGACCTGGCTGGTCGCCCCGGACCCAGGATAACCGACGCGCTGGAGCAGTTGGCTGAATTCATACACCCGGAACTATTTAAGAAGGACTAATTAATATCTACCATGTATCAACTTAAACCATCTCTCATGGAGCAATCTGTGCCCATTCATTTCCCTCATTGGCGCCGCCGGGCATATGCAATTTTGGGGCTTTTGATTGCATTTGGAGGGGTGGCGGCATTTGCCATGACTGTCGGCAGCGTTCAAATCCCTTTCCTAACTACTTGCCGTGTTCTGCTTTCGCAATTGCCCTTGGTTGACATAACTCCTACCTGGCTGAGCACTACAGAGACTATAATTCTGGAAATACGCTTGCCCAGGGTCATTCTGGCAGGTCTTGTCGGTGCTGCCCTAGCCATAGCCGGGGCTACTTACCAGGGGCTGTTTCGTAATCCATTAGCTGACCCTTACCTTATCGGTGTGGCCCAGGGGGCAGCATTGGGAGCTGTCGTTGGCTTCTTACTCCCATTCGACTGGCATGGAATGGGGGTCGGGGTTATCCCCTTACTCGCTTTCATCGGGGCGCTGGTTAGTGTAGCCATTGTCTATAGTCTGGCTCGGGTAGGCAAGACCCTGCCTATGACCACCCTTATCCTAGCCGGTGTGGCTTTGGGAGCCCTTTGGGGGTCAATCGTTTCTTACCTGATAATCACCAGTGGGGAGAAGATGCATGGAATTATATTTTGGCTTATGGGTAGTTTCTCTTTAAGCGAGTGGTCGGAGGTAAAGGTTGTTCTTCCCTATGTAGTGGTGGGGGTAGTCATCATTTTGCTTTATGCTCGCTCGCTTAATGTAATGCAGCTTGATGAGGAGCAGGCTCAACAGCTAGGAATCGCTGTAGAAAAGGTCAAGCTCATTCTTCTTGCCGCCGCTACCCTGATTACTGCTGCCGCTGTTTCTTTCGTAGGCACCATCGGGTTTGTCGGCATCATCACCCCTCACGCCGTGCGCCTGATTTGGGGGCCGGACCATCGCTTTTTACTACCCTTGTCCGTCCTCAGCGGCGCCATTTTTCTGATTCTTGCTGACCTCGTGGCACGCACCGCTCTAGCGCCTACGGAGATACCGATAGGGGTAATCACTGCCATCTGTGGGGCACCTTTCTTCCTTTACTTATTACGGCGCAAGAAAAGAGCAGTTTTCTTCTGAGGATAGCTAAAATGATAGAACTGGAAGTGAGAAACCTCAGTCTGGCCTATGGTCGTAATGTGGTGGTGAAAGGCCTAACCTTCCGGGTGATGCCCGGGGAAATGGTGGGGCTTATCGGACCGAACGGCTCCGGCAAGTCAACCATTATCAAGGCTATAAGCCGTGTAATTTCGCCATCCTCAGGGCAAATATTCATTGATGGAAAAGATATATCGCAGATATCCAGAGGGGATTTAGCCCGCTTGCTTGGCGTAGTCCCTCAGATGCCGCTCCTTCCTAATGCCTTTACTGCCTTTGAGATAGTGCTCATGGGGAGGAATCCTCACCTTGGACTTCTTCAGTATGAAGGTGCGAGAGATATGAGTATCACCTGGCGAGCTATGGAAAGGACAGCAACTCAATCCCTTGCTGAACGAAGAATAGACGAGCTTTCAGGCGGGGAGATACAGCGCCTAGTCGTTGCCCGTGTTCTGGCTCAAGAGCCGAAGTCAATTCTTTTAGACGAGCCGACAGCGAATTTGGATATCAGCCATCAGGTTGAAATCCTTGACCTGATTAAGAACCTTTGCCTGGAAAACAATTTGACGGTTGTGGTTGCCCTTCATGACCTAAACATTGCCTCACAATACTGTGATAGATTAATCCTGATAAATAATGGGCGGGTTCATGCCCAGGGGACACCAAGGGAGGTCATCAATTCTAGGAACATTGAGGAGGTCTACGGAGCCGAGGGTTGTGTCTATGTCCATCCGGTTGATGGACTTCCCGTTGTCCTACTCAAGGCAGGCAGCAGCCGACATGCTAAGCCCAGAGATGCGATAGAAGGGGGTGCAGTTTAACTGTTGTGGAGATTTTACTTCTAGCCTGAGTGCCAAAAGCTCATCGCCACCATCCAGGCATTAAAGTGTGAAGGAGAACTAGATGCCAGTATTTAAAGCTGTGGAATCGCCTGCTTTCAATTATGGAGCCATTGTTCAAGCGCTCGAAGAAAGCGTGAGGCATAATCTAACTGATGGGCTTCTCCTCTCGGGAGGGCTGGATACAGCTATGCTTGCTTACCTTACTTCAAAGTGGGTCAAACCAGGCTGTGTTACAGTGGCACTACGCGGTGCCCCGGCACCGGATGTTGACTACGCAAAGCTAGTAGCGAGCCGTTTGGAACTGAGGCACTATGTCTACTATTTTGGGGATGAGGAACTGGACGAGAATATTCGAGCTGTAATTAGGATTATGAAGTCTTTTGACCCCATGGAAATTCGTAATGATGTAGCTATCTATGTTGCCCTGAAGGTGGGGAGAGAACAAGGTATGTCGACTATCATGACGGGGGACGGGTGCGACGAGCTTTTTGGCGGCTACAGCTTCCTCTTCGGACTCACGAAAGAGCAATTGGACATAGCACTTAAAAAGCTATGGGCAAATATGAGGTTTTCTTCAATATACTTAGCTAAGGACCTAGGTGTAGAAGTTAGGCTTCCATATTTGGCTCCACAATTCAAAGCCTTAGCTACAGACTTGGATGTGGGTCTGAAGGTTAAGAGTGAAAGGGGGCAGGTGTGGGGTAAGTGGGTTCTGCGCAAGGCTTTTGAGAATATTATGCCGCCGGAAATAGTGTGGAGGGTCAAGGTACCAATAGAAGTGGGAAGCGGTACCACCATACTCCCGCCCCTTTTCGATTCAAGAATCTCAGACCTTGAATTCAGCCAGAAGAAGATGAGATACCTCAACGAAGATAGAGTTGTCATTAGAAGCAAGGAACATCTTTTCTACTACGAGATTTACAGAAGTATGATTGGCGTTCCTTATATGGGTGCCAGTAACGCAAAGACCTGTCCGGATTGTGGTTCGAATGTTGAACAGGGAGCCTCGTTTTGCAGGACATGCGGTGCTTACCCTATATAGAGCCTCACCAAGAGGCTCCCACTTCAGATAGGAAGCTGTGAAGAGTTCAGAATAGATGTTTTTAGGAGGGGTAAGGTTGATAAACAATATATACAGGAGACAAAATGCTGGGACTTCTATCCAATACAATTGAAATGATAAAGCCTCTGGACGAAGGGGCAATAGCTGAAGCACGGTCCAGGCAAGACCTCTTGACCAAGCCGCAGGGTAGTCTGGGTAGGCTTGAGGAGCTATCTATTCAACTGGCTGGCGTTCAGGGTAAGCCTATACCTCAAGTCAGGCACAAAGCTGTTATCACTATGGTTGGCGACCATGGGGTTGTGGCAGAAGGGGTAAGCGCTTACCCTCGGGAGGTTACCGCTCAGATGGTTTACAATTTCCTCAGTGGTGGGGCTGGAATAAATGTGCTTGCTCATCAGGTAGGAGCGAGGGTTGTTGTGGTTGATATGGGGGTGGCAGTTGAGCTGGAACCTAGTTCCCGGCTTATGTCCAGGAAGGTTGCCCTTGGCACCCAAAATATGTGTCTATGCCCAGCTATGACCGTGGAGCAGGCAGTGACAGCAATAGAGTCGGGGATTGAGGTGGTGGGGGCTGAGGTGGCTAAGGGTCTTGATATAGTTGGCACTGGTGATATGGGCATCGGCAATACTACAGCCAGCAGTGCTATCTGTGCGGCTATGACTGGAAAAGCAGCGGCTGAGGTGGTGGGCAGGGGCACTGGCATAGACGATAAGCAGCTCGAGCATAAGGTGGATGTAGTAAGCAGAGCACTGGCATTGAATCACCCTGACCCACGGCAGCCTTTAGATGTGCTGGCAAAGGTGGGGGGCTTTGAGATTGGTGGACTGGTGGGGGTGATGCTGGCAGCGGCCGCTTACCGTGTTCCTGTAGTTATTGATGGCTTTATCTCTGGGGCAGCCGCCCTTATTGCTATAGCCCTGGCACCGAGACTTCGCCACTTCCTTATCGCCGCTCATGTTTCGGCAGAGGCTGGTCATCGGCTGCTGCTCAGGCATCTGGGGCTTAAGCCACTACTGGATTTGGACATGCGTTTGGGCGAGGGCACTGGTGCCGTGTTGGGAATATTTCTGGCTGAGGCGGCAGCCAAGATTCTGGCTGAGATGTCTACCTTCGCTGAAGCTGGAGTATCTGAAAGGAGTAAACTGGGCGATTGAAGTTCTTAGCTGCTGTAAGATTTCTAACCATTATACCCTTGCCCGGGCGGCGTGAGGTCAGCCCCGAGGAAGTAGGACGCTCTATAGTTTATTTCCCCTTGGTCGGTGTTATTATTGGGCTTATTCTGGTTGGCTTGAATTGGCTACTGGGTCTGTTCTTGCCTTCGGCGTTAGTTACTGTGCTGTTGGTCGTTTCTCTGGTGGTGATTAGCGGTGCTTTGCACCTTGATGGCTTTGTTGATACCTGCGACGGCATAGGTGGTCACAAGACGGTGGAGGAGAGGTGGCGGGTGATGCAGGATAGCCGGGCTGGCGGCTTTGGAATTATCGGTGTCTGTTGCCTGCTGCTGGTCAAATATGTCTCAATGAGTGGTGTGCCTGATAGCTGGTTAATGCAAACCCTGGTGCTTATGCCGGTGGTAAGTCGGTGGGCAATGGTCTATGCTGTTTTTGCCTATTCCTATGCTAAACCATCGGGTTTGGGAAAGGTATTTAAGCAGGGGGCTAGCTGGCAGAGGTTTGTTATAGCGACATTTATAACTTTGGCCGTGGCAGTGATTCTGGCTCAACTGACAGGCTTTGTTATAATGTTAGCTATTTGGGTTATAGTAATAGCTATGGCTGCCTATTTGAAGGGTAAGTTTGGTGGGCTTACCGGTGACACCTATGGGGCGATAAATGAGGTGGCTGAGGTTTGCGTACTCATTCTTGTTTGTCTGCTGGCTCACATCCAGTGGTTGGGCTAGCCTGGTCAGGAGGGAAGCTTGTCCAGGTTGCTTTTGATTAGACATGGTGATACTGAGTTTAACAGTGCTGAGAGGTACTGGGGGCATAGTGATGTCAAGTTGAGTGCCACTGGGCTAAGGCAGGCTGAGAGATTGCGTGACCGTCTGACAGCAGAGAGGATTGACGCCATCTATTCCAGTGACCTAAGGCGGGCTTCGGTAACAGCGGAGACCATTGGTTCCAGGCACCGGTTGGAGGTTATAATCTGCTCTGAGCTGAGGGAGGTCAATTTTGGCAAGCTTGAGGGTTTGACATTTGAGGAGATTAGTCAGCTTTACCCTGAGATAACCAAATTGTGGGTGGAAGGGAACCCCGAGCTGAAATATCCTGGCGGCGAAAGCCTTAATACCTTTAATAAGCGGGTGAGCGACTTTGCCAGCAGACTGGAAAAACATGCTCTAGAGGAGACAATACTCATTGTAGCTCATAGCGGGTCTCTACGCACATTGATGTGCCAGTTATTGGGCATAGAGCTAAGATACAGGCGGCAGTTTCGTCTTGATTTGGCTTCGCTTAGTATCCTGGAGGCCTATCCCCAGGGAGCAATATTAAGCCTGCTAAACGACGTTTGTCATCTGGGGGAGAGAGATTAGTGATAATAAATTATTTTGGGGCGTAGATTGAGTAGAAGATGTGTTCTGATAATTGGCGGCGCTGGTAGCGGCAAGAGCCATTTTGCCCAGGAGCTTGCCCTGAAGTCAGGCGGACCGGTGTTTTTTGTGGCTACGGCGGTGGCTGGCGATGAGGAGATGCGGCAGCGCATTGAGGAGCATAAGAGGACAAGGTCAGCAGCCTGGAGCACCCTTGAGGTTACCACCCAGGTGGGTAGCCAGATTGAGCAGAAAATCGGTGGTGCCAAGGTGGTGATTGTGGATTGCATCACACTCCTGGTTAATAACATTCTCGGTCAGCACAGTGACCAAACCGGTGAGCAGAGCGATGCTCCCCTTATTGAGAAGAGGCTTATCGCTGAAGTCGGTGAGCTGATTGAGTGCATTAACCGGGTTGATGCCAGCTTCATTATTGTTACCAATGAGGTTGGTCTGGGCTTGGTGCCAGCTAATAGAGTGGGCAGGTTATATCGCGATTTACTGGCTAAAGCAAACCAGATGATGGCACAGGCTGCTGATGAGGTCTACCTTATGGTCGCTGGCTTACCGGTGCAGATAAAGCCAGCCAAAGTTTTTTGAGTATTGGACATTTAACAAGGGGTTAAAGCTTCGGTCTCCGCCGTAGTGTTTCCTCTAGATTCAGGGGCACGACTTCTGGTTTTGGAGCCTGATATACATTTACCGCCTTTAATCCAGCAAATTCCTTCTCTATAATAGCCATTTCCTCTGGTGTTAACGGTTTAATAGGGCAGGGGCGTAGCGGGGTATTAAGCTGAACCTCATCGGGTGAAATCTGACTGGCTATTTGTGCCATCTGTCTGGCATAGTCCTTATTTTTGGCGATGAACATCATTTGAAGGGCTAGCTTTCCCTTGAATTCCTTTCTAAATTGCTCTATGGAACGGAGTATTTGGTCAAAGGAATAGCCTACTACAGGTCTATTAATCTGGTGGAAAATCTGTTCATCGGGAGCATCTACCTTGGCTACCACTGCATTCGCCTGTGTTAACTCATGGCGCACTTCTTCCCTTGGCATGAGGAAGGAGTTGGTTAGAATTGCCACCGGCAGCGGCAGGATTGATTTGACTAGTTTGATAGCTTCTCCCAGGTTGCTGGCTAGGGTGGGTTCCCCTGTTCCAGAGAAGGTAACATAGTCAGCTGATATGACTCTTACTGCCTCTAGCTCTTTGGCTAACTGGGTGGTGGTCACGAACTGCCTTCGCTCCACTTGAGGGTTGATTGTCCTACCCAACTGGCAGTAGATGCAATCAAAAGAACAGGCCTTTTCCCTGGTAGAGAGTAAATCTACCCCCAAAGACCTGCCCAGCCGCCATGAAGGGACTGGACCATAGATTATAGAGTTCATTGTTTTCCTTTTCTATCTTTTAATTTCACATAGAGAATCCCTGGAAAAGGAGGGTGGCAGCAACTCCGAGAAGGACAGTCCCGAATATCAATTTTATATATTTTGATTCTATTTTTGCAGCCATTAAACGCGAACCCAATTGACTGCCAATGAATACCGAGATTAGGCAAAGAATCCAGACAACCCATTGGGGCTGTGCTGCGGTTAAAATATGGGACAAAAAGGCCGATGTGCCAGAACAGGTTACCACAAATGCGGATGTGGCAGCAGCCGCTTTCGCTTCCAAACCTGCGACGTAAAGTAAGGGCACAACAAAGGCCCCCCCTCCTCGACCTAATAGACCAGCAAAGAAACCAATAATACTTCCCCCTGAAGTTCCTAATATGAGGCGCCCTTTTGAAGATAATTCGCTGTGTTTAGGTTGCCAGCCAGTGAGCATAACTGTAGCCCCGGCTATGGTAAACAGGGCGAATATTATAATTACTAACTTTGTCGGAAGACCTATATTGACCCAGCCACCAAGTGGGGCTAATAAAATCATGGCAAGACCAAAGGGTATAGCAATCTTCCATTCAATCATTCCTTTTCGCCCGTAGGTTAAGGCAGCCGATGAGCTGACAACCACGCCTAATAACAGTCCAAGGGGTATTGCCTGTGTCTTAAAATCCATGCCTAACCAAAACAATATAGGAACATATAGCTGTGCCCCACCCATACCTAACATGGAGAAAATGAAAGCGATGACAAAGAACAGGGCTGGAGCTAAGTAAATCTCTATCATCGTAGTTCGCTCTGTATTTTAATAATTCTTTTTCTCCATATCCAGCTTCACACCGAGAAAGGCACCGAAGGGGTTATTGGCTGCTTAATGCTCTAACTCTCTCTTCACTGATTCTATCTTGCTACTCATGCTTGAGGTTTTATCTCGCCGGTCATCAATCTCGATTATTGTTACCGCTCTCATAAGCCCGGCATCGAAGACGGTTTCATGCATCTTCCGAGCTAAAGTGAGGAGCCGGTCCAAATCGCCCTCAATAATTGTTCCCATTGCCGTCAGCTCATATTTTATATCCTTCTCGTCCTGCAATACCTCCACAGCCCGGGCTACATATTTGCTAACTGAAGGAATACCAGTGCCTAAAGGAATAATGCTGACCTTAATCATTGCCATTTCTTGGGACCTCAGCTTTCTCCCCGAAATCCATAGCCAAATCCATTGTGCATAACATTCCTCCTGTTATAAATATTAACCTGCTTAGTTCAATGGCTATTATCAACGGTAAGGTGCATAGGATGGGTAGCCATATCTCATATAGGGAATAGTTGCCGCATACCGACTGGTATAAGGTGTTGCCCACCACCGCCTTGGTAGCCAGGGATAAAAGCGGCAAAAGGGATAGGGATTACCCCTTCCCCAGCCTAGACCACCTCCCCAACCAAACCAGCCTCTTCCTCTCATTTTGCACCTCCTCCATTGACATTTAATCTTTACAGTGGAATAGTGAACTTATGTTCATAATAATGCACTGGGTTAAATTTGTCAAGCATTATGAGGGCACATTTCAGCAAATTGCGAATGAGACCTCTTGTTGCTATAATATCCTTGACAGATGGGGCTGTAGCTCAGCTGGGAGAGCGCCTCCCTTGCACGGAGGAAGTCAGGGGTTCGAGTCCCCTCAGCTCCACCAGGGGTATCAATAGGTAAAACTCCTATTTGTTCATTCGACTTTACCCATAGTACTGTACCATCAAATATCTCAAGAGCCGTATTAAACTTTCTTGCCCAAGCTGCGGAGCAAGACTGGGAGCAACTCACACCTACTACCCCAAATGTGGCCGTAAGGTGCAGAAAGCACTAACTCAGCAGCAGGAACAACGTCGGCAAAGGGTGCTACCTGTTGATAGTGACTCCTTGAGCATGCTGCGGCAGTATATCCGCCGGGGCGGGCCGGTGATCAAAGATGGTAAGAAACTAATCTTTGGCATCAACCGACATAGGGCATGGCAGATAGTTCGTGACTGTGCTCAGAAAGCAGGGCTACCTCGTCCACACCGAATGTGCTCACGTTGACGTCGAGGATATCGGCCCCGGCCTCAGCTTGAGCCAGAGCCTCCCTGCCGACAATCTCCAGATTGTCCTCCATCAACGCTTCTGACAGTTTTTTCTTGCCGGCAGGATTGATACGCTCGCCGATAAGCACTGTGGGCTGGTCATCACCAATGATTACTTCTTTCGTGAAGCTTGACACTCTGGTCTCCATCAGTCAATTTCCTCCCTCCTGCCGTCTATAATCCTATATTGTCCTAAGTAACTCGCCTGAATGAAGGTCTGCTCAAAGTTAGGAGCACTGGCCAATTCAATATATTTGACTCGGGAGGCAATAGCTTGGGCCTCAGCCCGCTTGCTAAGGGAAATCAGAGCCAGCTTGGCTCCCATGCCGGCAGCGTTCCCTACCTGCTGGAAGCAGCTCAGGGGTAATAAAGGTAACATGCCAATAGTTACCGCATTGGCTATATCAATGTAGCTACCAAAAGCTCCAGCAATGATTACCTGCTTAATTTCTTCCTCTGCACAGCCTTTAGTTTCCAGAAGCACCTGTATGCCGGTCCGAATAGCTGCCTTGGCCAGTTGTAATTCTCTGATATCCTGTTGAGTTATGGAAATGGCTGGGTGTCCGTCTCTTTCTTTCTTGCTAACCAGCACAAACTCGCGTTGACCTTTGTAGGTACGAACACGAGGGTGGTTGTCCATTATCCTGCCGCCTTCATCAATGATTCCTGCCAGATAAAGCTGGGACAGGGCATCAAGTATGCCAGACCCGCAAATACCAATGGGCGGTGCTTGATCAATAGTCTGGTACTGGATGCTATCATCTGCTATTCGTAAGCGTTCGATAGCTCCCGTGGCAGCCCGCATACCATCTTTGATATGACCGCCTTCGAAGGCAGGGCCAGAGGCACAGGAGACGGTAGATATCCGTCCATTACTTGCCAAGGAAACCTCGGTGTTGGTCCCGATGTCCAGGGCTAATACCGGACCTTCGGCCTGCCAGACTTCTGTTGCCAGCAACATTGCCACGTGGTCGGCACCAACGAAACCAGCGATATTAGGCAGCAGGTGTACATACGCCCCTGGAGCAATATGTAAACCAAGGTCGTGAGCCTTAATGTCCAGAGCCCTACTAACCGCAGGGACAAAGGGAGGGAGAGCAAGTTGCCTTACTGGTAAACCAAGAAACAAGTGATGCATGGCAGTATTGCCTACCACTACTGCCTCAACAATTTCTTCTGCATTAGCGTTAGCCTCAGTACACAGTTCAACAGACAGCTGGTTAAGTGCTTCGGCAACCAGCTTCCGTAACCGCACACCCTCATCCGGTGACTTTATTACACCATTAATACGGCTGATGATATCTTCTCCATAGCTGATCTGGGGATTCATACGCCCCTTAGCCGCTAAAGTCCGGCCGTCGCTCAAATCAACCAGATAGCCAGCAATCTTGGTGGTGCCCAAGTCTATGGCTAACCCCAATTGGCGGTTTGACCAGGGAACGAGAGCTATCACCTCGTCATTGCGGACTATAGCCTGGCACTCCCAGTTCCATGACCGTAGTTTGGGCAATAATGTGCGCATGGTATCAATATCAACTTTACCGCAGTGTAACTGGTGTTGCTGGTTTAGCGCCTCCAGCAAGCGGTCAGCATCAGCGTGTGGTGCAGACAAGGATGGAGCGGCTAGTTGCAGACGGTAGGCCTTAACCGGTGGCTCCAGTTGAACTGTTATCTCTAACCCCTCCACCTGGGTCCGTTGTGCGGTAGTCATCGACTCGGGTGGCACAGTCAATTTGCAATCACTGGTAGGATAAGTCTGGCAGGCCAGACGCCAACCCCCCTTCAGTTCTTGAGATGTAAAGGCCTCCAGTTCGCTAGACGTTGGTTTTGAGACAGTTCCACTCAGAACTTGCACCTTGCATGCGTGGCACGTTCCCTTGCCCCCACATATGCTACTGATACCCACACCGAGCCGGCGAGCACAAGCTAGAAGAGACTCGTTCCTTTGACACTTCCCTCTTCGACCTACCGGCTCAAAATCAATTGTACAAGCGGTCATTCTCTTCCTAATTTTGGTTTTATTCTGTTTCTCCACTTACGCCTGTATTCTATAGGGACAGGTTTTCCTGAGGCTGCAGTAGGCACAGACTTCAGCTCGTGTCCACGTTGTCATTTGTGGCCCTATGCCAATGACCATGGAAGTTGATTTGCGGGGAACCATTATTCCTGAAGAGGTCAGGCGCACTCCAATTTCCCGTGCCGGTACCATTTCGAGCAACTGCCACTGCTCCGTAATAGGTAAACCAGGCATACCCGGGTTGATGGGGCTGCTCGCCTGATAGCCACGGGCTGATGCCTCACCCGTCATAAACTTACAGACTTCCTGAGTTAGTGAGTCCACTGCTGCGCTCCCAATGCCATCCAAAAGTACACCTCGCAAAGGCTCGTCCCGGTTAATGTAGTTTGTTACCTGTTTTTCCAGCTTGGGACCGATAGTGCAGACCACAGCGGCCAGCTCTTTAGCCTCTGGCAGGAGTGAGGGCAATAATGGACCATGCACCACTCCGTTACCCTCCAGGGACAATTGCCTGTGGCTCATCTCAGTTATAGAGTAGATTCCATAGGCCATAACCGGCTCCAGGAGATGAGCATTCTTCACACTGGCTAGCAGTTCCAGAATTAAACTTTTTATCTCAGGCCTGATTTTAGAATATCCCCTGAATCCCTCCCGGCGCAGCACTTCCTTAGTCTTCAAGCTCAGAGGAATATCACGGATTACGGGCATATCTATCTCCCACAGGGTCTTGCCAGTGATGAAAGTATGCTATCGAGATGGCACCGGTGCAGCCTCTTCTACACTATGACAACGTCAGTACGTTAAGTATCTATTTGTATACGCCGTATTCCTTGGTGGCGTCAATCATAGCCTTGACATTTTCGGGCTTTGCCTAATCTTCTACTTTAGTCTCCTTCTCCAGTATCTTGGCCAGGGTTTTATAACCTTCACCACCAAATGACTTGAATTGGAGGGTGAGGAATTCTGAGTACTTGAAGCCTTTAGAACTAATCCAGTCTCTATGTACTTTATCTCCTCTGCCAATCATATGGCGGGCGAGGTCCATAGCGCTGCTTGAAACTTTATTGCAAACTGGGCAATGATAACTCATCACTGACCTCCCGCTTAATTTACATCAATGATTCTATTCAGCTTGTTGCTTCTTCTCCTTTAATGCTTTAAGGACCTTTTCTGGCGTTATCGGCAAATCATTTATTCTCACACCCACCGCTTTGTAAACAGCATTGCCTATGGCACCAGCAGTAGGATTGGTAAGCCCCTCACCCGCCTCCTTAGCCCCAAATGGCCCCTCGGGCTCATAAGTATCAACCTCTAAAATCTTGGTCTCCGGCATATCCAAAGACCGGATAAGCTTATAATCAGCAATCGATGGATTGAGTATCTTGCCCTCATCCATTGGCTGGTCTTCACAAAAGCCATAACCTCCAGCCATCATTACTGCCCCCTCTAGCTGTCCTTCAATGCCTACGGGATTGATTACCGTGCCACTTTCATGGGCGGTGGTTACATTTATCAGCTTATATTTGCCAGTTTCAGTATCCACTTCCACCTCGGCGGCTTGGACACCAAAGCTATAAGCAGGGGATATCATACCCTTGCGATGAGGAGTATAATGCCCCCGACCAATGATAGTCTCGCCATCCCTACCCCTTATCGTATCTTTAACGATATCAAAGTAAGAGAGGCCTCTTTCTGGACGGTCAACCATGTGGACCCATTGGTCTTTTATATCCATGTCATAAACAATGTTAGCGCCTAGCTTGGCAGCAGCGAACTCCAAGAGCTGGCGCTTAGCATCAGCAGCCGCCATCTTAACTGCATTGCCATTCATCAATGTTTCCCGACTTCCCCAGGCGCCGAGGTCAGCGGGGCAGATGCCAGTATCAGCAGCATGTATCCTAATATCGTCAAGATGTACCCCCAGCTCCTCGGCACAAATCATGCTCAGCGTGGTATCAGAGCCTTGACCAATATCGCAGGCTCCGGTGAACAGGTCCACCTTACCATCAATATTTATCCTGACTATAGCTGCCGAGAAGGCATAAGGGGTATCAAACCAGTTAAAGATACCGCCGGACATAAAACCATAAGCTGATACACCTATGCCACGGTTAGGGGGTAGCTCTCCTCGCTCTTTAATGTGTTCATCAATCTTGTCCAGGCACTGGTGCAGCCCACAGCTCTGGATATGGGCCTGCCCCGGAACCTCGTAATCAGGTGTCATTCCATTCTTACGTCTGATTTCAATAGGGTCTATCCCCAGGTCTTCAGCCAGCATATCTATTTGAGACTCGCCAACAAAGGTTGACTGGGGAGCACCGAAACCACGCATGGCTGATGCAGGTGCTGTATTAGTATAAGCACGATAGCCATCATACCGGTAGTTAGGATATTTGTAGGGGAATGATGAGAAGAAACCAGTCAGGTACAGCGCCGTAGCCCCCATGCCAGTATAGGCGCCACCCTCAGTAATGACCCGGACTTCTTTCGCCAGCATGGTGCCATCCTTTTTAGCGCCGAGTTTAACAGAGTAGTACATCGGAGTTCGCCGTTTGGTAGCGGTAAACTCCTCTTCCCGGGAAAGGACTATCTTTACCGGCTGGCATAGCTTCATAGACAGTAAAGAGGCACAGAACTGAGCTGAGTCTAGCTCAAACTTGCTACCGAAGCCGCCTCCAGTGTGAGGCTTTATCACCCTCACGTCACCCTCTCTCAAACCGAGCATGTCAGCCACCAGCGCCTGAATATAGTATGAAGACTGGGTTGAAGTCCATATCGTGAGCTTGCTGTCATAACCAAAGCTGGCGACAGCACAGTGGGTTTCCATACAGACATGAGCCTGTGATGAGCATTTGAAGTGGTCTTCACGAATATAGTCACACTGCTTAAATGCCTCGTCAACATCACCCCACTCAATATGGCGGGTCACATTAATATTAAGCTCAACACCTTCGTGAATTTGAGGCGCTTCTTCCTTAATCGCTTCCATGGGGTCAAATACAGCTGGTAACAGCTCATATTCAACCTCAATTAAGTCCAGTGCCTCTTCAGCAGTGTCTTCATCAATAGCGGCTACCGCCGCCACCGGGTCGCCAATATAGCGAACCTTAGTGCGACACAGGATTTCCTCATCACACAGTTCGGGGAAGCGTCGCCAGGTACTCTGTTTACGTCCCAGCGTATCCTTTCCCGTGACTACTGCCTTTACCCCGATTAACCTTTCTGCTTGGCTGGTGTCAATGTTAACAATTCTAGCGTGAGGATAGGGACTTCTCAGAATTTTCCCGTAAAGCATATTGTGTAGAACAATATCAAAGGTGTATTTGGCACTACCGGTTACTTTTTCTGGTCCATCGACCCGGTGCACCCGTTTCCCGATTACCGAGTATTTGCTCATTTCTCCTCCTTATACTCACCCTTAACCACACCGGTTAAGGCGCGGATAATACTGTTATAGCCGGTGCAGCGGCAGATGTTGCCATCAATACCTTCCTTTATCTGCTCCTTGGTTGGGTTAGGGTTCTCATCCAATAATGCTTTGGACGACATCAGCATTCCCGATGTACAGAAGCCACACTGAAAAGCACCATGGTCGAGGAAGGCTTTCTGCAAGGGATGTAGTTCATTTCCCTTGGCGAGACCCTCAACAGTCAGTACTTCTCCACCATTTGCCTGAAGTGCTAGTACTGAGCATGACTTAACTGCCATGCCATTAAGAATTACCGTGCAAGCACCACAAGAACTACTGTCACACCCCCTTTTAGTTCCGGTCAAGCCTAAGTGAGCTCTCAGAACTTCTACCAAAATGGTTTTAGGTTTTATATAAAGCTCATAAGGCTGACCATTCACTGTAAATCTTAGCTCCTTTTTCATATTATGAAACCTCCTTATAGTGAGCTTAAGCCTGCTTAGCCCTAGCTAGGGCTTCCCTGCTTACTCGCTTTACCAAAACCTTCACCAGCTCCCGCCGGTATTCCTCTGAGGCATAGATATCAGATATAGGTTCAGCCTCAGTGGAAGCGATTTGCCCAGCTTCCCTAAGTAGATTATCGGTAATTTTTTTACCTCTCAACACCGCTTCTGCCTGTTTCGCCCTCACCGGAGTCGATGCCGCAGCACCCAGTGCTATCCGGACATCCTGGCAAATACCCTCGCTTGAGCCCAGAGTAATTGACACCGCAACTCCCACCGTAGCTAGGTCGCTTTCTATCACGTTGAATTTGATATAGACAGTACCAGTGTGGGGCGGGACAACCGGTACCTGAATCTCGGTAAGCAACTCGCCAGGTTCAAGTGCTGTCTCAAAGTAATCCAGGAAGAAATCTTCAATTGCCGTGGTTCTTTCACCTTTCAGGCTAGCCATTTTTAAGTTAGCGTTCAGCGCTATTAGCACCGGTGCCGGGTCTCCAGCCGGGTCTCCATGACAGAGATTACCCCCTATAGTACCCCAGTTGCGGGTCTGAATTGAGGCTAATCTGTTTTCCATCTCGGCGAGTACAGCGAAACCATTTCGCACCACTGGGGATTTTTCTATAGCTCGGTGTGGAGTTAAGGCACCAATTCTCAGCCCTTCTTTAGCATCAGACTTAATGTAGTTCAGCTCAGTTATCCCCTTAATATCGATTAAATACTCAGGGGCGACCAACCCCTGCTTCATTAAGATTAACAAAGATTGCCCCCCAGCTATTACTTTGCACTCATCTCCATACTTGTCCAGTAAGGTGAGAGCTTCCTCAAGTGTCTTGGGCGTAAGGTATTCAAAATCTCTTATCATTCTCCCATGACCTCCTTAGCTTTATCAGTCTAATCGTTACCATCCCCCCACCCCCTATATTTATCCTATCCAGCTGTTCGACTCTTCAGTTTCTCTTGCAAGTTTTTGGTGAACTCCTCTCCCGCTGTCTTAGCCTTGGCCCGCATTATCCGTTCACCAAAGGTAGCTAGCCGGCCGGTTATACTTACATTAGAGCTATATGAAACCTCTACCTCATCCTTTGAGATTTTGGTTAGGTCAACAGTGGTCTCCTGGGTGAAGATACCTGCTTTACCTATGTCTGCGCCTCTGCCGATTGCTTTCAGATGTCTTGGGGGGTCTATGTCAGTTAAAGTAGTGGTGAACTTGAGCCTTACTGATATTGGCCCAACCTTCTGTTTGACTACGCTTTCGTAGGTCTTATCGTCAATAGCTTCCACTTTTTCAGCACCAGGAATACAAGAAGCCAGTGTCCCCGGGGCAAGCAGAAAATCCCACACCTCTTGAATAGGTGCTCTCAAGGTAAACTTTCCCTCTATTAACATTTTAAATTAGACCTCCTTTCTGTTCTCTTTGAGGGCTATGGCAAATGGATCTATAGCGCTAACCGACGGGATTACAGAGGGCATCTCAAACTTCCCATTAGAGCCTGTCCGTGATGTAGGAGGTGCTTTTCCCGGTTCACTCAAATACCCACGATATTTTTCGCAGAAACACAAAAAATAATGCCTGCCTCTATAGAAGGCACACTCCTTGCATAGTTCACCGGAAAAAGGGCATATCATTCTCGTCTTTGCCATAACCTACTTTCTCTGATTATACCCGATACAACACTGGAAGTCCTTGGATAGGGCGTCTCCCCCGTTTCTTTATCTTAGCAAAAACTACTTTTTTTGTCTGATTTTAGGGCTTTCCCAGTCCTTTAGCGGCTTCAT
This sequence comes from Dehalococcoidales bacterium, assembly GCA_016783245.1. GTDB lineage: Bacteria > Chloroflexota > Dehalococcoidia > Dehalococcoidales > BS750m-G39 > BS750m-G39. Next base: position 10,834 of record JADHWY010000007.1, on the reverse strand, counting down.
CCACTCTGCCTGTTCCACGAATGCATCGTGAGCTAGGGGTACTGGAGGGTGGCAGACAAAGTTAGGGTCAAACTCGCCCTTCACTGCCAACAGCCATTTATGGTAATTTGGCCCATATGCCGGCCCGGTTAAATAGAGAGGCTGGTGCGGACCCAGGAGCGAGGTATAGAAGCGTTTCCTTATGTTTTCCTTTGATGTTTCCAAGTAGAAATGGTCAACTCTATCAGTATTCTCGTCTGGATCCCAGTAAACAAGGAACTCGGAGTAGCCCTGATGACTTAGCTCAAAGCTCTGGAACCAACCAGGGTCACCATAGTCAGGCATAAGCGGTGGTGTGAAACTCTTCTTCAGCTGGGCATAGTTCTCTCCGTGGGGTATGGCATGTTCAATCGTTTCTATGACATAATCCACAGAGACATACCCACCGCACATTAGCCACATCCCAGCCGCGTCTGCATTCTTAAACCAGGATTCATCTGATGGTCGAGTGCGGCGGGCTTCGCCCCCAAGCTCGGTTATAATATCCGTCAACACCCGCTCCTCATATTCAAGCTGTTCCTCAGAGGCAAACCCTATGAGCAATACGCGGAGAACATGAAAACTACTGAGCGTCTCTTCGTTTTCCTTTGACCAGAGTTTCCAGAACTCCTCTTTCGACTTTGCCTTGGCAATCACCCGCCAGAATATGGGCACCTTGGTGACTCCGGCACCTATTTCTGCTTTTGACATCTCATACATCGCTTCTTTCATGGCATCCTTGCTGGGCATGCTAAAATTAATCCACTTTACTCTATTGGTGGGGAGCTGGAGGGTGGTATGCGGCGAAATACCTGTCGGCTCAAGCCTTTCCGGCTGGAATGGCAGAAGCTTTATCGCCATCTTAGTTACGATTCCGAGGCATCCTCTTAGCCCAGTAAAACCTCGCAGCAGGCCTCGAAGGTCTGGTCCCAACCCCTCACCCCAGAAGGGGTCCCCCTGCAAAGCTAGCGAACCTAGCTTAACCAATTCGCCATCAGGTAAGACAAGCTCCGTCCCTAGTATTCGACGGTGGGGTAGACCAATTCGGTAGCTAAGGGGTGACCATCCATCGCCTATCATGTTGGCGATGGCAGACACTTGCGAGCCCCCGCCCCCGACAACAATATACATGCCTCTCCTCATTGCTTCTTCTTGGAGTTGGGAGTAGATAATTCCAGGCTCAACTACAGCATAAAGATGCTTCTCGTCCAGTTCGAAATCGTTCATTCGCTTTAGGTCAATAAGTAACTCGTCAGAAACGTGGGGGTGGGAACGGGCACCATAGAAGCCTGTGCTATACGGAACATATGGAATTTTATAGCGGTTGCAAACCTTCACTATTTTCTGGACCTCTTCTGTGGTCCGCGGCATAATGACGCAACCCGGCACCTTGGTCATTACCCTCTCATACCCCGAGCCACACTCATATCCTCCCGGCCCAGCCCGATAACCTTCACATATTACCGGGTTAGCCGAAATATACTCAGGACCGACGATGGACTCGAGTACCTGGTATGTTTCTTGGGATATAGCCATAACTTATCTCCTTAAGCCTAAACTTCGACTGAGGCAAGGACGAGTTCTGAGATGTCGAATACCTTCAGCTTTTCTCCATTCTTGCTAACTACCTTGGCGAAATTGTCCTTGCACCAAGGGCAAGCGGATACAACAGCTTCAGCACCTACTTCTTTTACCTCGGCTAACCTTTGCTCCGCCGCCCATAAGGCAAAATCGGGGAAAGCTTCCATAGTTCCCCTACCAGCTCCACAACAAAAAGCATTTTCTCTCATTCTGGGCATTTCCACCAATTCCACCCCGGGGATAGCTTTCAGGATATCCCTTGGCTGTTGGTAAACCCCGTTAGTGCCCCGCCTCCGGTCCAGGGGTGGGTTCACCATTCCCCATAGTCCACGCTCCCCTTTCCACGGCACCCAGGGTTCACTGAGCCGGCTCAAGCTGCACGAATCGTGGTAGGTCAATCGCAAATCAATTCGATTGGTGAGTTTGAGAGTTCCTTTTTTCATCAGCTCATCCACATACTCCACAAGGTGCACTACTCGAAAGCCCAAATCGGCAGTCGATATACCAAGCATCTTGGGGTAATCAACCTTCCACATCCGGTAGCATTCAGCACAGCTGGTTAGAAGGGTGGTGGCTCCGGCTTGCTTGACCATATCAACATTGCGTCGAGCCAGTTCTCGCGCTTCATCTACCATCCCTACCGAGTAGAGCAAGTTGCCGCAGCACCACTCATCGGGCATCAGCATAAACGGAGTACCGGAAGCGTCCAGTATTTTCACCGTTGCCTGGGCTATCTCAGGGTTAGTATAAGAAGCTGAACAACCGACAAAGTACAGCACATCAGCTTTGGGTGAAGGTTTTATCCCCTCTGGAAGCCATTTGGTTCGGTTTTGGTGAGGCGCACCGAAACGATTATGCTCCGTCAGTATATCTTGAGCTATCTTTTTGTGCTGGGGCATGGGACCTTTGCCATCTTTTACCGCTTTTATCCTGAGCGCCTCAAGAGTAAGCTCTATTTCCAAATCAAGATTCCGCTTGCAGCCCACATCGCAGGCACCACACAAGGTACAGGCATAAAGTATCTTCAGGAGTTCATGTGAGTAATCTAGTCTGCCTTCAACCAGTGCCAGCCCGATCCTCATCTTGCCATACGCCCCATAAGAGTCAAACAAATACCTGGTGGCGCTGGGACATCTGGTGCTGAACTTTACTCCTGGCATGTATATGTGATCCACCCAGGTGCATCCCTTGCACTTGATGCACTTGGTCATATCAAAGATAAAATTCTCTACCTGTGTTACGTCCAGACTCGTTTTCCCTTTGAGCATCTTTACCCCCTTAGAAGCACAAATTCCCCGGATTCATAATATTGTTGGGGTCGAAGACCTTTTTCACTCTTCTTAGTGTCATAGCATATCCGGCTGCTCTATCGTATAACAGTTTAGCCAATTCCCCGTAAGGTCTGGTAAAAAGAGCTCCTTTGTCTAACAAGACCGAGGCAGCTTCACTATATAAACTTCGAACCCTTTCCACCTCAGGTTGGCTAGCTGGATTGTAGAAGAAGTTAAATTCCAGGTGACAGGCTCGGTTGTGCTCTATAGGTTGGAGATAGCCTCCAATGTCGCTTATGGGGTAACCATATCTGGCGGCTATTTCTTCCACCTTATTGATGAATTTTGAAGCCAAAATGGGCTTGGTGATGAAGAACAGGCTGTGACAAGCCCCTTTGTAGCGGTTCTTCCAGTAGGTTACCTCCTTAGGCCAAGGTTTGCGAAGCATGGGTAGGAGTTTCTTGCCTAAGCCGGGAAACCCAGGGAGGTTGTCAGCGAGGGGAATTCCAGGGAATTCGTTTTTTATAACCTTATATAGTGTTTCTTCCTCATACTGGATCTGCTCCTCTGGGCGTCTATGCATTCCGCTTATTACCAAAATGAGAGTCCACGGCGGCAAGGACGCCCGCAACTTTTCGAAATCCTTGCGCCAATCCTCCGCAATTATGGAGGCAAGATTAATATTGTTTAACAGAAGGCACTCTTGAATAATCCTAAGCCTCAGCACCCTATATAGAAAATCGATAGTGTAGTTGAGGTCATGGACAGGAGCGAACAGAACCTTGTCTATCTTGGGTAGATATTCAATCTTTAGGTTAGCCCAGGTTACCACTCCCATAGTTCCCTGGGCACCTTGGAGAAAGCGGTAGAAATCTAAGCCTGGTCCAGAGGGATTAGCACCCTTTGAGGGTGAGTCAGGATAACCAGTTACACTGGCAGAGCCGGTCCTGAAGATTTCTCCGGTGGGCCAAACCACTTCCATGCTTTGAAGCGGTTCCCCATAATCATATACTGTATTGGTAGGCACTTCCCTTTCCAGCCAGTCAGTAACTACAGAACGCAGAGGGTGAGGCAACAGTGGTATTATCATTCTGAAGCCTCTTTTTCCCAGTTCGCTGGCAATTTGTTCCCAGGTTACCCCAGCTTCCATCCTCACCCTTCTATTAAGTTCATCGACTTCCAGAATCTGGTTCATTCTGGTCAGATCCAAGATAATGCCGCCTTGCTTGGGAATGGTAGCCCCCTGAAAGTGCACCCCAGAGCTGCTCGGCACCACAGGGGTCAAATGCTCGTTGGCAAGTTTGATAACTCTTTGAACCTCTTGGTTATCTTTGGGCTTGACCACATAATTCGGCACTCCCCGGGGTGCGAGGCTAAAATCCTTAGAATATTTGGCTAGAGCTTCAGGGTCGTCGAAGAAGTTTTCAGACCCTACTATTTCCAAGAGCTTCTCTTTCATACTCACACCAAACCTCCTGTTGTTGGATAATTAGTCCAAAAGCTCTTCGTTTGACCAGAAACACGCTACCCATAGTTTATACCTTCCGGTAGCTGCTTTTTATGCTTGGTGTCAGAAAGGTCACAGATGCAAAGGGCATGTCCATAGTATTAGACAGCAGACAGGAGTGCTGTTACAGCGGTTAAGAAGCAGCCTAATAAACTGACAATAATGTCTAGGTGAACTTTTGGTCTTCAAAATATTCTACTTTTCCGGGTTTCCTATGTTAGTTCAGACATATATGTTGAGGATTATAGCACATTGCTCATCTCATGTCGCACTTTCGAGCCGGTCGTCAGTTCGAATCTGACCGCTGGCTCTATCTGTTTGGCATGGTGGTGGGTTCTGGGGCGCCTTTTTCCCTCAACTCTTTGCCACCGTGTTCGGTGTTATTTTCACAGTGATGTTTGCATACGCGATATGGCTACGACAGCAGAAGGTCACAAAATCATTGCAGCTTCAGCAACTTCTGGAGGATTTGAAGTTCGAGGTATCTGAGAATCTTAAATGGCTAGAGAATCTAAAATTCTTTGTAGTTGAAACTTCAAAGCCTGAAAATACTTTACTAATTAGAGGCCTCAGGACGATTACTATGAAATATGCGCTAAAGCCAGAGAACCTCACACTACTCAGGGACTTTGACCTAGAGTATGAAATCGATTTGGCAGTTGGACACTGCGAGGAATTCAATCATAATTACCACCAGCGCTTTCGACAGCTTCTCGTTGAGGAGGTGGTAGCTAGCACCGAACAGGATAGACCGCAACGGGCTAGGACAGCTTTTGGCGTTGAAATATTACCTGACCTCAATTTTGTTCGCGCTATCCTTGAGCAGTTGAGGGCGAAATTGGAGAAACAAGTTACTCGCAGTCTGGATAGCCGTACGTCCTAAGAGCATGTACCAATGTAATTATAAAAATGGTTAATTTTCACTATGTGTGTGATACATGAACAAGTTTGTAATCCATGAGCATCAGGCAATCGTAGCTGGCTGGCACCACGATTTGAGACTGGAAAGAAAAGGTGTTTTCAAAAGCTGGGCACTGCCAAAGGGTGTGCCAGAAGAGCCGGGAGTTCGTAGATTGGCAGCACCAGTTGAAAACCATGACCTCAGTTACAGTAAGTTTGAAGGCAAGATACCCAGAGGCCAGTACGGTGCTGGTGAGGTCACAATTTGGGATCGGGGAACGTATGAGACGGAGTCTTGGACCGATACGAAGATAGAAGTCATCTTTCATGGTAGAAAGTTGCATGGTGAGTATGTGCTGCGTTGGATGGAGAAGATGAATGGCTGGCTACTATGGAAGCGCTAACGCTATGCCAATAAATGCCCGTTTCTCGGTCGCAGACTCTGAGTCTGCTAAACATTAAACCACTTTGTTCATTCCCGTTTTTTTAAACCGGCCTTAAATGAGGTGACTGAATCCCTGCCTTGTATTTGTGGAGTGGAGCGAGTATAAATAACAAGCCAGCCATAAAAGCAATTGGCTAAGCTTAATTGGCTGGCAATTGCTAAAGCCGGTTGAAAGGTTCAAAATGTTAATCAGCAAATCACAAGGAAGGAGATGCGCTAAATGTTTAACAAACTGATTATTGGCATATTAGTTTTCCTGCTGGTTCTTATTGGTATCCTTGGTGCCTACGCTTTTAACCTCGTTGAAGAAATTGATGCCCTAAGTCAACAATTGATAGTTTCTCAAGAACAACAAGCAGCCCAAATTAGTACCCTGAGCGATGAATTGGCAACTTTTAGAGGAGAAACAATAGCTAGAATTGATGCCTTAGATGATGAGCTAGGAAGTGTTACCACTGGACTTGAGCAATCGGTCATAAATGCCGGTAAACTCTATGAAGAGGTTAGCAAGGGTATAGTTAGGATTAGTGACGGAGAGAAAGTAGTTGGTTCAGGGTTTGTCTTCGACGCCGATGGTTATGTAGTCACTCCTCAGCATGTAGTAGAGGGGCAAGCCCAGATTGATGTTATTTTACCTGACGGCAGCATTTCAGCGGCCACCATCATCGGCAGTTGCGAGCACAGTGACATTGCTGTATTGACATTGGAACATGAGTTGGCTGTGGAAGCAATAGCATTGGCGGACTCAACCACAGTGAGGGTTGGCGAGCCAGTCGTGGTAATTGGCAGTCCTCTTGACTTGCCAGGAACTATAACTTCTGGCATTGTTAGCCAAACACACAGATTTGTCGAAGTGGAATATGATTTGAAAACTCGCTGGGTGGCTAATCTAATCCAGTTCGATGCCGCAGTCAATTTTGGAAACTCCGGTGGCCCCCTTCTGAACTCTAAGGGGGAGGTCATCGGAATGGTTGTAGCTCGGGTCGACCCTAAGCTGGGAGATGGGGTATATTACGCTGTCTCTTCAAACAAGGTCAAGAGGGTTGCCCTGTCCCTCATTGACCGAGGCTTTTTCGATTACCCCTGGCTTGGGATTGAGATAGTTAACCTTACCCCAGAAACGGTTCGAACCAGAAACTTGGAAACAGTTAACGGGGTATTGGTTAAGAAGATTACAGCCGATAGCCCTGCTGAGGCGGCTGGAATTAAGGCTAACGATGTTATGGTGGCTATTGATGGGAGGACTGTCCGCCAAGTGGCTGACCTTACTTGGTATCTGGGAGAGTATAAGAGTCCAGACGAAGCAGTTGCCCTGGCACTGATACGGGATGGGGCAAAACTAGAACTATCCCTGAAACTAGGCAAATGGTAGGGTGACAATGCATCACTTTGTTTACTACTTAGCGGCCCTAGCTATTGGCTGAAGGAAGTCACTCAGGCTATTTCCGCTCTACCTCAATCTCCAGGATTGAGCTTGGAAGGGGAGGCCAGACTGCCACTGTAGCGCCTATAGGTCAAACAATCCCCTTTTCCTTCTTAAAACCTTGGCAAGGAGGTGATTATCGGGCAGCTATGGGCACCGGGGTTTTGTATTCCGCGCTCTTGACAGATGGAGTAAAGGACAATAAACTGACGACAGTGAAGACGCAAGGGGGAAAAAATGTTATACAGGAATCGCAAGTTCGTCTCTGTATTGGCATCGCTGACTTTAGTTCTGTTTTTAGTTATGACTAGTTGTGCCCCATCTCCGGGACTATCTCCCGAACCATCGCCTCCAGTCACTCCTGAGCCATCGCCTCCAATCACTCCTGAGCCATCACCTGTCGCACCAATATTAACTGAGCTGGGGTTGGTAGCTGAGCCTTTAACGGAGAAGAGGCTCGACGTAGAATTGGTCTATTCCGGTGGCGATGAGACCGGACTCTGCTACCTTGGCAGCTATGCTATGCTGGCTAAATTTAGCGACAGTGACATAACCTTTACCGATGTTGTTGCTAATTCCGGAATCGGCGCCAGTGCTCTTTATATCCCACAGGTCAATTTGTTTATGGACGGTTCCTTTCTACGTAGTATTGGACTAGCGGCAAGAAATCAGGGGTTTGATTACTATATTGCCGCTTTGAAAGGGGCTACGATTACCGACGATTTTCTTGCCCCCGACCTTCCTATGGAAGCAAAACAGGTTTTCTGGGTGGAAAGTGAAGATGAGGCGTTCAAGCTACTGAAGCGACTTATATCAAGTGATATTCCAGTAGAGGTGCACTTAGATACGTTTCCTATCAAGGAACCCCTAAGTACCTATACCTCTTATTGGAAAGGCGTCTTTGAGTTTGAGGGCTCAAGGCATGTTGACCATTATATGACTGTCACCGGGTATGACGAGAGGTTTGTTTACTTGAATGACCCTACCGAGAAAGTAGGCGGTAAGGGAAAAGATATTCCTGTAGATATAAGTGATTTTTTGGAGGCCTGGAAAAACGGTAATCACCCAACCTTTGATGAAGGGTCTCGTATCGGTCCTTATTGGATGTTGTTCCTTGGGGAAAGGGGGACGGTAAAGAGTGCAAATGAGCTAATATCTTGGAACAGAGACTTTGCCGTCAAAGCTCCGGGAGAGATAAGAAAAGCGGCTAGCAATCCCAACATAAGTTGGCTGCTACATTGCAATCAGATGTACCGGGCGAGGCAAGAATTCGGAACCTTCTTGAAGCAGAATGGCTACGAAGAGGCTGGAAACATGTTTATTGAGGCTAGCGAGTTATTTAGAGGGCTTTGCCAGAGCCAAAACCAGCAGGCAGACTTGCTCGAAATAGCCGACTTACAAGAGCAGGCTTTGGCGGAGTGGTGATTCTATGAGGGGGATGTGTGTTCATCTCCCTTTTTATTCAGACTCAGTCCACCGGAACAGATGGCGGGCATTCTGCGTCGTCTCCCTGGCAACTGTTTCCGGAGATACCTGCCTAATCTTAGTGAGCACTCCTACAGTGAGCGGTAGATAGGATGGTTCATTGCGCTTACCGCGATGGCTCTGTGGTGGGAGGAAAGGACTGTCAGTTTCCACCACTAACCTGTCCTGTGGGATGCTCCTGATGACATTGCGCAAATTAAGTGAGGAGGGGTAGCCGATATAGGCACCAAAAGAAATAAAAAAGCCCATATCTAGATATCGTTGAGCAGTTTCAAGAGCACCACTGAAGCAGTGAATTACTCCTCTGGGTTGGCCATTCAGGCGTTTATGTGAGGAAGTCCAGTCATGGAGTAAAGTCAGCATGTCCTTCTCTGCCCGACGGCAGTGGATGATTACCGGCAGGTCTAGTCGCTCTGCCAGTTCAAGCTGCCATTGTAGCGCTTGTAATTGCGTTTCTCGTGGTGCTCTGTTTCTATAGAAGTCCAGACCAATTTCGCCGATGGCGACTACTCTGGGGTGCTTGGCCATTTCAGCAAGTTTAGCCATATCTGCCTTTTTCACCCCGGTCGCTTGGTGGGGATGAAACCCTACTGTAGCCAGGACCTCTGGATAGTTCTCAGCCAGTCTAATTGCTTTTCGGCTTGACTCCAGGTCAATACCCACGGTAATAATCATGCTTACCCCGGCATCCCTTGCTCTGACTATCACCTCGGTGCGGTCTTTATTAAATGGTGCCATATCTAGGTGGGCGTGAGTGTCTATCATGGTTCTCATCCTGCATGTCCAGTCTTTTAAGTTGCTGCATAACTTGGTCTTGCGTTAACCCGCTAATACCTATAACCTTCCTCTTATCGGTCATACCCTTTTTAATAGTCAGATTGCTCTTACCTACCCCCAAAATATCGTTGAGGAATTTGATTAACTCCTGATTAGCTTTACCCTTTATTGGAGGTGCAGCAATCCTTACATGCAAGACCCCATCTTTGAAGCCTAGTAAGCCGTTCTGACTCGCATTAGGCTGAACCCGAACCACGATTCTTGCTTGTTCCTTCTCCACCATAACATTGCTTATTCTATCATGTTGCCAGGACACAATTCACCGTTTTGTTATCTGATGAGGCACGCTGTAATTATGGCACTATTGCCTATTGACGCTTGCCTTTGACGATTTTCCTTTAATTTCCCCTTTACTTTCAGCATAAAGATAAACGGAAGAGCACCTTTATTTGCTTTCCAAGAGGGTAGATAAGATATCCTGATGTTATGTCTTATATATGGGGCGGAACCCTTTTAACATTACGATGGACTGTTCAGCTTGCGTTCTTCTTAGGGTAGTTGTAGTTCAAAATGAGTGCAATAACTACTGCCAGGAAGACAAGTCCTGCGGCGATGGTAAACGCCATGGTGTAGCTCTGTGTAGTGTCGTAGATATATGATGCCATGATTGGTCCCAGCGTAGCCGCAACCCCGTGGGCGGTGAAGAGCAGTCCATAATTAATCCCAAGGTTTTTGATGCCAAAGAAATCGGCTACTACTGATGGAAACAGGGTAAAGTTGGCTCCGAAGTTGAAGCCTATTATTGCCACCGAGATGTATATCGCCACTATGCTTATGGCAAAATGAGGGAATACAAGCATCATTATCCCCTGTATGGCAAAAAGTATGACCATAGTCTTTACCGCACCGATTTTGTCAGCGAGTATTCCACTTCCCGGCCTGCCAGAAGCGTTGAACACAGAAAGAACGCCAACAGCAACAGCAGCATACATAACTGCCAAGCCAACTTCTTCGGCGTAAGCCGCTAAGTGTCCAATAACCATCAAGCCTGCTGCTGACATAAAAACAAACATCACCCACAGCATCCAGAATCGTCCTAATTTAATAATCTCCGCTGGTCGGTAATCCCTTGCCGCAACTACAGTTGAGGTTGCTGCCGACTGCCGGGGTTTCCACCCCTTGGGCTTCCATCCCTGAGGAGGATTGCTCAGCAGGGAAGCGGAAAAAACAGAAACCACAAGAAGTGCGGCACCTATTATGAAGAAGGTCATTCCCAACCCCTGGGTACCTATTAAGTACCTCTGTAGGGGAGCAAATAGCAAGGCACTCATACCAGTGCCTGTAATTACAAGCCCCACCGCTAAACCTGGTCTATCGGGGAACCACTTTCTGGCTGCTGGCATGGTACAGGCATAGGCTAAGCCACT
>JADHWY010000035.1 GCA_016783245.1 Dehalococcoidales bacterium | reverse complement strand
CAGAATTTGAGGTAATATCTCTGGATATTAAACCACCAGAAGCCATGGCTGGGGAAACAGTTAGCATTACAGCCGAGGTTAAGAATATTGGCGATAGCGAAGGCAGCTATACTGCAGTATTGACTGTAGATGGAGCCACCGTGGAGACGAAAGAGGTTACACTAGCGCCAGGGGCGTCAGAAACGGTAAGCTTCTCGCTGGTAAAAGATGCACCCGGCACTTATGAAATTGGCATTGGTGAACTGAGTTCAAGCCTCACAGTAAAGGAAAAGCTTGTAGTAAAAGAGATTGAGCTAAAATACGATGATGGTGAAGCCGACGGATGGTTCTCTAGTGCAGGCGGCGGGTACTTAGTTGATTTTGCCCCACCGAGTAAACCGTTTACCATTAAAAAGGTGAATATGTGTGGAGTACTTTTTGATAGCCTCTGGGAAGGTAAGAATTTCGAAGTGGAAATCTGGGATAAAAATTACGAGGTATTATATAGTGCCACCTATCCAGTTACCAAGTTCACCCCGGAAGCTCTTACTTGGGTAGCGGTTGAAATACCCGATATCGAGGTAGGCGATAAATTCTATATTCATGTCTATGCAGAGTCTTATCTGCAGCAAGGCATCGCTCTCGGTGCAGATAACGATATTGTCAATGAACATTCTAATCTCACGGTTCGAACAGGAGAAGGAATTTCCAGTATAAGGGGTGACTGGCCTTATCGCGGGGGATGGGGCGAAAATAAAAGTAAGGTTAACTTTATGATAAGGGTTGTAGGCACATTCATAGAAAGCTAATAGTCATGAAGAACATCTTTGCCAAATACTTGCTCATTGGCTTAGTCCTAATGGCGCTGGTTCTGCCATGTGCCTGCGCTGAACCAGCGCCACCACCGTCTCCAGCTGAGTTTGAGATTAGCTCATTGGTTATTACCCCAACTGAGGCAGTGCCTGCAGAACCAGTTATCATATCAGTCAACGTCAATAATACTGGAGAGAGCGAAGGTAGCTATACAGCAGTACTGACCGTGGACGGAGCCACCATAGAGACGAAAGAGGTTGCACTAGCACTAGGGGCATCAAAAACGGTAAGCTTCTCGCTGGTAAAAGATATCCCTGGCACCTACCAAGTCGGCATTGGGGGACTAACTTCAAGTCTCACAGTCAAAGAGCCTGTATTGGTGGTAAAAGAGATAGAGTTGAAGTATGACGATGGTCAGGCCCGAGATTATGGGGCAGCATCACGGGGCGGATATTTAGTTGATTTTTCTCCTCCGGCGATGCCTTTTACCATTAAAAAGGTGCGAATGTGTGGAGGACTTTGGGGTAGTGGCTACGAAGGCAAAGATTTTGAGGTGGAAATCTGGGATAACGATTGCAAGGTATTACATAGTGCCACCTATCCGGTTACCAAATTTGTCGCTGGAGCTGCCATTTGGGTAGATGTCGAGGTGCCTGATATTGAGGTAAGCGATAAATTCTATGTTCATGTCTACACCGGCACCGGCGGGTGGGCAGGTATCCACCTGGGTGCTGATGATAGCGTTGTCAATGAACATTCTGAGCTTACAATCCGAACGGCGGAAGGAATTTCCAAAATAAGGGCTGACTGGCCTTTTCAACCTGAGGATTGGGCCGGAGATAAAAGCAAGGTTAACTTTATGATACGGGTTGTAGGCACATTCATAGAAAGCTAATAGTCATGAAGAACATCTTTGCCAAATACTTGCTCATTGGCTTAGTCCTAATGGCGCTGGTTCTGCCATGTGCCTGCGCTGAACCAGCGCCACCACCGTCTCCGGCTGAGTTTGAGATTAGCTCATTGGTTATTACCCCAACTGAGGCAGTGCCTGCAGAACCAGTTACCATATCAGTCGACATCAATAATACTGGAGAGACCGAGGGCACATATCCAATAACCCTAACACTTAACGGGGTTAAGGCTGAGACCAAGGTAGTCAAGGTAGCACCTGAAACAACAGAAAAAGTATCCTTTATAGTAACAAAGGATGAGCCGGGGATATACACCGTTGGAGTCAACGGGTTATCGGGCACCTTGAGCGTTAGCCCCATCTCTATCCCTATATATAGTAATCCTAGTAATCCACAAACTTACCGTGTAATCAGAACACTCACCATACAAAATGAGACTGCTAGGGTAGATCGACTTAAAGTATGGATGCCGGCGGTGGTCGATTGGCATTTGCAAAGGAATGTTGTTACAGAAGAAACTATCCCTCCCCCAACCAGCGTATGGAAAGACCCACAATTTGGAACCGGAGTTTTGTATTGGGAATTTCATGGTGAGCCCAGCAGAGGATCTTCTCTTACCATTACAGACCAGTTTGTCTATACTTGCTACGAGGTCAACTATAACATTGAGCCGAAGCAAATCACTGCATATGACAAGGATGACTCAGAGTATATGCTTTTCACTCGCTCTGAGAAGTACATAGAGGTAAATGATCCAGAAATCACGGAAACTGCTAGGAGCCTCACGGCAGATGAAACGAATCCCTATGCCATTGCGAACTCAATCTACGAATGGGTAATAAACCATATGACATATCAACTTATAGAGGGCTTAGGGGGAGCAAAGTTCGCTTTCGAAAACGGGTATGGTGAATGCGGAGACTATTCTGCTCTGTTCGTGGCTCTGTGCCGGGCTGCTGGCATCCCGGCGAGACCAGTCATCGGTAGATGGTCAACTTCCATTGCAGGCGACTGGCATGTATGGGCTGAATTTTACCTGCCAGGATACGGCTGGGTCCCAGCAGATCCGACAGTTGCGGATAGGACAGGCAAGCGTGAAGATTATTTTGGTCACCTTGATAACAAACGACTCATATTCAACAAGCAATACAATATAGTTCCTCATCCGAGGCCACGTTTAATTGCCTCTGAATGGGCACTATTGCAAACCTGGGGGTGGGAATATCAGGGATTTCCAGGCACGATCCAAGCAGACCTTGACTATTCCATTAGGCCCATCGCGAGCCGTTAAAAGCTTGAAGGCTAAGAATAATCAGAGTGCTTACGCCAAGAAACAATCCGGCAAACGGCGATAAGATAAGCCACCCGATGGGCAATGACCCTGGTCTTACCACTGCCCGGACCAGCTAAAATCAGCACCGGTCCACCGATTGCCTCTACCGCTTCCCTTTGCGCCGGATTAAGCTCAGCCAGAATATCCATTCATAGTCATTATAACACTGGCACAGGGTAGTTCAAAGGAGGATTACGGTGAAGGACTTTAGAAAGTGGATTAGACTATCGCAACCTAGCCGCGATAGATATAGAGGGGTTGGTTATCGGTTATGAGCCTTACCTGCCTGGATAGCTCTTCCCTCAGGTGCTTAGGTAAAGAGAAAATTCCCTGGTGAGTCAGCCCGTCATAAAATTTTAAGCCCGTTAGTGACCGGGCTGAAATCCGTCCATCAACCTCGGCAGGTGAAAGCTGAAGAGGGTCGAGGTTTTGAGAGGCAAGGCAGAATCCCCAGCGACCACCAAAGCAAGGAACATCTACCTGATAGGGACAGACTACAGGAAAAACGCTTTTTAGCGTGTTGTTGACTGCGGTAAAGTTTAATAGTTCGGTCAAGGCTGCCGACCCAGATTGAACACTTATAATTCCGTTGGCTGTAAGCCGGCCTTGGACTAGCTGATAAAATTCCTGAGTGTAGAGTAAATAAGCTGGACCTTCCTCTATAGGGTCAGGCAAATCAATAATGATTATGTCAAATAGTTCCCCGCTTTTAGCCAGATAATCTCTAGCGTCAACATGTAGTAGTTCGGTTCGCTTATCTTCAAAGGAGCCTCGGCTATAATTGGGGAGAAACTTTTGGCAGATAGCCACTACCTCCTCATCAATATCAACCATCACTGCCCTTTTTACCGTATTATGAGACAATACCTCCCTTAAGGTGGCTCCCTCGCCACCCCCAGCGATAAACACGGCCTCAGGGCGGGGGTGAATGAGCATTGATGGCTGAACCAAAGCCTCGTGATAAATAAACTCATCCGCCTCACTGGATTGAATCTTGCCATCCAGCACCAAGCACTTGCCGAAACTACCACTACGAATAATTTCGGCAGATTGGAACCTGGTCTGCCCGGTATACAGCACCTCTTCGATGCTGTGGAGCTGAATTAAATTTCGGCTTACTCTATCGTAAAACCATTTATCAGGGTCTGTATCCATAACTTTCATCTCAAACCACTCTAGGTATCCAAAATACCTCTCGGCATCTCTATTTCAGAGTGGTTCTTACTGCCAAGCTTCCCCACCAGTATCTCTACTGCCTTCTCCGGTTGGACGGAGTTACCGCAAGTGAAAATGTCAACGGCAGCATAGCCATATTCTGGCCAGGTATGAATAACCAGATGAGATTCAGCAATAACTACCACCCCGGTTACCCCTTGGGGGGCGAACTGATAAAAGGATTCCCCCAACACTGTAGCCCCAATCTCATCTGCCGCCGCCAGCAGAGCCCCTTTGAGAAAGCCTATGTCATTTAATACCTCCTTATTGCAGCCCTTCAGTTCCAAGAGTAAATGTTTTCCTAGTGCATTCAATCACCTGCCCTCCTTAGAAGATTTACTCCACGCCCGGTCTCTAAGCCAAACCAGACACAAACCAGATTGTATAACAATATGCCTGCTTTTATCAATACCTCGTGCTCGTTCATATAATTAGTGACACATAACCTCCCTTCTTGTCATTATAAAGCACACACCCTCTCGGCATTGAGGAAATTCTAAATACTAATATCTAAACTCTAAACCCCGTTAGATATGAAATTATCTCACGGGGTAAACAATATCAAATGACCAAAATCCAAAGGAACATCCCACCACCGAGATTGCCACGCTTTGCTCGCAATGACAGTGGGAAGGGGCTCACCGCAATGACAAAACTACCTGGAATGTCACTCATCTATCTGAGCTAGTTCATACCTTAACAAATAAGTATCCCCCTTCCTGCCAAAGGAGAAAGGGGATACAGCGGGTTAATAAACAATCTCAAATACGACTAAACGAGACCTTGTCTAGTCGGTTAAGCCAAGCCCTTTATATACGGCCTGAAAATTGAACTGCTGCTCTATAATTTCGGCAAGCCTGGGCAGCTTCTTTTCCTGGTTAAATCTGGCCTTGCCCAAGGCATCTTCAAAACTCATCACCGTGGCAATAGTATCACCCTTAGCCAAAATAATGGGAATGCCCTTATCCTCCGCTTTATAAAGGACAGCAGGGATTGGTGATACACCGCCACTGAGAACAAGGCACTTAGTTGAGGTCTCCAGAGCTGCCAGTTGCATATCCGGGCGCTCGCCTCTAACCACCACCGCCTTATTGGCTTTGCGACCGAAGTAGTCTGGGCCAGGGTCAACAGTCATTGCCCCCAGCATAAAGTTCTCCACCAGCTCTGTCGATTTCTCAGCGCAGTTTAAAATTTCCCCTTGAATATGCTCAGCAAGCTCCCCTATAGTTAAACTAAACAAAACTCTATCCTCGGGAAGCATACCTAAAATATCTACCCCCGCCTCGCCAAACTGAGCCGATAACCGATTATTCACATGCTCCACCCGATTTCTCGGCACCTTATTCAATGCTACGCCCAGTAAGTATCCCCCAAAATCCTTATACTTATCGATAGACTTTGCACTAGCTAACTCTTGGGAATAAGCCTCCACAATAATCACCCTGGCATCCAGTGCCTCCGCTATACTCCGTTCACAAATGCCCTCCGCCACAACCACATCTTTACCCCTAGAAACCCTGGCATAGGCTTTCTTAATCCTGGTGGCCAGATTCCCCTGCTCGCTGATAACGGGGCAAAGGCTATCTACAGGCTCCTCCAAAGCCAAAATATGCTTCATAAATTCGGCATCGCTGTCAAAACCTTCTATCGGTGGCTTCTCACCATCAGCAATAATTGGTTTGAAAAAGCCAACTTTTTTGCCCTTAGCCAGCAGATGCCTGCCCAGTCCAGCACAAATTGCGGTTTTACCCACACCTGCTTGCAAAGAGGTTACATATAAAGCAGCCAAGTTACACCTCCGGCAATATTTAGAAAATTTGAATATGCTTGTCTATTATAACTGGTTATATTCCATCGGTAAAGGAATTTTACCTTGAAAGATTATTTATCAACCCACCCCCTTTATCCCCCTCCCTTATAAGGGAGGGGGAAGAGATTTAGAGAGGGGCAAAGCCCCTCTCTAACTTACACCCCCCCTTCCCTTCTTAAGGGAAGGGGGCCAGGGGGATAGGTTTCAAAACAATCCCAGATTTAAAATGTTGCAATAGCCAGATAAAAGTGGTATAATGTTTATTTAATAAGAATTAAAAAGAGCCTTTAAGCTGGTCCAGAGAGGCTGGCAAGGGAAGTAGTGGAAGTCAAGGAGTAAAGCCTCTTGCCAGCTAAGGCGAGAGGCTAATTTTATGTCAATAAAAGTCATAATGACTCAAGAGGATATCAGGCGAACTCTGGCTCGAATAGCCCACGAGATTATAGAGCGAAATAAGGTTATTGAGCATCTGATGCTGGTTGGCATGCATACTCGTGGGGTGCCTCTGGCAAAGCGGCTAGCCGCCAATATAGAGGACTTTGCCGGATTGAAGATACCGGTGGGCGCTCTAGACATCAGCTTTTATCGAGACGACCTTTCCTCACTAAATCTGCAGCCTGTGGTCAAACGCACCGATATCCCTGCCAATATTGACGGCAAATCCATAGTGTTAGTTGACGATGTTCTATACACCGGACGCAGCATTAGGGCAGCTATGGATGCCCTCACTGACCTGGGACGACCCCAGTTAATTCAGTTAGCCGTGCTCATTGACCGCGGTCACCGTGAATTACCGATACGGGCTGACTATGTAGGTAAGAATATGCCCAGCTCCAGACATGAAGAAATACAGGTTAAATTGGAGGAAACCGATGGCATAGACGAGGTAGCCATTTTCCCCATGCCTGTAGATAAGGAGGGGAAATGAGGACAACCCAACAAAAAGATGACCCTACCCTACAAATAGAGCCCGGGGTGCCCGAGACCACATCAATATGGCAACATCACCACATTCTTGACATTGATGACTTCACTCAAGAGGAAATAGAACACGTCTTCCACACAACCCAGGCTATGAAGGAGGTTATGTCCCGACCAATTAAACGGGTACCTACGCTCCGGGGCAAGACCCTCATAACCCTATTTTATGAGCCGAGCACCCGCACCCGGTTATCCTTTGAGCTTGCCGCCAAAAATTTGAGCGCTGATGTAGTTAGCCTGAGTGCTTCAGTTAGCAGCGTAGCCAAGGGGGAATCTCTGGTTGACACCCTCGGCACACTGCAAGCACTGGGGGCTGATATAGTGGTAATGCGTCATCCCCAGTCAGGTGCCCCTTATATCGCCACCAAATATATAGAGGCAAGCATGGTCAATGCTGGAGATGGCTGGCATGCCCACCCAACTCAAGCCCTCCTTGACCTCTATACTATCCACGAACACAGGGGAAGCTTGAAGGGGCTCAAAGCAGTCATTATTGGCGATATTATGCACAGTCGAGTGGCTCGCTCCAATATCTGGGGGCTAACCACCATGGGGGCAGAGGTTACACTATGTTGCCCCCCTACCCTTCTGCCCGCCGGCTTGGGCAGGCAGCATCACCACTTTCCTTCGGTCAGCATCGAGCCTGACATTGAGCTTGCTCTTGATGGAGTCGATGTGGTGATGACACTGCGTCTGCAGTTGGAAAGGCAACAGAGCGGGCTACTGCCCAGCATCCGTGAGTATATCCAGCTATACCAGCTCACTGAGGCAAGATTAGCCAGAGCCAAGCCTGATGCCCTGGTTTTTCACCCCGGTCCAGTAAATGAAGGGATTGAGATTTCTCCAGCCGTGGCTCATGGTCCTCAATCGGTCATCAACGAGCAGGTAACCAATGGAGTAGCCGTGCGCATGGCTTTGCTTTATATCCTAGCCGGGAGCCAAAAACAATGATGAAGTCCTTGCTCATTCAAGGTGGTCGAATAATTGACCCCAGCCAGGGGATAGATGAAATCGGCAGTTTACTTATCACTGAAGGTGAAATCTCATGGCTGGGCAAGGGAGAGGCAACCCCACCCCAGCCAGACTACGATGTCCTTCATGCACGGGGGCTAATCGTCTGTCCGGGATTTGTCGACCTCCACTGTCATCTCAGGCAGCCCGGATTTGAGGAGAAGGAGACCATTGCCACTGGAACCAATGCGGCAGCTAGAGGTGGCTTTACCACCATTTGCTGCATGCCTAACACCAATCCGCCCCTGGATAATCAGACCGCCGTTGAGTATGTAAAGTCAAAGGCAGCTTCAGAAGGGATGGTCCGAGTTCTACCCATAGGGTGTATCTCCAAGGGTAGAAAGGGAGAGGAGTTAGCCGAGATGGGAGAGCTGGCTTCAGCCGGGGTGATTGCTTTCAGTGATGACGGTGAACCAGCGCTAAATTCACACATTATGCGCCAGGCGCTGGATTACAGCCGTGCCTTTGACCTGCCTATTATCGACCACTGCGAGGACAGAGCTCTCACCGAAGGCGGGCAGATGAATGAAGGTATAATATCAACCAAGCTTGGTCTTCGTGGGATACCAAACGCCGCTGAGGACATTATCGTAGCTCGTGACCTGGCTCTGGCTCAACTAACCGGGGGTCGGCTACACATCGCCCATACCACCACCGAGGGCTCAGTTGACCTCATTCGCCGTGCCAAGGAGAGAGGCATCAAGGTTACTGCCGAGGTTACACCACATCACCTGACCCTAAATGAGGAGAGGGTTATAGGCTATGATACCAATGCCAAGGTAAATCCTCCGCTGAGGACTGAACGGGACATCCAAGCCTTAATTCAAGGGCTTAACGATAATACCGTTGATATTATTGCTACCGACCATGCTCCCCACGCTGAAGCGGATAAGCTGTGTGAGTTTGGTCTTGCCCCCTTTGGCATTAGTGGTTTTGAAACCGCCCTGGGCAGCCTGATGAGCCTGGTGCACGACGGACAGCTAAGCCTGGCTACCCTTATCGCCAAGCTAACCTATGAACCAGCCAAGATTATCGGCAATAAATATGGCAGGCTGGGGACTCTGGCAATTGGAGCCTCAGCCGATGTTACTATATTTGACCCGGCTCTGGAGTGGGTGGTAGATACCAAGGCTTTTGCCTCAAAAGGCAAGAATACCCCTTTGGCTGGCGAGAGGCTTAAAGGCAGGGTAATGGCAACCATATCGCAGGGAAAGCTAGTCTATAAAGATGGCTCAGTCGGGCTTGAAATAAAAGGGGCTAAGTAAACTATGCCTAAAAGGGCAATATTAGTCTTAGAAGATGGCTCAGTCTATGAAGGTTACTCCTTCGGTGC
>JADHWY010000034.1 GCA_016783245.1 Dehalococcoidales bacterium | reverse complement strand
CTCCTATTCGGTATTGCGTTGATTTCACGCTATACTAATATAATCATTTACCTACTGCCTTGTCAAGCCCCCAAAAAACCCTGTTAATAGTAGCATCCTCAGTCTGCTCCCATCTACCCGCTGTGCTCTCGAGATTGTTTAGTAATTCTTTAAAAAATTATTTGAACCGGAGCTAGCCAGCCAGCCTTAAAGCTGTTATATTTAGAGAAAGCTGGAGGCCCCATAAAGTTGAATAATGGGTAGGTTATGCTAAAGACAGCACTTTGACCAACCTCATATAAATTCCGGAGGTAAAATGTCAAAAGATAGAAGCGTGGAGTGGGTTGAATATACGAAGGTGAATGCAGAAGTTACTAAGGCTAAGGAAAGAATAGTAACAGAACTTGGTTTATCAATTATCATAAACGGAAGGCATTTTGCCACAGCGATGATAACGCCTATGATGGAGAAGGAGTTTGTCATTGGGCATCTATTTGGGCAGGGAATTATAGAAAATATTGTCGACATAGAATCAATAACAGTAAAAGAGAATATAGCTGAAGTAACTTTGCCCAGGAAAGAAGATAAGGCAAATTGGTCTCCGGAAATACATTCTGATTTTAAAGTTAGTAGAGAAGATATATTCGACGGTGTCAACGCGATCCTGAAATCTAAAATATATGCCGAAACCGAAGCCATACATTCAGCTGGACTGTTTAAACAAGGGGCAGAACCAATTTGCATAGCAGAAGACGTTGGAAGGCACAATGCACTAGACAAAGTTATAGGCTATGCATTGATTAATAAGATTGATTTTAGAAATACATTTGCGGCCTCAACCGGAAGGATGGTCTCTGACATGGTGTCAAAGATTTGCCGAGCGAATATTCCAATTGTGGCGACAAAGACTGCGGTAACAAAATTGGGAGTCGAAATTGGTGAAAGGTGCGGATTGACAATTATAGGATTTGTAAGGGATATAGGGATGAAGGTCACTACAGATACGGATGTGAGAATTGCAACTAAGAGGGGAATGAAAATTTACACGAATCCCCAAAGAATACTTTATTGATACAACCGAGCAGCACAAAGACGCGACTGAGAAGAAATGATAAATGGGGAAAAACCTGATGTTCCTTTGCAAGTGGCTCCAGTGCAAGCTCCTCTCAGCTACTATAGGACTGTTAATTGGATCGCCCAATGAAGAGATCATGTCAATGACTTTCGGTGATAACTGCAGAAGGTTCATTATCTGTGTCACTCTCGCTCTTGAGACTTTAAAATGGCGTGCTAGGGCGGCAGGAGAGGCATATTCACCACTATCCAAAGCGACTCGCCATTCTTTTGCCAGGTAAATGGGATTTCGGTACCGCCGCTTGCAAATTTTGATCAGATTATGGTTAGATTGAATAACAGGCATCTCGAATACGGCTCGAAAAGTTCTGTGTATAGACCCATTCGGGGAGCCAACTATTTCTATTTTAACCGTCCCCAAATTGTTTGAGCTGTAGCTATGCCTATGCTATAATTTCTGCGTAGGAGCAAATCGGCTATGTGGGACAGATTAGAGCAAATAGACAGGCATTACCAGAAGCTAGACCAGCAAATAGCTAGGCCTGAGGTTGCAACTGACCTGAAGCAATTGCGGATATTAGCTCAGGAGAAGGCTGGCATTGAGGACTTGGTAACCAAGTATAGAAAATACAAGGCGACCTCCAAGCAGCTAGAGGAAACGAGGGCAATGCTAGGCAATGGGCTGGATGAAGACTTGGCAGCTTTAGTCAAGCAAGAGATAGAAAGCCTTGAGTCGCAGCAAGAGCATCTGCTTCAGGAGCTGAAGCTCGCCCTTCTGCCCAAGGATGCTAATGATGAAAAGGACATCATTATGGAAATCCGGGCTGGAGCTGGTGGCAATGAAGCCGGTCTGTTTGCTGCTGACCTCTTCCGCATGTATGCTCGGTATGCTCAATCTAAAGGTTGGGGAATAGATATTATTGATAGTAATGAGAGCGGCATAGGCGGCTTTAAGGAAATTATATTTGAGATAAAAGGTAAAGGCTCCTTCAGCCGTCTGAAGTATGAGAGGGGGGTACACCGGGTGCAGCGAGTGCCCACTACCGAATCTTCAGGCAGAATTCATACTTCAACAGCTACAATAGCTGTTCTTCCCCAAGCCGACGAAGTAGAAATAACTATCAATCCTAACGACCTTAAGATTGACTTCTACCACAGTCGGGGGGCTGGGGGGCAAAATGTAAATAAGGTAGCCACTGCCGTCCGTATTACCCACCTGCCTACCAGCATAGTAACCATCTGCCAGGATGACCGCTCACAGCTAAAAAACAGAGTTAAGGCGATGTCCGTGCTCCGAGCCCGGCTCCTAGATTTAGAGCAGCGCAAACAAGAAGAGGAAATAACCAAACAGCGTCGTTTGCAGGTAGGCACCGGCGACCGTGCAGAAAAGATAAGAACCTACAATTTCCCTCAAGACCGTGTTTCCGACCACCGCATTGGTCTAACCTTCCGTAATCTTCCTCGAATCCTAGATGGGGAGCTTGACGAGCTCATTGACGCTATAGCCACCAGTGACCAGACAAAACAGCTAGAGGGGCAACTGGTGTGACCATAAAACAGGCTCTTAGCCGCGCCAGGGGCATTCTTGCTGGAAATAATATTGAGGATGTCCCCCTGGAGTGCGAGCTACTGCTAAGACATGCCTTGAAAATAAGCCAAACCCAGTTATATCTAGACCTCGACTATGAATTAAGCCCCAAACAAGAGGATGCCTTCTGGCGCTTGATTAAACGCCGCCTAAATGGCGAGCCTACAGCATATATAACAGGACATCGCGAATTCTATGGGCTTGATTTCTATGTCGACCCACACGTTCTCATCCCCCGACCGGAAAGTGAGCTACTGGTAGAAACAGCTCTCGGTCTGGCTCAAAATCATCCTTTGTTCACTATAGCTGAGATTGGCACCGGCTGTGGGGCTATTGCCATCAGCCTGGCGCTTAGCCTACCAGAAGCCAAGATTTATGCCACCGATATATCAGCCGCCGCACTCAAAGTCGCCCTACTTAACTGCCAAAAACATGGGGTGATAGATAGACTTTATCTCCTCCAAGGCGATATGCTTGACCCTGTGCCCGAGCCCGTTGACCTTATAATAGCCAATCTCCCATATGTTGAGGAATCGGAATTAGCCCAAATGAGTTCAGCCAAATTTGAGCCGCTGCTGGCGCTGAATGGAGGCTCAGACGGAACGGAGATGATACGCAAGCTATGTTGTCAAGTGGGCAGCAAGCTTCGACCCGGTGGCTGCCTGCTTCTAGAGATAGGACAGGGACAAAGAAGAGCAATAACCGCCTTCCTGCATACCCTCTTCCCTAATGGTGAAATAAAGGTCGTGCCTGACCTGAGCAGCATAGACCGGGTGATAAGCCTCAGCCTCACCACCAGCAAACCTGAACTTGCTAATGCCCAACTCAGTGTCCAGGACTATGAGCCCGAGGGTCCCTTCGATGCCAAGAAGGTTGGTGAAACCTCCCGCGGGGCAGCCATCGCCGCTATTGCCAATAACCCCAGGCAAAACCCTCAAGGCAACAAAGGATGAGAGAAGCTAGCTCTACCATGGTCTCGGCAATACTCCTGGCTGCCGGCGAATCAAAGCGCATGGGTAGGCTCAAACAACTAATGCCCCTGGGCAACAGCACTATTGTGGAACAAACCATCGATAACCTTTTGAATTCCAAGGCATGCGAAGTCATCGTAGTGGTGGGGTGTAGAGCTGAAGAGGTGATGAAGAGAATAGCCACCAAACCAATCAAGATTTCAGTAAATCCAATTTACCACCAGGGGATGGGCACATCCATAGTAGCAGGACTAAGCCAGGTTGATAGCAAAGCACAGGCAGTTATGCTCGCCCTGGGCGACCAGCCATTTGTTGATAGCCAGACTATCAATAAGCTGATAGATGAATTTGATACCCATGATAAAGGTATTGCCATCCCGGTCTACCGGGGTAGGAGAGGGCACCCAATCATCTTCTCCCTAAAGTATAAAGCACAGTTATCGGAGTTAAAGAGCGATATAGGTGGGAGAGAGATAATCAGAGAGCACCTCGAGGATATCCTTGAGGTGGCAGTTGACTGCGAAGGCATTAACATAGACATCGACACTATGACCCAAAGTTCAGCTTGACACATCACTGCTCCAATGCTAAATTAATCAATTGGGGTTTTCACCCAAGGCTAAAGACAAGTAGTAAACAGGAGGAATAGGCATTATGAATATGGTTGTCTGCATCAAGCAAGTGGTTGACCCTGAGGCACCGCCAGCCAGTTTCAAGATTGACCCTGCCAGCAATAAGGTGGTGCCACCTCAGGGTGTGTCACCAGTAGTTGACCCATATGCTGAATATGCTATAGAGGCAGCACTAAAAATCAAGGACGCCCTAGGGGGTAAAATCACTGCCATAAGCCTGGGCATAAACCAGCTCAGAGACATAGTAAAAAAGCCGCTAGCTATGGGGGCTGATGAGCTCATCCTGCTAGAGGATGAGGCCTTTGATGAGGGTGATAGTTGGTCGACAGCCTATGCCCTGGCTATGGGCATTAAGAAGATTGGAGACTATGATATCATCTTCTGTGGCAGGGAGGCTTCTGACTGGAATGCTGGACAGGTAGGCTCAGGCATTGCAGAGATACTGGGGCTACCCGGTGTAACACTAGCCAGGAAAATAGACATTACCAATGGCAAAGCAAGGGTAGAGCGAGTAACCGACGAGGGCTATGAGGTGATTGAGGTATCCTTACCCGCCTTGATTACAGTAAGCAATGAGATTGGTGAACCTCGCTACCCCACTATAAAAGGGATTATGGCAGCTAAAAAGAAGGAGCCAGTTATCTGGAAACCAGCCGATATAGGGGTTGAGGTCTCCCAGATAGGGGCTGCTGGCAGACGCACCAAGCTGCTTAAGCTATTCCAACCAGTTCGCGAAGCGAAATGCGAGATTGTTGAAGGGGAGAACCCTGAGGAGGCAGCAGTTAATCTAGCCTTAAAGCTGAGGGAGGCCAAGGTATTATAAAAAAATTTGGGGAAACAATTCGAAGCTAATCAGATACGAGGAATTGTTTTTTAAGTTATGTCAACAAAGCAAGAATATGTTATGTAAACAAAGTATGAATTTTAAGGAGGTAAATCATGGCTGAATATAAGGGTGTTATGACTTTTTGCGAGGTTGCGGAAGGAAAACTGGCGTCAATCGCCACTGAGCTATTGGGCTACGGTAGAAAGCTGGCTGATGAGCTGGGGCAGGAATTATCCGCTGTGTTAGTAGGCAGTGGTATAGGCAGTTTGGCTCAGGAAGCTATTGCCTTTGGCGCCGATAAAGCATATGTAGTTGATGACACGCTGCTCAAAGACTATCAGACAGATTCCTATGTATCAGCAATGGAAAAGGTAGTTAAGGAGGTGATGCCACAGATTCTCATTCTGGGGCAGACCTCTATCGGTCGTGACCTGGCACCCAGGCTAGCTTTCAGACTGAACACGGCTGCCTCCCTGGGCTGCCTGGAGCTAGCTATCGACCCTGAGTCAAAGCTACTGCTGCAAACCAAACCTGCCTACGGAGGGAACGCTCAAGCAGTCTTCATTTGCCAGTCCTACCCACAAATAGCTACCGTCAGACCCAAGGCAATAGCGCCTCTGGAGCGAGATGAATCAAGGAAAGGGGAAGTAATCACCGTTGACGCCGGTCTAGACCCCTCGGCAATAAGAACCAAGGTGCTGGAGAAGGTGCCAGAAAAGATAGAAGGGGTAAGGCTTGAGGATGCTGAGGTAGTAATTGCCGGGGGTAGAGGCATTGGCAGTGCTGAAGGTTTCAAGCAGTTAGAGGAACTGGCCAGGATGCTGAAGGGGGCAGTAGGAGCTACCAGACCTCCCTGTGATAACGAGTGGGTGCCGGCTGGGGCACAAATAGGGCTTACTGGCAAGATTGTTACCCCTGACCTCTACATAGCCGTAGCTCTCTCTGGTTCCAGCCAACATATGTCCGGCTGCTCCAGCTCCAAGACCATCGTAGCCATAAACAAAGACGCTGAGGCAAATATCTTCAGGGAAGCCCGTTTCGGCATAGTAGGCGACTGGAAAAAGGTGCTACCCGCCTTTGCCGATAAGATAAAGGGGCTTCTGGCTGAGTAAAGGGATAGGTAACCCACCCCCTGTAAGCACCCAGAAAAATCTTTGATTTTCCCGGGAACCCGCTTATCCCCCTCCCTTGATAAGTCTCCTGAGGCGACTCGCCTTGTGCGAGGGAGGGGGAATTAGTTATCTAAGAGGGGCTTCGCCCCTCTTAAACGCCCTAAAACACCCCACCACCGAGATTGCCACGCCTTCGGCTCGCAATGACCCCTCTCGTCATTGCGAGGAGCACAAGCGACGAAGCAATCTCAAGGAATAACCCACCACCGAGATAGAACTAAAGGTCGGTTGACAAATCGGTATAGAGTGTTATATATGTTATAATAGTTGTAAAGTGTTTTAACGAATAGTGGTAAAGCATCACTAAGTAGCTAAGTGTTCGTGGAGGATAATAAAGACATGTGAAAATGTTACACTTTACGAACCATGCTAAGGACAGAATGAAAGAGAGGGGCATATCGCGAGAACAAGTAGACGAATGTTTGAATAATTACCAGACTAGCTATCCGAACGCTAATGACAATATGGTATATATTTATAATCTTCCAGACGGCACAAGAGTCAAGGTCGTCGTTAGAGAAAAGTCCCGAGACCACCGAGTCGTTATAACGGTGGCAGACTAGGAGGCAAAATGAAAATGAAATATGACCGGGAAGCTGATGCTCTCTATGTATACCTAAGTGATAAGCCCTATGCTTATGGTAGAGACCTTGACAATGAACGACGCATTGATTATGCGGCTGACGGCACACCAATTGGAATTGAGTTACTTTCCGTAAGCAAGGGGGTCAACCCTGATGACCTGCCAGAGCAAAGTGAAGTTATTGACCTTTTGGAAAGCCAAAACATCAAGATTTTTGCTTAATTACCCACCTAAATTTGACCCTTAGTAGCTAATTCCTCAACAACATGCTTTAGTAGATTATGAAGGCCACTGTTTAGAGTCTAATTTATCAGGGCACCATGGGGATTTTTACCCCATGTAACTTTCACCCACAAAAACTTTATCTTTGCGGGGACCCCATATGCTTCGCCCCTCTTAAACTCCTCTTCTTAAAACTATAGTATCGATTTTTGGGCAGCCCGCAGGGTTAAGTTTTCTCGGCTTGCCTTTCAGCAATAATCTTTTGAGTAACATGAGGTGGTACCGGCTCATAGTGGTTAAACTCCACCTCATAGCTACCTCTACCCTGGGTTATTGATTTCAGGTCTATGGCATAGCGCAAAATCTCAGCCAGTGGCACCTGAGCCTCAATAACATTAATTCCGCCCCCAGGGTTCATTCCCTGCACCCGTGCCCGCTTGGTATTAAGGTCGCCAATAATGTCACCAGTGAAGTCATCAGGGATTGTCACCTTAATATTCATTATCGGCTCAAGGAGGATAGGCTGCCCCTCAGATAATCCTTTCTTCAGCGCCCCCGCTCCAGCAATCTTGAAGCATATTTCTGAGGAATCAACCGGGTGAAAGCTACCATCATAGACTCTTGCCTTTATGTCAATAACCGGGTAGCGGGCTAAAACTCCTTCTTGAATTGCTTCCTTAACCCCCTTTTCCACCGCTGGAATATAATTCCTGGGTATGGCACCACCTACTATCTTATCGACGAACTCATAGCCGCTGCCACGAGGCAAAGGCTCAAGCTCCAGCAAGACATGCCCATATTGACCATGCCCTCCCGTCTGCTTTTTATGCTTATACTCAGCCCTGGCTGGCACAGTGATTGTCTCTTTATATGGAACCCTGGGCGTTTCCAACTTCACCCCCACACCAAATTTGCGCAGCATCTTTTCTGCTGCCACCTCAAGGTGGGACTCACCAATTCCTGATAGAATTGTCTCGTTGGTATCAGTATCACGATGCACCCTAAGGGTGGGGTCTTCCTCAGACAACCTGGATAGCGCCGCTCCCAGTTTATCCAGGTCAGCCTTGGTCTTGGGATGCACCGCCAGACTAAAAGCCGGCTGGGGGAATAGAATAGGGGCGAGCTTCATTGGCTGAGCCTGACTACATAATGTATCCCCGGTGCTAGCCATTCCCAGCTTAGCTACCGCTCCCATATCTCCCGCTCCGAGCTTTGATACTGGCTCCTGGGTCTTGCCCCTCAGAACAAATAGCTGACCTATGCGCTCTGCACCACCTCGGGCGGCATTCCACACCTGAGAATTGCTATTAATAGCACCGGTGTAAACACGGAAGTGGGTAAGCTTACCAACATACGGGTCAGCACTGGTCTTAAACACCAGAGCAGCTAAAGGGGCATCCTGACTGGGCTCAATCCTCTCAGCTTGTTTGGCTGAATCACCAACAATTATTACATCTCGCTCTTTAGGCGATGGCAAATAATTATATATGGCATCCAGAAGAAAGGTAAACCCTATATTCTGTATAGCCGAGCCAGCCAAAATGGGCACAATCCTCCCAGTTATTACAGCCTGTCGCAAGCCATTGCCAAGCTCCTCCAGGCTGAGTTGTTCACCTTCCAGATACTTCTCTATGAGCCTATCATCGACTTCAGCCACTGCTTCTACCAGTTTCTCACGAAAAGAATCGGCTTTGGTCTGAAGGGAGGAGGGCAGCTCATCCTCCTTTGCCTGAGAACCGATATAGCTTTTCATCGTCAGCAGGTCAACTATTCCCTGGAAACTATCCTGGGCACCTACAGGCAACTGCACTGGCAGGCATCTAGAGCCAAACCTCGACTGAAGCTGCTCCACAGTTTGATAGAAGTCAGCATTCTCTCGGTCCATCTTGTTGATAAAGATAAGCCGAGGCAGGTCGGCTTCCTCACAGTATGACCATACCTGCTCAGTGCCAACCTCAACACCAGAGGCAGCGCAGACCATGATTACAGCCCCTTCACCGACCCGTATTGCCGCCTTGACCTCACCGACGAAGTCAGAATAACCGGGGGTATCTATGAGGTTAATCTTTGCCCCCTTCCACTGACAGGGGAGCATAGACAAATTTATGCTAATGTGGCGCTTTATCTCATCAGGGTCATAATCTGAGGTGGTAGTCCCCTCCTCGACCTTGCCTAATCGAGCAATTGCTCCAGCGGTAAACAATATTGCTTCTGAGGCTGAGGTTTTGCCAGCACCACAGTGAGACAGTAAAACAAGGTTGCGAATGTTCTCCAGCCCGTATTGCTCCATCTAATCACCTACTCTATTTAACTTATTCCTCCATATTATAATCAGAGCTTGTTGATAGAGCAAGTAACTGTAGAGGGATTATTTTTTAACCTTACCCCTTAGATTTTTATTTGGAGACCCTATCCCCTTTATCCCCTTCCCCTTATCAAGTCTCCTGAAGCGACTCGCCTTGTGCGAGGGGAAGGGGAATTATAGTTTCCGAAGGGGCTAACGCCCCTTCGGGCTTCCCTGTTATTTTAGGGAGGGGGAAGAGAATGGAAGAGGGGCTTCCTCTTTTGTCATTGCGAGGAGCTTCCCCTTCCTGTCATTGCGAGGAGC
>JADHWY010000033.1 GCA_016783245.1 Dehalococcoidales bacterium | reverse complement strand
CTGTAGCCGAGCACAATCAGGGCATCGAGCACCGACTGGTGTATGAACCAGGCACTTGGGGCATATCGGCTTACCACACTTACCACACCTCAGGTCAGTTTCAACATTAGGGTGATTGGTACATCTCATTTTATTAAGCCGTAACAGTTTTATTATGGAGACAGCCGGGGCTTAAAAAGGTGGGGGGCTAGCTAACCCTAGCCCTCGCCTCTGCCAGAGCGATAAGACGCTCCGCCGCTTCTATGGGCACCTCAGCACCTCCAATCATAGTCTCAGTGTCGGCCTCCAGACCGTGGTAATCACTACCGCCGGTGGTAATGAGATGGTTCCTATCGGCTAAGCCGACCAGCCCAGCTACCTCCTCAGCGGTATATTCTTTGTAATAAGCTTCGATGCCTACCAGACCAGCCGCCTTTAGCTCAGTAACCACCGTCTCCAGGTTATCAACAGTTAAGGGGTGTGCCAGCACCGGCAACCCGCCAGTCTTTATTACTAGTTCCACCGCCTCCACAGGAATCATCTTTTCCCACTCAACATAGGCCAGCCCATCCCGACCTAAATATTTGGCAAATGCCTGGCTAACCGAGTCTACATAACCCTTTTCCAACAAAGCCTGGGCAATATGAGGGCGACCCATAGAACCAGTGCCAGCTATTTCCTGGACTCGCTGCCACTCAATACGAATACCCAAATCCCCCAGTTTAGCAATCATCCTCTGAGCCCTCTCCCGCCGAGAATTACACACTCTCTCCAGCCTGACTCTTAGCTCCTCACTGGTATAATCTATAAAGTAGCCTAAAATATGGACTTCACCACGAGGGACATAGGTGCTGATTTCCACGCCAGGTATTACTTTCAGCCCGGAGAAAGCCCTAGCCGCTGCTAAGGCAGGAGCAACGCCATCCACATTGTCATGGTCAGCAAGGGCAATAACGGTTAGCCCCTGCTCTGCTGATTTACGGACAATCTCCTCGGGACTAAATCGACCATCAGAGGCGGTAGAGTGTAGATGGAGATCTGCCTTAGCCACTATTACTCCACCTCCTCACAGATGCGGTCAATGTTTGTCGCCCTACCACTGTTGTCATCCACCTCAACCACCACAGCGTTAAATACTGTTTTGCCTTTGCCTACAGATAAACGATGGGGCATCATAGTTAGAAAACGGCGAAGTACCGCATCGGCATCATCACCGATAACTGAATCGGTGGGTCCGGTCATGCCAATATCAGTCACATATGCGGTGCCGTTTGGGAGTAACTGAGCATCAATGGTTCCCACATGAGTATGGGTGCCGAGCACAGCACTGACTCGACCGTCTAGGTATCGTCCCAGGGCTATTTTCTCTGATGTTGCCTCGGCATGGAAATCAACGATAATAACCGGTGGCTTGTGTTTCAGCTCAGCAAGCAGTTGATCCATAGCTCTAAAGGGGCAATCGAAACTGCCTATAAAGGCTCTCCCCATCAGATTAACCACCATAACCTGACCCTCTAATAGATAGCCTCTACCGGGCACGCCTGAGGGATAATTTAATGGACGTAGTATAGGCATGTTACTATTGAGGTAGGGAATAATCTCTTTGTGAGCCCATATATGGTTGCCTGAGGTCAACACATCAACGCCAGCATCAAATAGTGCCCTAGCCGTAGTTGAGGTTAGACCCAAACCACCAGCAGCATTCTCACCATTGGCAATAACCAAGTCCAACCCATATTTCTGGCGAAAGCCTGGTAAAAGTGCCTGTACCGCCCTCCTGCCAGGCTTACCAATTACATCACCAATGGCTAATATTAACACTAACTCTTCCTACTTAGCATAGTCTACAGCCCTTGTCTCCCTGAGCACGGTAACCTTTATCTGCCCTGGATACTCCATGCTCTCCTCTATCTTCTTAACAATATCCCGAACCAGCCTCATAGCCCCCAAATCATCAATCTCCTCCGGCTTGACCAGGACACGGATTTCACGACCGGCCTGAATAGCAAAGGACTTCTCCACCCCCGTGAAGCCATCGGCTATATCTTCGAGGGCCTTTAGCCGCTTCAGATAGCTCTCCAATAATTCGCGCCTTGCTCCGGGTCGGGCACCACTGATAGCATCAGCCGCTGAAATAATGAAGCCCCAAATGCCGACGGTATCAGCCTCAAGGTGATGCTCAATGATACCCTGAACCACCTCAGGGGATTTATCCCACTGCTTAACCAAGTCAGCCCCAATGGCAGCGTGACTGCCCTCCACCTCGCGGTCCACTGCCTTACCAATGTCATGAAGCAGACCAGACTTCTTAGCCAGGGCAACATCAGTATTCAACTCTGAAGCAATCATACCAGCCAGATAGGCAACCTCAATACTATGGGTTAAGACATTCTGCCCATAGCTAGTGCGATACTTGAGGCGACCAAGCAATCTGACTAAGGCAGGGTGCAATCCATGCACCCCCACTTGGTATGCCGCCTGCTCTCCAGCGCTAAGGATGGTAGCATCTACTTCCTCTTTAGCCTTGGCTACCACCTCTTCAATACGAGCTGGATGGATACGCCCATCAAGGATAAGCTTATTTAGAGCAACGCGAGCCACCTCTCGCCGCACCGGGTCAAAGCTAGACAGAGTCACTGCCTCAGGGGTATCGTCAATAACCAGGTCAACACCGGTAGCCTGCTCCAAGGCTCTGATATTGCGACCTTCCCGTCCGATGAGCCGACCCTTCATCTCGTCGCTGGGGAGGGGAACACTAGCCGTGGTAGTCTCAGAGACAACCTCAGAGGCGGAACGCTGGATAGCCTGGGATAGGATGCCCTGAGCCTTCTGGTCAGCTTCCTCCTTTAACTTGGCTTCCCACTCCCGAAGGCGCCGAGAGGCTTCCTCCTGCATCTCAATCTCCATAGCCCCGAGCAGTTGTTGCTTTGCCTCCTCAGTAGACATGCCCGAAATCAGCTCTAGCTGCTTTAACTGCTTATTTCTAGCCTCTTTAATCTGGGAGCGAATGGATTCTATCTCCTTTTCTTTACTACCCATGGCTTTTTCCCGATAGCCCACGTCTTCTAACTTGCGCTCCAAGGTCGCTTCCTTCTGAGACAGACGGTTCTCGCGCCGCTGTAGTTCAGAGCGCCGTTCCCGATGCTCAGCCTCGGCTACTGACTTGAATTTCCCCGCTTCCTCCTTGGCCTCATGGAGCATTTCCTTGGCTCTGATCTCAGCTTCAACCTTCACCCTAGACGCCTTCTTCTCGGCGAGACGTATCTGCCGGTTAATCATCGCTCGCCTGAAGAGGAACATAGCGGCCCCCCCAGCCACCCCACCAATGAGGAAACTAAATAGAATTGTTATTATATTTATTGTCGTTACATCTATTGCTACTGGCATTCTTTACCTCACTTCCTCTGACTCTAAGTCAAACTATAGATTTAAATACTACTTACTCCACCAATCGGAAGTCAACATAAAAACTATCTTGCCCCCTGTTTCTGCCATACCCGTTCCACAGCATGATTTACCACCCCATAACTAAAGCCACGCCGCTTAAGATAGCCAGCTAACCGGTGACGAAAGCCCTGATAGTCAGACACAGGTAAGCTGCGAGCTTTATTAAGGGCTGCTCGATAAGCACTATCCTCGTCATCAATCGTGCCCACCGCCTGGTCTATAGTATCCTCGGCTACCCCCTTCCGCCTTAGTTCCAACCTAGTTAGCCACCGACTGCGCGGGCTAAATGATTGCCGATTAGCCCTCCAGAATTGAGCAAAGGCTGCATCATCCACTAGCCCCTGCTCCCTCAGCCTGGTGAACACGTCCTCCACACTCTCACTATCAAAACCACGCCGAGAAAGTCGCTCCCTTAACTCAAACTCGCTCCGAGGTCGATAGCTAAGGTAACGAAGAGCAGCGTTGAGGCAGCGATGGGACTGGTCAGACCTGGCTAGTGCTTCAATCTGACTAGGGGATAGCTCTTGTCCCACCTGCAAGCCCTCTTTTAGGACCACCTCGGCATCCAAACTAAAGGCGAACTTGCCATCGAGGGATATATTGACTCGCTTTCTCCCACCCTTCCCGAAACGGATGGCGCTAATTTTCTTCATTAACCCACACCCCTCTTTTAAAGACATAAGGCTGAAGCCTATGCCTCAGCCTTTCTCGCTCCTATTACCTTTATCAAGTTGTCTATTTAAGGTGTGTTAAACACTAGGCACTGTAATATGAGTGGTGGCGACTGAGGCTCTAATCTTCTGTTCAATCTCCTGAGCAAGCTCAGGATTCTGATTCAGGTGTTGCTTGGCACTCTCCCTACCCTGTCCTAAGCGAATATCACCGTAGGAGAAGAAAGCGCCAGCCTTTTTTATTAGCCCGCAGTCCACACCGAGGTCGATAAGACCGCCCTCCTTGCTTATGCCATGGTCAAACATAATGTCAAACTCAGCATTCCTGAAGGGAGGGGCAACCTTATTTTTGACTACCTTAGCCCTGACATGGCTACCTATGGCCGTATTTCCCTGTTTGATAGTCTCCGTACGCCTTAGGTCTATTCTGACTGAGCTGTAGAATTTCAATGCCCTGCCACCTGGTGTCACCTCAGGGCTGCCAAAGATAATACCAACCTTCTCCCTTAGCTGGTTGATGAATATCACTGCTGTGCCTGACTTGCCGATAGCGGCGGCTAGCTTTCTCAGTGCTTGCGACATCAGGCGGGCTTGTAAGCCAATATGGGCATCCCCCATTTCCCCCTCAATCTCAGCTCTGGGTACCAAGGCAGCTACACTATCAATCACTATCACATCAATAGCCCCGCTCCTAACCAACGCCTCAGTAATATCCAAAGCCTCCTCCCCCGCATCAGGTTGAGAGATGAGCATGTCGTCAACATTAACCCCGCAATGACTGGCATAGAGGGGATCCAGGGCGTGCTCCACATCAATATAGGCAACCGCACCCCCCTGCTTCTGCGCTTCAGCAATTATATGCTGGCCTAGGGTAGTTTTCCCTGACGCCTCGGGGCCAAATATTTCCGTAATTCGCCCTCTGGGGACACCCCCCACACCCAAGGCTAGGTCTAAAGCCAGTGAACCGGTGGGAATTGCTTCAATCGGCGGTATAGCCGCCGCCCCCCCCAACTTCATCACTGAACCTTTGCCATATCGCCTTTCAATTTGGCTAATAGCCAGGTCTAGCGCCTTCTCCTTCTCCGTTATCATCTTCGCTTAACTAATGATAACACAAGCACTCCCCCCAAAACAAGTGAAATAACTGAGTGCCGAGCAACCTCACCCTCGACCCTTTTCGGTCATTATTGGTTTGGTTGCCAGTCCTGTTCGCTATAGAAACCCAGACCAAAGAAGCCCGGACCTATATGCGTCCCCAGCACTGGTCCGAGCTCAATAAGCGCAAGCTCGGCGCAGTTGAAATGGGTTTGAACCTCCTCCTTCAGCACCAAAGCTGGCTTAAGAGAGTGGGTGTGAACTACTATGACATGAATGGGGGCGTTTCCTTTCATCCGCTCCCTCATAAGCCCCAGGATATGTTGTATAGCTTTACGGGTGGTCCTCTCCTTAGCTAGAACCTTAAGCTCTCCACCCTCAAAGGCTAGGATGGGCTTAATCCTGAGCATGGTACCCAGCAAAGCCTTCGCCCCACCGATGCGCCCTCCCCTCCACAGATATTCCAGGGTATCAAGCACGCCAAGGGCGCTTATGGATGCGTTAAGCCTTTCAATGGAATCCCTAATCTGGGACAAGGACTGCCCCTTTTTGGCAGCCTCAGCAGCAGGACCAACCAGCATCCTCATGGCTATAGATAGCGAATCCACTACCTCAATCTGAGCTTGGGGCAACTCTACCTTGGCAGCCCTGGCTGAATTAACCGCCCCGCTTAACTTGCTGGAGATATGAATGGAAAGGATAGGATGGCCGCCCTGGGCTAACTCACTATATATCTGGGTAAAATCGTTTATAGAAGGCTGCGAGGTAGTAGGAAGCGTTCTGGATGAGGCTAGTCTTCGATAGAATTCCTCGCTGGTAATGTCCTCACCCTCACTATAGTCATCTACCCCGAAGATGACCTTGAGCGGGACAACATGAACATTGTATTTGGCAATCTCTTCCGACGATAGGTAAGCGGTGCTATCAGTAACGATTTTAACCTCGGCAGTCAACTTTCACTCCTCCTCAAGGCTAGCCACCGAGGGGGGTAAGCGTTTATGGGCGCTAGCCGCTATCATAGATTCAATCTTTTGTCTCAGTCCAGTTGGTGCCTCGCCGGTAACCAGATACCGGTCGAGCTCCTCATAGCTAATCCCCAGCTCACCCTCATCAGTTTGCCCCTGCCACAGACCTGCTGAGGGAGGCTTATCAATAATCGGCTGCGGGATGTCCAGGAAACCGGCTAATTCCCTTACCTGGCTTTTGACCAGGTTGCCCAAGGGCAAAATATCCGCCCCTCCATCCCCATGCTTGGTAAAGTAGCCTACAGAAAGCTCACTCCTGTTACCCCCCCCAGCCACTATATATTCGAGCTGATTGGCGAAGTAATAAAGGGTGAGCATCCTTAATCTGGCTTTGAGGTTGGCCTCGGCTAGCCAGCTGGCACCGGGCTCTACCTTATCACCGGACAAAGCATGGAGCAAGGTATCAAAAACAGGGTCAAGAACCACCACCTTAGTGGTGATAGAGAACTTGCTGGCCACAGCCAGGGCATGCTCCTTATCCTCTGGGCTACTGTAGCAGGGCATAATCACCCCCAACACGTCTTTGGGGAAAGCCCGTTGACATAATACCGCCACCACTGAGGAATCAAGCCCACCACTCATCCCTACCACCACCCCCTTACCCCCGGCGGCCACTGTCTTTTCCTCTATCCACAAGACTAATTTTTGGGCTAATTGCTCAGCATCCATACGAATGACCTATATAAATAATACACTAAATATACTACCTATAGCTACTTAATCAAAGGTTTGAGGGGTTAGCGAATACGGGATGGGCAAATATTATTTAGACAGCACCGGGAGCAGAGAGGGCGGCTGCGGCAGACATCCTTAGCCAGGCAGACCAGCAGGGCATGGTATTCCTTGAATAGCTCGCTATCAGTGGGGAGGCTGTGCATAAAAAGGGTCTGATAGGCAGCATAGCTATGGCTCTCAGGGGCTAAGCCGATACGGCCGATGATGCGACGGGTATAAGCATCAATGACAAAAATCGGCTTGTTGGCACCGTAAAGTACTATGGAATCGGCTGTCTCCTCTCCAATACCATGAATGGAAAGCAACTGCTGGCGGAGGTGGGCAATATTATCGGCCCACAGCTTGTCAAGGTTATCGTCACAGTGGTCGCCCAGCCAGTGGGCAAAGGACTTAAGCTTTCGCGCTTTGGCATTATAGTAACCACAGGGGCGGATAAGGGCAGCGACCTCAGGGAGGGGCAGCCGGCGTAGCGCCTCTGGTGACAGCGCTTTGGCTACTCTCAGATTAGCTATGGCTTTCTCTACATTAATCCAGGCCGCTGACTGGGTAAGGATGGCACCGACTATCATCTCAAACGGCTCTTCTGCCGGCCACCAATGCTGTGGCCCGTAGCAGTGCATAAGCCGACGGTAGATATCCTGTAGCTTCTGGCTTATTCCGCAAGCTCTAGTCAGCCATTGGGGTTCCCTGGCATCAGCCACAGAGTCATACCCCGGGATATAGGGTTTTATATCAATCACCGGCGTGCCATCGAAAGCATCAAGGCCTTGAACCACTAGAATATTCCCCCGGCGCTGAAGCAGTCTAACCGTAGTCACCCCTATTGGGTTGGGTCTCCGGGGCGAGCGGGTAACAAAGAGCCCCACCAAGGGGAACTCCCTTTTACCCATAGGGTGGACCTTTGTTGGCGGTTTGCCAGCACCCCTTTGATGCATCCAGTATAGAACCATAATGTGGGAAAACCCCTCCATCCCATCCAGAGCCTCGGTCAGGCTGCTATCAATTATAATCTCAGAGATAACCTCCCCCTCGCCTGGCTTGGGCGGCTGGGCAGCTTTGCTTCTGACAATGCCAATAGCCTTTAATGTCAACTCATTAGCCAATTTAATACCTGCGGTTAATGCAATCTCAACAGAAATGGTAGCATATGCTCGCTTCACTGACAAATCTTCGGCTTGGTTTGCATGCTGATAAAGGCTATAATATGCCTCAATAGAACTTAGTTACGGGCGACTAAAGTGGAACCACAAAAAAGGTTACGCCGGGGACTGATTATTCTAGGTAGCATCATAGCCACTGGCTCTATTGGCTATATGCTCATCGAGGGTTGGTTCTTTACCGATGCCATTTATATGACGATAATAACCATAACCACTGTAGGTTATGGTGAGGTTCACCCGCTCAGTCATTCAGGGCGGATTTTCAGCATTTTCCTGATTGGGGGTGGTGTTGGCGGGGGACTATTTGTGTTAACCGCCCTTATCCAGTATGTCATAGAGGGAAGATTGCGCACCGAATTATGGAGGCGACAAATGAAAGGTAAAATAGCCAAACTAAAAGACCACTTTATTCTCTGTGGCTATGGACGGGTAGGAGAGGAGATAGCCCACACCTTTACCGAGGAGGGTGTCCCCTTTGTCGTTGTCGATAGCCGCCCAGATAATATTGCCATGGCTGAAGAACACGGTTACTTATGCCTGCTTGGCGATGCTACCAGCGATAAATTGCTAACGGAGGCTGGTATTGAACAGGCCAAGGGACTAGTGGCCGCCGTGGGCAGTGATGCTGATAATACCTATATTACCCTCTCGGCTCGGGGGCTGCGCCCCGACCTATTCATCGAGGCTCGAGCTAGCAACAAGGAAGCAAAGACAAAACT
Source organism: Dehalococcoidales bacterium (assembly GCA_016783245.1). Classification (GTDB taxonomy): domain Bacteria; phylum Chloroflexota; class Dehalococcoidia; order Dehalococcoidales; family BS750m-G39; genus BS750m-G39. The sequence continues at coordinate 831 of JADHWY010000033.1, read as the reverse complement.
AAAGAGGGCTGGAGCTGATCGGGTGGTCTCTCCCAGCAGTATCGGCGCTCGGCGCATGGCTATGCTCGCCCTGCGCCCGGCAGTAGTTGATTTTATTGACACGGTAACCTATCGCCGTGGCCAAGAGTTGCTCATGGAAAATATAATCATAAAGAGCGACTCGCCACTGGCCGGGTTAACTATCGAAGCCATCCACAAGCAGGTTAAAACTATTATCCTAGCAATAAGCAAGAAAAGTGGCAAACTCCTGACCAGCCCAACCAGTGACACCGCTATTGAGGTTGGAGACCGCCTCATCATCATGGGTACTCCCAAGGAGCTGACCGCTCTGGAATGTTTCTGTGAAGGAGGTCAACCATAATGACCAAGGTAGGCATCATCAATGTTACCGGCTATGCTGGTGTTGAGCTAGCCCGGCTACTACACCAGCATCCAGAGGTAGAGCTTATTTCAGTTACCGGGCGCAGTACTGCTGGTCAGGAGCTAGGTCAGGTCTTCCCCCATCTGGCCGATATAGGCCTGACTATTGAAGCTGAGCTGGGGGAGGTCGAACTGGCTTTCTCCGCTATGCCACACCAGGCAAGTGCCAAGGAGGTGATACCACTGCTCGACCAGGGCATTAAGGTAGTGGACATCAGCGCCGATTTCAGGCTGAAGGATGCCTCTGAATACCAGCGGTGGTATGGTTCCAATCACCCCGCCCCGCAACTACTTGACCAAGCGGTATATGGCCTGCCTGAGCTATACCGGTCTCAGGTTGCCTCCACCCAACTGGTAGCCAACCCCGGTTGCTACCCCACCGGGGCTATCATGGCTCTAGCTCCGGCGGTC
>JADHWY010000032.1 GCA_016783245.1 Dehalococcoidales bacterium | reverse complement strand
TTAGTATCCTTCATTTCCCTCTTGGTGCGGCATTTCATACAATATGCTTGCATTGGTGTACCTCCCTTTTTGATTATGAACGATAAACTATTTTTTCCGTAATGTCAATAGGTATAGGAGTAATAAAAGCTCGTTTTGCGCAATGTCATACAACATTGTTATATGTTGTTTGTCTTCAACCACTTAAAGTTCATTCAGGTATTTGTGCCTATGATTCAGGAAGTTTTTATAGAGCTGGTAGTGTTCTGTCTCCTCATATCTGATTGGTTTAATAGGTATATGGTCAAAGCTATAAATCGTTGCACCTGGACATGCCAGGAGAATTGGAGAGTGGGTAGCAATAATGAATTGAGCATGCCCCTCTTGACTAAAGCCTTTTAGTGTTCTAAGTAATTCCAACTGGCTTGTTGGCGATAGAGAGGTCTCTGGCTCGTCCATAAAATAAATCCCTTTAATCTGATATCGGGCCTTAAAGTATGACATGAGAGATTGTCCGTGGGATTTAGTTATTAAGGAGCTTCCACCGAAATATTCTAATATCTTAGGAGTTGCTGCCGCCCACTCGTCTAGGGATTGAGCAAAATCTTGAAATATTTGGGATGCGAAAAATGAGCCTGGCACAGAACCGTTAATCCATTCGACATCAATAAAGTTATGCAGCTTGTCCTCATAGGGATTAACTTCAAAACGTCTTCGTTCTATACCCTCCCACATATGAACACCGCACTTGAGGCAAATAGCTTTCAACAGTGTCGACTTTCCTGTGCCGTTTTCCCCTATAAAGAAGGTCACTGGTGTAGAAAATACAACATCTTGGGTTTCATTCACAAGCTTCAGGTTAAAAGGATATTTTCCCTTCGTTGGATATTTTGCAGGATAAAGGGTAACTTTCCTGAGATGCACCGCGATGTTCCTAATCTAGAATAAGACCAACAAGCTTTGGATTATGTCTTATCTGCATACTCTGATTCTACCATAGAAGTATATGTTATAGCACAATAATCTTAGCTACAGCTTTCGCATTTATTCTATGGCGGCAACTTTTGTCAAAAGTATTTGTGGGGCAATCTGCTGGGGGACCATACCGAACTGCACTTTATAGCATAATGTTCAGCGCTATAGTTGGATTTATAGCTTCTTAATTCCTCAGATTGTCGGCGGTGTGCTATACTTATTCGTCAGGGGATTCAATAGGTTAGATGTGATATCACTTATCTCGAAGGAGGCTTATCATTAGGATAACTAGGTTTTACTTACCAACAAAAATTATCTTTGGCTCTGGCAGCCTTGCTCAATTGGGCTCGGAGGCCAGGAAGATAGGGCGGAGGGCTGTTCTGGTTACCGGCATCAGTAGCATGCGCAAAACAGGCGTGCTCGATAGGGTAGCTAAGGACCTGAAGGCTAGTGGGGTTAATGTTTTAGTTTTCGATAAAGTCGAGCCTAATCCACGTGCCTCTACAATAGACGAAGGCAGTAAAATAGCGCGCCAGGAGAAGGCAGACCTAATCATAGGTTTGGGGGGCGGCAGCGCTATGGATGCAGCTAAAGGAATAGTATTAGCCAGCAGTGGGACTGAGCCAATCTGGCACTATGTTGTGGCTGAAGCCGAGGTGAAAGGGCCTGTGCCATCACTGATTCTAGTCCCGACTATAGCTGCGAGTGGCTCTGAAGCTAATAACGGGGCGGTAATTACCAATTGGAATACCCATGAGAAGAGGGTATTAAACAGCCCTCATTTTTTCGCTAAGGTTTCTATTGTTGACCCTGACCTGACACTCACCCTGCCTGAAAAGCCGACTGCACAAGGGGGAGTAGATATCTTTTGCCATTTAGTAGAATCTTACCTCACTGCTGAGGAATCCTCCCCGTTAACCGATGGCATAATGGAAACGACAATGAGAATGGTGGTAGAGTCTTTGCCTCAAGTATTAGCTAGTCCGAATAATGTTGAGGCGCGGACCAGACTTTCGTGGGCCAGTGCCATTGCCTGCTCCCAATTTGCAACACTGGGTGGAGGAGCTGGTGTCATGACCCTCCATGGTGTTGAACATCCTTTAAGTGGGTATTACGACATTGCTCATGGCGATGGTTTAGCTGCTCTTCTCCTGTCGTGGATGAAGTATACATTTCCAGTAAAAGGCGAGAGGTTCTACTCCCTGGGCGGGAAAGTCTTCAGCGAGACAGATGGAATTCTAGCCACTGAGAAGTGGTTAGAAAGAGTAGGAATGAAGCTGCGACTCAGTGCCCTTGGCATTGAGTCAGAGCGCCTTGAGGAGCTGGCAGCCTGCGCTGTGATAACTGCCCCCTGGCTCAAGCATCACCCAAGATTACTGGACATCGCCAACATTAAGCAGCTCTATCAAGATTCCTACTAACTCATCATCCAGGCAAGCCAGGTTGCTCAGGCTATTTATCCCGCAGAAAGAAGGCAGATGTCAGATTGTGGGAGGCGAAACTCCCGAGGAAATCGGTGCCAATCTGGCTGTCAAACTACGGGAGGCTCAGATATTGTAGTGTTAAAATTACATTGTGGGCGGGCTCTGCCAGGGGAAACTGAGGTACTAGGGGTCTTGGTTTTTCATCCCCTAGTTTAAATATTTTACCTCCCCCTCCCGTGTGGTTGGCCTCAGCTGTAATCGGGCAAGTGGCATCCCGCCCTTCCTTATTACCTTATCATTTTGCGAATTGAACGAAAGTCCATTTTGTTCACCGTTCAGTATTGCAATTGTCCCAACACGAGGTGTACGCTAATCGAAAGCTTTACATCCCTGGGGTCCAAGAATCAACCGATACAGGAATCCAAAGTATTATCTATCCCTGTGAAAAGGAAGAATGAAACAGAAGTGGGTTCGGATACTGCTGATTATTGCGGGAACACTCTCTGTGGGGCTGGGAATTCTGGGGATATTTGTACCTGGTTTGCCTACGACTCCTTTTCTTCTACTTGCAGCTGCATGCTACGCAAGAAGTTCACAAAGGTTTTATGATTGGCTGCTGAATAACAAATATTTCGGAAATTACATTAGGAATTACCAACAAAGAAAAGCGGTTCCATTAAAGGTAAAAGTCCTGACCCTCGCTCTGCTATGGATAACAATTGGATGCTCGGTCATGTTCGCAGTTGAGGTCTTTCTTGTTAGAGTTTTCTTGATTCTAATAGCTATCGGTGTGTCCATACACATCTTCTCTCTCCGAACCTTACGTTAATGAGTCAAGGGTATCGTCACAGAAGTCTTGCCATCTAAGTAGCGCACGTCTAGCAGGGGTAACAAAAGCTTGAGTTGTTACCTCAGAGGTAAAAGAGAGAGTCCTCCCAGCTATCAGTGTGGAGAGCCCCTGGCCGGTTTACTTGACTTTTTCACAAAAATCTCTTCCTCTTCCAGCTTGGAATTTAGAAAAGGGGAGTAAAATCACACAACCAAGGGCTACCAAGCATAATCAAGGCTAAAAATATAGTGCCAACAGCCCTCAGCGAGCTTGTCAGTTAAGCCAGTTAGGCATATAGTGGAATGTCAGAGGGTCAATTTCCAGAAATAGCCAGTATGGAAACAGTTAATCCAGTAGTTCGTGATTTTATCATCTTCTGCGCTCAGCGTCAGGGGAAGGGATGGCCAGCTCTCTATGATGAGATGTGTTGGGTGAGTGGGCGTCGGCTGTTCAAGGGGCTGGGCTACGCCGATTTAAGAGAGCTGGGGCTATCCTTCAGCCTCACCAATATAGAAGAAACTATCAGGATGGTAGACACCGTCGTAGCTCAAAAGTAGGATTGCTGCTACTTGATGTGGAGTTAAGCCGACCTAAATTTTGCTTTACTTTTTATCATCCCTCTTTGATAGATAGCCTCGTTTGCCCGCTTAAAGCGCTTTAAGGGAGTGTGAATCCGATGTCAAAAACAATAAAAAATATAGCGGTAAGCCTATTATTGGCGGCTATTGTCGTCGTATCTTTGGGGGTTGGCTGTGCCCTGGGCACCAGAACCTCCCCAGAGCAGGGTCTGGGTATTGTCGAGCAGGCGTGGAACATAATCCTGGAGGATTATGTGGATAAGGAGAGGCTTGACACTGGCACGTTAAGCCAGGGAGCTATCAAGGGTATGGTGGAGGCACTGGATGACCCCTACACCTCCTACTTAGATGCCGAAACCTACCAACTGAGTTTGGGGAACCTGGAAGGGAAATTTGAGGGCATTGGAGCCCACGTAGCAGCTAAGGATGGGCAGCTAGTAATTATTGCCCCGATTGCTGATTCACCGGCGGATAGGGCGGGCATCAGGGCCGGTGATATAATTCTGGAAATCGATGGCAGGTCTACCTCAGGGATGAGCCTAGCTGAGGCTGTGCTCATCATCCGTGGTCCTGAAGGGACGACGGTTGCTCTTCTTGTCCTTCACCAGGGCGAGACCGAACCAGAGGTGATTGAGATAGTTAGAGCTGAGATTGAGCTGCCCAGCGTCCGCTTTGAGATGAGGGGGGACATCGCTTACATCAATATCACCTATTTTTCTGAGCGTACCGATGAAGAGCTATCCCTGGCGCTGGAGAGTGTAGCCCAGCAAGTGGCTGTCGGCATTATCCTTGACCTGCGCGGCAATGCTGGTGGCTTACTGGAAACAGTGATTGATGTAGCTGGCTTCTTCCTGAAGGAGGGCGTGGTGGTCGATGTGGTGGATAATGAAGGAAAGCATACTGCTTCCTCAGTCAAGCCCAGCCAAATAGCCACCGACCTGCCTTTGGTTGTTCTGGTAGATGGCTATAGTGCTAGCGGCAGTGAGGTGCTGGTTGGAGCCCTGCAGGACCACGCTCGTGCCACCATTGCTGGTACCAGAACCTATGGCAAGGGCAGTGTCAATATCCTGCGCCAGCTTAAGGATGGCTCAGGGTTATATATTACCACTGCTCGCTGGCTCACCCCCAAGGGTCGCCTCATAGAAGGTGAAGGGTTGTATCCCGACTATGAGCTTGAGCTTGAGGGCGAGGATGCCATCCAATGGGCTATAGACTTCCTGAAGAGCAGCGAATGTCATTAACTATGGTCTAGCATCATCACCGAGGGTGTGTTATAGTGAGAGCCGGGTTAAAAATGGCTGAGCAACAAGCTAAAAACAAGTCCAATCCTACTCGGACCACCTTGACGGTTAGAGCCTGCGTCATCCGCGATGGCACGCCTGGTATCAGCTTATCCATGGGCAGAGAAGTTATCGGAGAATGGACGGACTCCAGAGCCAAGACGCTGTCATTAACTGATGACTGTAAGGTGGCAATACAAGGGGCAGATGGTGAACAACTATACCTTTTTAGCGTGCCTGGTAAGCTGCTATCGGGGGAGCAGGTGTCTGATACTGAGGTGACTATAAACTTTGAACTATGAGCTACAGATTCTTAACCATATAGTCTCCCTGTAAGCTGTAGCTAAATTCAGTGCGGTAATATTCCCTGGCTCCAATGCCACTCAAAATTATCATCTGCTGGGCTTGAAACTCATCACCAGCAATTCGCTCTGCCTCCTGGAGCAGTGCTTTACCTAACCCCTTATGCTGAGCTGTTCCTTCCTTCTGCTCATTGAGGGGAACCTCTGGTCCATAAACATGTAATTCCCGTATCAAGGCCGAATTCCCTTCAGTCTCTGGTTCCAGCTTACCTACTGGCTTGGATTGAATCCTCATCCGCAATAAGCCAAATAGGGTTTCAGACTCATCCTCGAAGGATAGGAAGATTTCCTTACCACCTGATGCTTGATAATCCATTCTCACCATCTGGGGTTCACCTATTTTCCAGCCATCTCGTGCCCGATGACCATACTCCCGACACCGGATGCACTTACATTCAATTGACCTCTGCTTCATTCGGTGCTTAATCACCCCTCGCAGCGAATCCTTGCAACCAGCAGTGATAAACTTGGCTGGGATATCACGCAGCACCCGTGATATCCTGACATACTTGGGCACAATAGACTTAATATCAATCATCAGGTTGACCATAGTGTTGATATCATATGGCTGGTAGCGCTCTTCCTGATACCATCTCTCCAGCTCAGTGCCCTCAACCACCATAGTGGGGTATAGCTTCAAGCCATCTGGTTTAAAGCGAGCATCATCAAATAGCTCTCTGGATAGCTCTAAGTCCTCCTCGGGGGTTGAGCCGGGCAGTCCTGGCATCCAATGATAGTGCACCTTAAAGCCATGCTCCCTGAGCAAGGCAGTAGCTTTAACCACATCTTCCACCTTGTGTCCTCTTCTCACCAACTGATAGATTTCATCATCCAAGGTCTGAACGCCGAGTTCCACCCTGGTGGTGCCAAACTCAAGCATCCTGTCTATTTCCTCCTGCCCACACCAATCTGGTCTGGTCTCTATGCAGAGCCCGGTGCAGCGATGCTTGGCCGTTTCGTTAAGTCGCTTTGCCTCTTCCAGGTCTGCTGATTCCTCACCGTTTAGGGCATCAAGGCAGTCTTTAATAAACTGGTATTGATAATCCTCGGGGTAAGCCAGGAAGGTGCCACCCATTACTATCAGCTCAACCTTATCTGTAGGGTGCCCCATTTCAGTCAGAATCCTTAGCCTTAACTTGATTTGCTTCTTGGCATCAAAGTCGCACTTTATAGCCCGTAGCACTGCTGGTGACTCTGGGGTATAGCTCTGGGGTGTAGCCGGGTAGGTGGGGCAATATACACATTGCCCCGGGCATTTCATAGGCAGGGTCATCACCGCCACTGGGGTAACCCCGGATATAGTCCTTGCAAATTTTTTCATACTATGTCATAGACAGTTTAGCAGATTTCAGCTTGTGCCAACAAACCAATTGTATTCGTCTGGTACTGTGGTGACACACCTCTTTGAAGGGGATACAGGGGATGAGGTTACCTAGGTCGCCTCACTCCAAATCCTAAGCACCAAATCCTAAACAAATTCTAATTTCCGAATTTCAAATTCAAAATCGTTTAGTTCCTTTGGATTTTGGTCATTTGATATTGTTTAGAGTCTCCTGAGGCGACTCGCCTTGGGCGAGTTTAGATATTAGTATTTAGAATTTCCTCAATGACCCCCCCCTTTCACCACCGGGATTGCCACGCTCCCTACGGTCGCTCGCAATGACAGAAAAAGGCGGCTCGCAATTACCCCCTTTTGTCATTGCGAGGAGCATAAACTTGCCTGAGGCGCACTCTGTTGGCGACGAAGCCCGCCTAAGGCGGACGAAGCAATCTCGGGGGAGAGGGGATAGTGGGATTGCCGCGCTCAGTGTAGAGAAGAAGACTAAGCACCTTCTGCTATTAATCTTCTCAGTTCAACCACCATTTCTGGTGTATCAATTTTCATAGGGCATCTTATCTTGCACCGACCGCAAGTTAGACAGGTGTAGGCTAATGCGGCTGCTTTTTCTTTATTGTCCCTCATCATTGCCGCCCAGACAGCACCAATGCCGGCAAAATACTTGTCTCCAAAGTGGCCTGCCGTTACACCAAAGACAGGACACTCGTAGAGACAGCCACCACATCTTAGGCAATAGAGTGCTTGGCGCAGTATTGGGTGCTTGGCTAATTCGGTTCTCCCGGCATCCATAAAGATAACATGGAACTCTATTGGGCCATGGGCTCCATAGGTTATTACCTTCTCGATGTCACCGGTGCTACTCGGACCAGACACCACGCTTATATACTGGGGAATAGTATAATTGGCATATCTCCAGGTCACTTCAGCAACCTTGCACGCATCACCAAAGGTTGGCACCAGTTTCTCCATACCAACAAGCGCAATATGAACCGGTGGCACACCAGTAGCTAGGCGAATATTCCCCTCATTCTCAATAAGAAATAACGCTCCGGTATCAGCGGCAACCACATTGGCACCACTCATACCGATATCTGCCTGGAAGTATTTCTCCCTGAGCAATTTCCTGGCGGTTGCGACCAGCGTTCCCACATCCGGTGGGAGTTTCTGTCCTGTAATCTTGGAGAAGACCTGGGCGACATCTTCCTTGGGCACATGAATTGCTGGCGCCAGGATGTGCATGGGTCTTGATTCCAGCTTTTGAATGATAAACTCCCCTAAGTCAGTTTCGTAGACATCATTATCCTGTTTCTCCAGGTACTCTCGTAATTCTATCTCCGCTCCGGTCATGCTCTTAGCTTTGACGATTAGTTTGCCGCTCCCCACAAGTTTCCCAATGATATTCAGGGCATCATCGGCGGTTTTGGCTATGTAAGCTTTACCCTTGTTCGCCTCGATAGCTTCACATGCCTGCTCAACAAGTTGCTCCATCTCACCAATGGCCTTTACCTTTATCTCCCTGACTTCCTCCGCCATCTTAATGGTGTGAGGGAATTTCTTGAGGGCATTATTGATATTTGCCCGATAGTGCTTGATTGCCCGTGATAAAGCAATCCTTATTCTCTCGTTATGGGCAGCATCCATTATTTCTTTCTTATAGTCCGTAAAGACAGACATCCTCTTCACACCTCCATAGCCATAGCCACAATTTGTGCCAGGTCGAGGACTTCTACATTGTCGATTTTTAGTTTTTTAAGCCCATCCTCAAGCTGGATGATACATCCGGGACAGTGAGTAACAATAATCTCGGCTCCGGTTTCAACTAATTCCCTAGCTCTGTTCACTGACAGAATCTCGCTCAACTCGGGGAAGACGACCTCAAACCCGCTCCCACCCCCACAACACGTCGCCCACTCCCTGTTAGTCCATTCAGTTTCTATAAGTTCAATACCTTTAATGGCTCTAAGTATTTGACGTGGTTCATCTATAAGTCCCAAGTAACGGGCAAGCTGACAAGGGTCATGATAGGTAACCTTAACTTCTCGAGGGAATCGCAATTCTCTGGACTGAATACCTTCTAGGACGACCTCTGAAAAATGCTTTACCTCTAAGTCATATCCTTCAATATATTTAGGGATCAGGTCACGGATGGTATAAGTGCACGAAGGGACAGTACTGATAATTCGCTTCACCCCGTGGGATTTTAGCTCGTCATACACCCTCCGAGCATTTTGGGCAAACTTGCTTTGTAATCCAATGTAGTACAACAGTCCCCCGCAACACGGCTCATCATCAGCGAGGTAGCCAAACTCAGTCCCAAGGTTCCTTAGCACCTTGACCGCGTCCCTTAAGGGTTGGCTGTCGGAATCACTGTCCTTTACCAAAAGCTTGCGGTATACTCCAGCAAGGTCAATACCCATCTTCTTCTGAAAGCCGGCAATGCCCATTGGCAGCTCAGCACCAACTGGGCTTTTATCCATCTTTCGTATGAGAGACATCATAGACTTCAGCGTGGTGGTATATTGATATCCACAGCCAGCGAAGAATATGGTCTCTGCCTCTTTAGGCAGGTTAAGGTCTTCGGCCCACTTTGCTCCTGCTCCTCTTGGGGCACCTAATATGTTTTGCTTTGAGGTGATGTTATCCGCTATATAAACTAGCCCAGGAGGAATTAACCCTTTCCCCTTTTTGTTCATTTAATACCCCTTCTGCATATAGGTATTCCGGGTATACTTGTTCATGTGGTAAGTTTCACCTTCTTGAGGTTCAGTAATAGCCCTGCCAGACATACCTTGACTATATACCGTCGCATTTGGAGCAAGGCTTCTTCCAGCTCATCGGGATTGAGGTTTCTAGGGGAGTATCAAATGCCTCTGGACCAGCTCCACCACATCCGCGGGATACTTGGCAATGTCCACGCCGACCTCCCGGAGAGCGGCTACCTTACTCTGGGGTGTACCCTTGCCGT
>JADHWY010000031.1 GCA_016783245.1 Dehalococcoidales bacterium | reverse complement strand
AACCTTATGGTCGGTGCGCATCTCCGTAGTGACCGGGCAGCAATTAAGAGAGACCTGGAGATGGTCTATTACTACTTCCCCGAACTAACTAAGGTTCGGCATAATACAGGCGGCTACCTCTCGGGAGGAGAGCAGCAGATGCTGGTGATAGGGCGGGCGATGATGTCAGCCCCCAAGCTGATGATGCTGGATGAGCCATCGCTGGGTCTGGCACCAATGCTGGTGGAACATATATATGAAATCATCGACCGGTTCAACAAGGAGCAGAAAACATCTGTTCTACTCGTGGAGCAGAATGTCAGGATTGCCCTCAGCATTGCCCATTATGGCTATATTATGGAAAATGGTCGGGCGGTTCTTGACGGTACTGCCGATTTCCTTAAAAATAATGAGGATGTGAAAGAGTTCTATATGGGGCTATCAGCGGTGGGGGCTAAGAAGAGCTACCGTGAGGTAAAGCACTATAAGAGACGGAAGAGGTGGCTGTAATGCCAGAAACCAAGCGAGGCGATTTTTTTGATGACCTTGAAACAATGCCCTCCGAGAAAAGGGAGAGGTATTTTAAGCAGAAGCTAGCTGAGACTATTGATTATGCTTACCACAATGCCCCATCGACAAAGGAAATCCTGGACAGGGCAGGGGTTAGCCCATCTCAGATTCGCACCATAAAAGACCTGGAAAGGCTTCCCATCACCAGGAAGACCGAGCTGATAGAGTTGCAGAAATCAAAGCCGCCATATGGAGGCTTTTTAACTATCCCGGCTGAGGATGTTGACCGCATATTCCTCTCACCGGGTCCTATTTATGAACCACTCCACATTGAAAATATCAAGTGGTTTGCCAAAACATTCTTTGCCGCCGGGTTTAGAAAGGGAGATATAGTAATAAATTCCTTCACCTATCATATGTCTCCCGCTGGCGTTCTATTTCATGAAGCGATAAGGGACTGCGGAGCGACACCAATAGCTATGGGTGTAGGAAATACTGAAGTTCAGATTCAAACCATGCATGATTTGAAGGTCACCGGGTTCGTTGGAACGCCCAGTTTTCTGATGACCGCCATCAAAAGGGCGGAGGAGATGGGTCACGATTTCCGCCGCGATTTCGCCGTGCGCAAGGCATGGTTTACCGGTGAGATGCTTGCCCCATCTCTAAGAAAGAGCCTTGAGGAAGACTATGGAATTTCTACGGCACAAGCCTACGCCGTTACCGAGCCAGGTGGTTGCCTTGCCTACGAATGCAGTCAAAAATCGGGCATGCACTTTATGGATGAATACATAATAGAAATAGTTGACCCCGAGACAGGCAAACAGCTAGGACCAGGCGAGACAGGTGAAATCGTGGTAACTCCAATTCACAATAAGACCTGGGGGCTAATCCGCTTCGGTACCGGTGATATGTCTTACTATACCACCGACCCTTGCCCCTGTGGTCGGACATCAAACCGGCTGGTGGCCATTGTCGGCAGGGCTGGTGATGCTATCAAAGTAAGAGGCATGTTTGTGGTTACCAAACAAGCTGAAGCTGTATTCTCCAGCTTTGACCAAATCTCAACATTTCAGATAGTGGTAGGGCGTAAGGGGCAGCGAGATGAGATGACATTTAAGATTGAGCTAAAGGACGAAGCTATAGATAAGAGCCAACTAACCAATGATTTGAACCAAAAGTTTCAAGAGGTATGCCGAGTTAAGGCAGATAAGATTGAGTTTGTAGCTAAGGGAACTATCCCGGAGGAGCACAAAACAATTCTGGATGAAAGAACCTGGGAATAGGTCCTATTATTGCTTTCTCCATATCTTTATACACCCCATATTATACCAACTTTAAGTGTATATTGATGAGCCTCAAGGGTCACTATAAGTTAATAGTTCAATAGAAGGGGGTGAGCTCAATGGCAGCTAAGGCATTTGTCCTAATTGAAACAGCAGTGGGCAGAAATAAGGAAGTGACCACTGCTCTCGAACAGCTAAAGGGGATAAAATCGGTTGATACTGTAACTGGCCCCTATGATATTATCGCTATAATAGAAGGAGAAAGTCTAAACGATATTGGCGACCTAGTTACAGGAAAAATCCACCCTATTGCTGGCATTTCCAGAACCGTGACCTGCCTGGCAATACGGGGCGTTTAAGCCTACTCATATTTCGTATTTCAAATGGATAAACTAAGACTGACCGTAGGAGGGAAGAAACGAACATGGATTTTAAATTCAGTGAGGAGCAAGAGAAATTCAGGCAGGGGGTTCGTGACTTTCTGGAAGAAGAGTTAAGACAGGGGCTATGGGAGCCAAGCTGCGATGCCTGGATAATGGGACACGACCCAGAGTTTACCAAAAGGGTAGCAGAGAAGGGCTGGATTGGTCTAACCTGGCCCAAAGAGCATGGGGGGCAGGGACGCTCCTTTGTCGACCGGCTCATCCTGACTGAAGAGATGCTACGCTACGGAGCGCCAGCCGCCTGCCACTGGTTCGCCGACCGCCAAATAGGTGGCGCCATTGTTCACTACGGCACTGATGAGCAAAAGAAGGAGCTACTACCCCTGATTTTAAGAGGCGAGGCTTATGTTGGGCTGGGCATGAGCGAGCCGGACGCCGGCTCAGACCTTGCCTCGCTTAAAACCCGAGCCACTGAGGATGGCGATTATTTTATCATTGATGGCCAGAAGACATGGACCAGCGGTGGTAGCCACATGAACTGGATTTATCTTGTAGCTAGGACAGACCCGGATGCCCCCAAGCACAGAGGTATTAGCGAGTTCTTTTTTGAGACCAGTTTGCCCGGGGTTACTGTCCAGCACATAGTAGATATCACCGGCGGGGTGCACTTTAATGAGGTCTTCTTTGATAGTGTGCGCGTCCCCAAGAAATGCCTTATAGGGGAGAAAAACCGCGGCTTCTACCAGGTTCTGAACCAGCTTGACTATGAGAGAAGCGGGATGGAGCGGCTGATGGCCAATTATCCCCTATTTGAAGCCCTCATCCAATACACCAAGGAAACCAAGCGAAACGGGAAGCCATTATCTGATGAGCCGATAATTCGCTCTAAACTAGCTCAGCTTAAAATAGAGCTTGAAATTGGGCGGTTGCATATGTATAGGGTCGCCGCGGTTATGGATGAAGGTCGCGCCCCAAATTGGGAATCGTCTATGAGTAAGGCATACGGCACCGCCTTTGAACAGCGCCTGGCCAGCTCAGCGATAGAGATTCTGGGGCTCTACGGACAACTTTCACCTGGGTCCAAGTGGGTGCCTATGCGAGGCATGGCCTATCACTCATATTTATCATCTAAGGGCTATAGCCTCCAGGCTGGCTCATCAGAGGTTCTGAAGAATATTCTGGCTTTAAGAAAGCTGGAGCTGCCCACCCAATGAATAATTTTTAATCTACTTTCTAACTAGAGATATTAATCAGCAGGCTAGTAGGAGGCATAATAATGGATTTAGTTCTCTCTGAAGAACAGGAAATGCTAAAGAAAATGGCTCATGATTTTCTGACCGATAAGTTCCCTAAAACGGTGGTTAAAGAAATAGAAGAGAGTGAGCCGGGATACTCACCAGAGTCATGGCGGGAAATGGCAGAGTTAGGCTGGATGGGGCTGGTATTCCCGGAGAAGTATGCTGGCGCTGACATGAGCTTCCTTGACCTAGCGGTATTGCTGGAGGAAATGGGCAGAGCTTGTCTGCCCGGTCCTTACTTCTCCACGGTGATTCTTGGTGGTTTAACCATTCTTGACGCCGGAAGCGAGGAGCAGAAACAGGAATATCTACCCAAGATAGCCAGTGGTGAAGCAATCTTCACTCTAGCCCTAACTGAATCCAGCGCCAGGTATGATGCCGCTGCCATCGAGACTAAAGCCGCCGCTGATAACAATGCCTTTATTTTGAATGGCACCAAGCTCTTTGTTCCCGATGCTCACATTGCTGATTATATGCTGGTGATAGCCAGAACTGACGAAAAATCAAAGGGTGAATATGGGACCACCATATTTATTGTAGATGCCAAAAGCCCAGGCATAAGCTATACAGTTTTAAAGACCATTGCCAATGACAAGCTATGTGAGGTAGTTTTCGACCAGGTAAGTGTACCCAAGGAGAATATCCTGGGGCAATTGAACCAGGGGTGGAACGAGGTGCAGAAAATAATCCAGCGAGCGGCAGTGGCAAAATGCTGCGAGATGGTCGGCTGTATTCAGCAGGCATTGGACATGACCGTTGATTATGCCAAGGAAAGAAAGCAGTATGACCGTCCCATTGGCAGCTTTCAGGTTATCCAGCACTACTGCGTCGACATGGCGACTGATGTTGATGGCACTAGGCTTTCAACCTATCAAGCTGCCTGGATGCTGAGCGAAGGTCTTCCTTGCACCAAAGAGGTGGCCATTGCTAAGGCATGGGCAGGCGAAGCTTGTCAGCGTGTTATGGCTCTGGCACACCAAATCCACGGTGCCATCGGCGTTACTATAGACCATGATTTACAATACTATACCAGGCGAGCTAAAGCGGCTGAGGTCACCTTTGGTGATGCCAATTTCTACCGAGAGGTAGTAGCTCAAGAGATGGGGTTATAAGAATCTCATTACATAGTTAGCCCTAAATTTAAGCCCAGGCTTCCAGCCTGACTAATACTTCGTCTATGGTCTGCTCAGCAGTAGAGGCTCCAGAAGTTACACCTATATGATGCTTACCTTGAAACCACGAGGGGCTGATTTCCTCTGCCGTCTCAACAACATACGCCTCGGTAACCGTAGAACATAACTCGACAAGGCGATTGGTATTAGCGCTGCTATGCCCACCGATAACCAGCATCAGGTCCACTCTGTTAGCTAGCTCAAGGGCTGCTGCCTGCCGTTTTCTAATATCATGACATATGGTATCAATAATGCGCAGCTCGGAGTCTCTAGTAAAGACTGAGTCAATAAGCCTCTTTACAAATTCAGTGAAATGAGCTGGTATCTGGGTCGTCTGAGATAGAACACCCAAACGGCGAGGCAAAGAGCCCAACTTAGCTATAAACTTCTCATCCAGAGTAGCCAGCCCCCTCCCACCAGCCCAACCGAGAACACCTTTAACCTCGGTATGTTCAGCATCACCATATATAATGACAAAAAAACCGGTCTCGGCTAACCTCCGAGCTGCGGTCTGGAGTCTGTGAACGAAGGGGCAAGTAGTGTTAACTATGTCAATATGCCGAGCCCGAATCTCCTCCTCTATTTGTGGGCTCACCCCATGAGAGCTAATAGCCACCATATCACCCCGTATATCATCTATACCCTGAGCTACCCTAACACCAATCCCAGCTAGCCTTTGTAGCACTTGTTGATTATGCACCACAGCGCCCAGTGTTTCCACCCCACCACGCTCATGGGCAACCTTTTCTAAGATATCAATGGCTCGCTTAACCCCAAAGCAAAAACCTATTTCTCTCGTTTTTTCAATCTTCATCCCTTCTGGTTTCCTTCCCAGCATAATTACCCCGATATTGTGGGGGAAGGAGTTCAGCTATACGCTCCATTATAAAATCGGTACGCTCAACAAGCTCCGCCTTAGTCAATTTGTTGCTAACCGGTGATAGAGAGAAGGGGCGACCAATGTTGACAGTTATACGAGGACGGCGCAATATCCAAGCCATGCCCTCAATCTTTTCTGTGCCGGTAATGCCTACCGGAAGAATAGGGACACCACTACGCATGGCTATTAGCGCCGAGCCAGGTAAAGCTGGCTGAAGTTGGGCATCCTTACTCCTTGCTGCCTCAGGGAACATAACCAAAGCCAAACCATTGGCTAACACTTTCTCTGACTGGCGTATTGCCTTCCTATCCAGTTTCACTCTATGTACTGGAAAGGAACCAAGGCTACCTATGAAGTAACCTAAGAGCCTGGAACGAAATAGCTCCTCCTTAGCCATAAATATCACTTTTCTGCCCAGGCTAACGCCAAGCAAAGGCGGGTCAGTTAGATTAAGATGATTGGCTACAACTAACAATGGTCCTTGGCTAGGGACATTTTCCTTGCCCTTGACCTGCCATCGAGTCAGGAGGATAAACAGCATCCTGACTATTACTCTGCCTACATAATAGAACCAGGGCACTACATTAACCTCACCAAAGGAAAAAACAACACTTGGCAATTATACCCTGCGGTAAAGGCAAAGACAAACAGCGCCTTGATTAAACTTGCCTTTTATTCCATAATACCGTGGTGGAAATATGAAAAGGCTAAGCATTGGTAAAATAAGAGGTTTGCAGCAGATAGCAAATCCCGATGGCATCTTTACTATATGCGCTATGGACCACCGTGGTTCTTTACGCAGTATGATTGACGAAGAGAACCCGGAGGAAGTCAACTATGAAGAAATGGTGGAGCGCAAGCTAGAGCTGTGCTCCAGTTTAGCCGAACATGCTAGTGCAGTGCTACTTGACCCTATATTTGGTGCTGCTCAATGCATCGGTCATGGCGTTTTACCTAACAGTACCGGGCTACTGGTCAGTATAGAAGCCTCTGGCTACGGTGGTGGAAAGGAATACCGCATAACCAAATTGCTGGACGGGTGGAGTGTTGATAAGATCAAGCGAATGGGTGCCTCGGCAGCAAAGCTCTTGGTCTACTACCGTCCAGATTTAGAGGAGCTGGCAAGCAAACTGTTGAACATGCTCGATATGATAGCAATGGAATGTATAAAATATGACCTCCCCTTCCTGGTAGAACCATTGAGCTATCCTATAGGTAATGAGAACGATAACCCTGAGCAGTTTGCCGCAGCAAGAGAACAGCTAGTGCTCAAAACAGCCCGGGATATTACTGCCCTGCCCATAGATGTGCTAAAGGCTGAGTTTCCCGCTGACCTGCGTTACAAAAAGGGCAAAACTGAACTCGTCGACCTTTGTCGTCAGCTAGATATATCGTCTCAGGTTCCTTGGGTTGTGCTAAGCGCAGGGGTAGACTTTGAGCTTTTTTGCCAACAGGTAGAAATTGCCTGCCAAGGCGGAGCTTCAGGCTTTCTCGGTGGTCGTGCTATCTGGCAACAGGCAATGTATATTGATGACACAAAAGAAAGGGTTCACTTTCTATCAACGGTGGGTGCAGATAGGCTAAAGAGGCTAAACGAGATAGCCTCTAAATATGCTGTGCCATGGTATAAGAAGCTCGGTTTAAACAGCCATGAGCTAGCCTATACCTCAAGAAGTTGGTACCAGGAATATTAAAATGAAAGATGCTATGATTGCCGCTATAACTCTTAATCCTTGTCTGGATCAACACATTACAGTGAATGGATTAGTAGTGGATGGGACTAACCGCTGGTCTAGGCTGCACCCCTATGCTGGGGGTAAGGGTATAGATGTGTCGCGGGCTATCCATGAGATGGGTGGCAGAACAATAGCCTATGGATTCATCGGTGGTCCTGCAGGCAGGACGGTGGAAATATTGCTTGATGAAGAAGGGGTGCCATTCAGCTTCACCCCTATCCAACGGGAAACACGAACCAACTTTATCATCACCGATACTAAAAGCTCGCAGCAGACCAGAATTGATGCTCCTGGTCCACATATTTCCAAGAAAGAGTTTGAAAGGTTCCAAAGGAAAATGATGCGGGTTCGCCCCAGTCCAGATTTAATAGTGGCCAGCGGCAGTGTGCCCCCGGGCATCCCAAATGATGTTTACTATACTATGACTATGGAAGCTAAAACCTTCGGGGTAAGAACCATTTTGGACTCGGACAGCCAATGGCTAGCGGAGGGTATAAAAGCTAAGCCCTATCTTATCAAGCCCAATATTCGTGAGGCTGAGGGACTGCTCAACAGGGAACTCCCCACTGAAGAGGCAGTCATCAAGGCAGCGCTCGACCTAGTTGAGATGGACATTGAAATAGTGGTTATCTCCAGAGGCAAAGATGGTATCATTGCTGCCACCACGAAAGAGATTCTGAAAGCAGTCCCACCCCCGGTAAAGGTGCGAAGTGCAGTAGGAGCTGGTGATTGCACTGTTGCCGGTCTTGCCCTAAAGCTAGCCAATGAAGAGCCCCTATTGGAAGCCTGCCGATTAGCGATAGCTATGGGGACTGCCGCAGTATTAACGCCGGGCACCGAACTAGCCCACAGGGCTGATGTAGAAAAACTGCTGCCACAAATCAAGGTGGAGGATATAACGACCAGACGGCGGACAAAAACATTCTTTACCGCCAGCACCCCTTGACAAGACGGCAGCTCAACTGGCAAGGGTTCCTCTTTGCTGTTAAAGACGCCCTGCGGATAACCTGCATGGTGATGGTCATCATTACTGGGGCTATTATCTTCGGGCATTTCATAGCCGTAGCCAAGATTCCCCTTGTCTTAGCTGATTGGGTTGGTGGGCTTCCCCTCCCCACTGGTTGGCGAGCACGGACTGAAGATACTATTGATATATGCCGCCTGGCAGTAGAAACAAATTACTTCCCATTGTGGGAGGCTGAGAATGGGAGGTTCCACTTCACCCATCGAATGGAAAATCCTAAACCGCTTCAGGAATTTACCAAGTTGATGGGAAGGTTTTCTCATTTGAAAGAGGAGGATTTAGCCGAGCTTCAACAATTAGTAAATGAGAGGTTTAACCTGATTAAGTCCCTATGTGAGATAGGCGATTAAGGGATAGCTGTGATTGTTGCCTGACATATGATTATATCTTCCTCAGGTGTTCCCCCAGATACCCCCACTCCCCCAATAACCTCACCGCCATTCTCAATCGGTAAGCCAGTCCTTGTTGGACAGGATTAGAGGTAAGAGCTATAATCTTCATAGCATGAGTTCTCAACCTAAACTCGGTATCCTTTTCACCTGTGAGGAGATAGAAGCTACAGTTAAGAAGCTGGCGGCTGAAATCAGGCAAGATTACCTCAGCAAGCACCCTATTTTGATAGGAGTTCTCAAAGGTTCCTTTATGTTCATGGCCGACCTTATTCGGCTGCTTGATTTCCCGCTGGAGGTGGAGTTTATCAGGCTGTCCAGTTATGGCGGGGGCAGAAAGAGTTCAGGGAAGATTAAAGTGGTGCAGGGTCTTCGGTCCGAAGTTAAAGGCAGGGACGTTTTGGTTATTGAGGACATAGTGGATGCTGGGCTGACTATCTCTTTTCTTTTAGATTACCTACGGAAGAAAAAGCCTGCCTCATTGAAGCTCTGTGCTCTGACTGATAAGCCATCCCGGCGGCAGACCCCGGTTACCATTGATTACCTGGGGTTTACTGTCTCTGATAAATTCATAGTGGGCTATGGCTTGGATTGGGATGAAAGGTTTCGTAATCTTCCCAATATATGTGTGTTGGAGGATGAAGGTTAATGTCAAGGAAGATAGCTAATTTAATCTCAGTAGCTAAAGGGGAACTTCCCGCAGACCTGCTCCTGACTAACGCCCGGGTAGTCAATGTCTTTACCGGTGAGATTGAACCCGGCAACGTAGCTATTTGCGGGGATAGGATAGCCGGGGTGGGGGATTACCATCAGGCGAAACAGGTTCTGGATTTAGGGGGTAAATATATTGCGCCTGGTCTCATCAATGGGCATATTCATCCCGAGAGCTCTATGCTTGATATTGGTCAATATGCCCAAGCAGTGGTGCCTCACGGCACCACTGCCTTTATTACCGACCTCCATGAGATAGCCAATGTCTGTGGCCTGGAGGGCATCAGGTATGTGTTGAACTGTGCCCGCCGTTTGCCTTTTGACCTATTCCTAATGGCTCCTTCCTGCGTGCCAGCTACTCACCTGGAAACCTCAGGAGCCAGCCTTGACCCTGAGCAAATTCGACAGGTTCTCAGGTGGAAGAGCTGTATCGGGCTGGGGGAAGTAATGAA
>JADHWY010000030.1 GCA_016783245.1 Dehalococcoidales bacterium | reverse complement strand
GGCACCAGGCAGCGCTTAAATCCCAGCCTGGCTGCCTCACCTACACGCCTGTCTAGCTGGGAGACGGCTCGTAGCTCGCCACTCAACCCCACCTCCCCCACCGCTACTAGGCTGGGGTCTACCCCTACATCACGGAAGCTGGAGGCGATGGATAGAGCGATGCCCAAATCAGCCGCTGGCTCTCCAATCCTGAGCCCCCCAGTAACATTAGCTATAATATCCTGATTACCCAGCTTTAAGCCTACTCGCTTGGTCAGCACCGCGGTAATCAACAGCAATCGACCGAAGTCAACACCGTTGGCAGTGCGCCGTGGTAAGCCAAAGCTGGTGGGAGTGGTTAGGGCTTGAATCTCCACCAGCAGGGGTCGGGTGCCCTCAAGGGTGGGCACCACCGTTGAGCCTATCGCTTCACCCCACCGCTGCGAGAGAAAGGCTTTCGATGGATTGTCTACCTCTACCAGACCCTCCTCTCTCATCTCAAAGATGCCCACCTCGTTAGTGGAGCCAAAGCGATTTTTCACCCCACGAAGTAGTCGGTAGGCGCTAAAGGGCTCACCCTCAAGATAGAGCACCACATCAACGATGTGCTCTAGGACACGGGGACCAGCAATAGCGCCATCCTTGGTCACATGCCCGGCAATAAAAATGGGCACAGCACTGAGCTTTGCCCAGTGCATAAGCCTTAAGGTGCACTCTCGCACCTGAGTTATGCTCCCCGCTGTTGTATCCAGTTCAGGGTGGTAAACAGCCTGGATGGAATCAATGACTACCAGAGATGGTGCTAATTGCTCCAGTTGGTTTAGTATAACATCTAGGTCAGTCTCAGCCAGGAGATAAAGCCTCTCCCCCCTTATCCCCAGACGCTCTGCCCTGAGCCTAATCTGAGGCAGCGTTTCCTCACCGGAAACATAAGCCACCTTACCCCGAGCCTGCGCCACCAGAGCTGAAACCTGAAGCAGGAGGGTAGATTTGCCAATACCTGGGTCACCAGCGATAAGCACTAGGGAGCCAGAGACCAGTCCTCCCCCCATCACCCGGTTGAACTCAGCTAGAGGAAGGGGGAAACGGTCGGAGACATCAGTTGCCACCTGGGATAGCTCTTGGGGTGGATTTTCTATGGTAGAAATTTTAGAAGGGGTAGCCGCTGGGACTTTGGCTTCTATAAAGCTATTCCACTCACGGCAGTTAGGACAGCGCCCCAGCCATTTCAGGCTCTCCTTGCCGCAATGCTGACAGACAAAGATGGTTCTGGTGCTGGATTTACCCGATTTGCCCATAGATTGACTTTATCCGATTTCGGACAGTAATGCAAGGGCAATTTGAGTTAGAAAGGGTCTTGGGCTGAAGCAGAATAGTCGGCTCAGCCTACCATACCGAGGAATATCCCGGCAGCAGTAGCTGTGCCGATAACGCCGGCGATATTGGGACCCATAGCGTGCATCAGCAAGAAGTTCCTGGGATTAGCCTGTTGCCCCATCTTCTGCACCACCCGGGCTGCCATTGGCACTGCCGAGACACCGGCGGCGCCTATCATGGGATTAATTTTCTCCTTAAGGAAGAGGTTCATGAATTTGGCCAGGGTCACGCCAAAGGCGGTAGAGGCAGCAAAGGCGATTACTCCCAGGGCAAATACCAGCAGGCTCTCAGGTTTGAGGAAGCTCTCAGCGCTCATAAAGCAACCGACGCATAGACCGAGAAGAATGGTGAGGATATTCATAAAGGCATTGGCTGCGGTGTCAGCTAGCCTATCAGTAACGCCACAAACAAATAGCAGATTACCAAACATGAACATGCCGATAAGCGGGGCTGATTTAGGCACCAGTAGAATAATGATAATAGCCGCCACTACCGGGAACAGGATTTTTTCAGTCTTAGACACCGGGCGTAGCTGCGGCTTCATATATATCTCTCGCTCTTTCTTGGTGGTGAGCAATTTTATAACCGGGGGCTGGATAATGGGCACCAGTGCCATATAGGTGTAAGCGGCTACTGCGGTCGCCCCAATGAAATGAGGGGCAAGCCTATTGGTCAGGTAGATGGTAGTCGGTCCATCAGCACCGCCAATTATGCCTATAGAACAGGCTTCTTGTATGCTGAACCCCAGCAGTAGGGCGATAAAAAAGGCGAAATAAACGCCAAACTGTGCCCCTGCGCCAAGGATTAAGGTCTTGGGATTGGCGATAAGTGGACCAAAGTCGGTCATTGCCCCCAAGCCAAGGAAGATGAGACAGGGGATTATCTCCCAGGCAAGTCCATAACGAAATATTCTGGAAATTAAGCCGGCTGGCTCACCCCCTATAGCATATGCTTCAACCACCTCGCCGTGAACGATGCACGCCATCAAACCACCCAGCGGCAGGTTAACCAGAATTACACCAAAGCCAATAGGCACCAGTAGCAGGGGCTCCATCTTTTTGGCGATACCCAAATATAAGAGCACCCCGCCAATAATAAGCATTACTATGGAACCCCAGGTAAGACTGCCAACGCCAGTCTCAAAAAACCCTAGCATTTCATCCCTTTCAGTATTCTATGATAGCAACTAAATTACCAACCTCAACCACCTGTCCCACGGAAAGCTCTAACTTGGTAACTGTACCGCTGACCGGAGCCAATATAGGATTTTCCATCTTCATTGATTCTAGTAGACAGAGTATATCCCCCTCCTCAACCTTGCTTCCCTGACTGACATTCACACTGGTTATCTTGCCCGTTATAGGGAACTCGACGTTTTCCTGTGCCAATTTCTAGTCTCCTTTCTTCTTATCTTCAGCTTCACCCTTACCGGCGCCGATTTTATTAAGCACCAACCCTACCAGCCATATAGCTACAGCCAGAATGATTAATACCAGAAAGACAAGGCTAAAGCCAAAGCCGCCAATTTGTCCCGCAAAACCCCAATCTACTGCCATATCTTTATCTCACTGCCAATTTGGGCGAATTAAAGGGCGGTTCCGATATCCATTCGAATTCCCCGCCCTTCATATACAAAAATCCAGCTTGTTAGCCACATGGTAACTTACGGTTTATCATCTCCTAGCAATGCTCCCACGGCTTCTGAATGCACTACAATCTCTTCCCCTTCCAGGTCAACTATAGCCGTACCCCCCGGACGGAATTTACCGCGGAGCAAGCTGTCAGAAAGTTTATCTTCAACCATATCTTGAATTACCCGGCGTAGCGGTCGAGCCCCGAAGACCTCATCGTAGCCCTTTTCACCCAGAAAATCTTTAGCTGCCTCGGTTACTTCCAGCTTTATTCCCTTCTCTGCCAATTGCTGGGCTACTGTAGCCAGCATCAAGTCAACTATCTGTCGGATTTGCTCCTTGGTCAAGGAGTGAAATACCACCACACCGTCAATACGATTGAGAAACTCAGGGCGAAAGGACTTCTTTAGTTCTTCAAGCAGCTTCTCCTTCATCTTCTCGTAGTCCAGCTGCTGAGTCTTAGCTTCATCACTGCGCGAGGTAAAACCAATAGTGCTGCTCTTCCTGATTAGCTTGGCACCAATATTACTGGTCATAACAATAATGCTATTGCGGAAGTCAACACGCCGACCCTTGGCATCGGTCAGATGACCATCATCAAATATCTGGAGCAAGATATTGAACACGTCTTCGTGAGCCTTTTCAATCTCATCTAGGAGGATGGCGCAATATGACTTACGCCTCACTGCCTCAGTCAATTGTCCGCCTTCATCATAGCCAACATATCCCGGAGGTGCACCAACCAGTCGGGATACAGTATGTTTCTCCATAAACTCAGACATATCAAGCCTGATTAGGGTTTCCTCGCTGCCAAACATAAACTCAGCCAGGGCTCTGACTAGCTCTGTCTTGCCCACGCCGGTGGGACCGAGAAAGATGAAGTTGCCTATAGGATGCCTCAGGTCCTTGAGACCAGCTCGGGCTCGTCTTACCGCTTTAGCAATAGTATTAATCGCCTCATCCTGACCAATAATGCGCTTATGTATCGCCTCCTCCATATGAAGTAGGCGGCTGGTCTCATCACTGGCCAACTGCACCAGCGGAATCCCTGTCCACATACTAACTACTTCAGCGATATCCTCCTCACTTACTACCGGCTTCTCTTGTTCAAGCTTGACCTGCCGCTCCTCTTCCATCTTCTTTATTTTCTCTTCAATCTGAAGCTCACGCTGGCGCAGCTCAGCAGCATACTCATACTGCTGGGTATTCAGGGCAGCTTCTTTATCCTTACGCACACTATCCTCTGCTCGCCTGGCTTCCTTTAAGGTAATAGGTACAGTCTGACGTTTAATCCTTACCCTTGACGATGCCTCATCAATCAGGTCAATAGCCTTATCGGGTAGAAAGCGGTCGGGGATATATCTAGCGGATAACGTTGCCGCTGAACTCAGTGCACCATCACTTATTATTAGCTGGTGATGCTCCTCGTAGCGCTCCTTAACCCCGCGTAGAATCTCCAGTGTTTCGTCTACGGAAGGCTCCTCTACCAAAATCGGCTGGAAGCGGCGCTCCAGAGCTGCATCCCGCTCTACATACTTACGATAATCATCAAGGGTGGTAGCGCCGATGCACTGCAGTTCCCCTCGTGCCAGCGATGGCTTGAGGATATTAGCGGCATCAACCGCCCCCTCAGCTGCTCCAGCACCCACCATAGTGTGAAACTCATCAATAAAGAGCACACAATTGCCTGCAGTTTTTATCTCATCAATGACCTTCTTTAGCCGTTCTTCAAACTCACCCCGGTACTTTGTCCCAGCCACTACCGCTCCCATGTCTAGCGTAAGTATCCTTTTCCCCTCCAATGTCTCAGGGACATCGCCGGCTATAATGCGGTGAGCCAAGCCCTCAACGATTGCCGTTTTTCCCACTCCCGGCTCGCCAATGAGAGCGGGGTTATTCTTGGTGCGGCGACTGAGAATCTGAATTACCCGCTCAATCTCCTTGACCCGCCCGATAACCGGGTCAAGTTTCCCGGCATGGGCAGCCGCTGTTAGGTCAATGCCTAACTGGTCTAGAGCTGGGGTGCGACTTGTGGTGCGGGCAGGTCTGGCTCTGGCCATACCTTCACCTAGCACGCGAGCAGTTTCAGCGCGCACCCGCTCAAGGGTGATGCCGAAGCTATCTAATACATCAGCGGCTACCCCCTCCCCCTCACGCAGCAATCCCAATAGGAGGTGTTCTGTGCCAATATAGTTATGACCGAGGTGGCGTGCCTCGTCTATAGCTAGTTCAATGACCCTCTTAGCTCTGGGGGTAAGTCCAATTTCACTTGTGCTTGGTTTCTCACCACGCCCAATAATGAATTCCACAGCGGAGCGTGCCTTGCTCAAGCCTACACCCAGGTTGGCTAGAACCTTAGCTCCTACCCCTTCCTCCTCCCGAACCAAGCCAAGCAGGATATGCTCTGTGCCAATATAGGTGTGGTTGAAGTGGTGTGCTTCTTCTTGAGCTAGAGTGAGAACCCTGCGAGCTCGCTCTGAGAATTTCTCAAATCGGCTGGGCATTCTTTCTCCTTCTCCTTGGGCCTGCTCCTATTTCATAACCTATTATAAAGCACCTGAGGTCAAAGGTCAAAAGCCTCCTGGCAGTGGCATATTTTCCACAAAGGGTTGCCCCCTCAGTATCGTCTGCGCTGGGGCGTTTCACTTCCGTGTTCGGGATGGGAACGGGTGGTTCCACCCCGCTCTAACCACCAGAAGACTATTGTTAACTATGTCTTTCTGCCAGTATACAAAAAAATTTCTTAATAGTCAAAATAATGTACTTGTCTGGTACTTTGGTGACATCTCTCTTCTTTCAAGGTCGTAGAAGCCGTGCTTCCTGGCGCTTTGGTTGCCCTTTGGGGCGCCTCTTTTTTTCTTTGCTCTTGCTCTTGACATCGGGCTTATCTCCGTTTTTCAGGGTCGTGGCAGCGGCCAGGACGATAGTATGAGCTGCCAGGTCCCACCTCTGAATCTCTATCGCCAATCTCAGTAGGCGCATAGCTCCGCCCTTTCTGACTACCTTACATAACCAGAAAAACAATTCCTCCTATCTGATTAGCTTTGAATTGTTTCCCCCCAGAAAAAAATAATAGCACACATGTTCCACTTTTACTATAAGGTTTTGTCGCATTTTCAACCCCTCCCCCCTGCCAAAAGCCCATCCTCCCCTATGACGCCTCCATGACCCGACTCATTTTCCTGTCATTGCGAGCCGAAGGCGTGGCAATCCCGGTGGTGGGGCATCACTGCGAGCCTCTTTCTCCCCTGTCATTGCGAGCGACCGTAGGGAGCGCGGCAATCCCGGTGGTGGGGCATCATTGGGGAAATCCGCCTCAGGCGGATAAACTCTAAACAACATTAAAGCACTAGTGGCGTTTCTAAACGACCTTATAAAATATCTTCCTTGTCAGTCATCATCATTATTGCTATACTTAATGTGCTTCTAATAAACGGTGACAAGCTATGAACTATGAGACCATTATCGGGCTGGAGGTGCATGCCCAGCTTCTGACTAAGAGCAAGATGTTCTGCCGCTGTAGCGCTGATTATGCCAGTGCCCCACCCAATACCTATGTCTGCCCGGTGTGCCTGGGGATGCCCGGGGTTCTGCCTACCATTAATCAGCAAGCAGTAGAATATACAGTAATGACTGCTTTAGCCCTCAACTGCACTATCTCCGATTACACCAAGTTTGACCGTAAGAACTACCCCTATCCCGACCTGATGAAGGGCTATCAGATTTCCCAGTATGATGCTCCCTTCGGTCATCATGGCTGGCTTACCATTGAGGTCGACGGCCAAAGGGAGAGAGTGGGTATAACCCGTGTTCATCTTGAGGAGGATGTGGCTAAATTAATACATCGCACCTCCCCGAACAGGGAGTCCTATAGCCTGGTGGATGTTAACCGGGCTGGGGTGCCGCTAATGGAGATTGTCGGTGAGCCTGACATACGCTCCCCAGAGGAAGCCAGGCAATACCTGATAAAGCTGCGCAGCATACTCCAGTACCTAGGTGTATCTACCGGGAATATGGAAGAGGGGAGCTTCAGGTGTGATGCCAATATCAGTATTCGTCCTGAGAATAGCCCGGATACTCTGGCTAAAGTCGAGGTCAAGAATATGAATAGCTTCAGGGCAGTCTACCGGGCTCTGGAGTATGAAGCTGAAAGACAGAGAAGGATAGCTGAGGAGGGCAAAAAGCTCATCCAGGAGACCAGGGGATGGGTGGAGGAGAGGGGGGTAACGACTGCCCAGCGCAGCAAAGAGTATGCCCACGACTATCGCTACTTTCCTGAGCCGGACCTCCCACCATTGGTGTTGAACCGTGAGTGGGTGGAGGAAATAAGGTCGAAGCTGCCCGAGCTGCCCGAAGCCAGACGCGACCGGTTTGTAGATGAATACAACCTGCCCCTCTATGATGCCAACTTGCTTATCAGCTCCAAGACAATGGCTGACTACTTTGAAGTCTGCCTGAAAACGGGGGTGCCCCACGGCTTGCCATCTGCCAAAAAAGCTAAAATGGTGAGCAACTGGCTTTTAGGCGAATTCAGTCGGTTGCTTAATGCCACCAACACCGGGATAGATAATTCTAGGGTTAGCCCTGAGCAGCTTTGCCAGTTGCTGGATTTGGTGCACAAAGCCAGTATCAGCGGCACCGGTGCCAAGCTCGTGTTTGAGGAAATGTTTAATACCGGGAAGCAGGCAACTGACATTATTGCCCAGCGGGGGCTCAGCCAAATTAGTGATACCGAGGTGATAGAGCGGGAAGTCATGGCGGCAATAAGAAACAATGCTCAGGCAGTAGCCGATTATAAGGCGGGAAAGACACAATCTCTGAAGTTCCTCGTTGGGCAGGTAATGAGAGGTACCAGAGGTCGTGCCAACCCAAGGCTGGTAAACGAATTACTGGAGAAGAAGTTAAAGGAAGGATGAGATGCAGACCTACTTCAATGTGGCTCAGATTATATTATCTTTAGCCTTGATATTAGCTGTTCTACTTCAGGTTAAAGGTGGGGGGCTAGGGGGTATCTTTGGTCAGCCTGATACCGTTTTTCGAACTAAACGGGGTGTGGAAAAAACACTGTTTCAACTCACCATCGTCTTGATAGTCTTATTCATCACTATCTCCATATTAGCTCTCAGGATTGGCTAGTAATTGGCTGCAATGAATCCCATAATAACCTTGACCACCGATTTTGGTTTGACTGATGCCTATGTAGCGGCTATGAAAGGGGTAATTCTCGGTATCAACCCTGAGGCAAAGCTAGTTGATATTTGTCACACCATTAAACCGCAGAATATTGCCCAGGCTGCCTTTGTCCTGAGCAGGGCATATCCGTTCTTCCCTGAAGGAACAATCCATGTGGTAGTAGTTGACCCCGGGGTTGGCACCGAGCGAAGAGCTATTATTCTGAGAACAAAATCGGCCGACTTTGTTGCCCCAGATAATGGCGTCCTGAGCTATGTTATCCAGCAGTTTATTAAGGGAAGATTGAAGGGGCGAAGCCCCTTCAAAAACCACTCTTCCCCCTCATGCAAAGAAGATATTCCTATCATGGAGAGGGGGACCGAGGGGGTGAGGTTGATAAACAACCTACAACAAATTGAGCTAGAGTCAGGTTTGGAGGCAGTTGCCATCACCAAGCCTCAGTTCTGGCGCTCAACGGTTAGCCCTACCTTCCACGGACGCGATATCTTTGCCCCGGTAGCGGCTCGGCTTTCCTTGGGCTTCCCGCTGACCGACTTTGGCGAGGTGATAACCTCGGTTACTATGTTGCCGCTTCCCCACCCATATCAGGCAGTGGATGGCTCAGTTGTAGGGCATGTCATCCATATCGATATCTTTGGCAATCTGATTACCGATATCAAGAGTAATGACCTACCTCAGGCAAGACAGGCGATAACTATTGAGGTTGGCAATCAGCTCATTTCGGGGTTGAGCCGCACTTATGCCGAGGGGAGCGGACTTTTAGCCCTTATTGGTAGCGATGGATACCTGGAGATAGCTTTAAAGGGAGGTGGTGCCAGCGCCTTTCTTGATGCCGGGGTAGGCGATGAGGTAATAATAAGATAACTATCATCAAGGGGAGTTTGAAGGAGGTTGTTTAGCAACCTATCCCCCCTCTTCCTCGAAGGAGAGTTTAAGAGAGGCTTCGCCTCATGATAAGAAGATGTTCATATCATAATCTTCCCCTTCCCCTTAATAAGGGGATGGGGTTAATAAATAATCTTAGGAGATAGCCAATGAAGTGTCCTGTTTGCGGAAAAGACGCCAGAGCCCATATCTACTACTGCGCCAAATGTGCTGTCTATGTGCATGAGAAGTGCTGGCAGAAGCATGTAGTCATGGCTCATAAAGAAAAGTAATGAACCTATAAGCAAGTTACTAGAAAGGGAAACTCAATGAAATTGAAAATATGGTTTATGGAGACCAGACCGCAGTTCCTGCTTCTTTCCGTGGTGCTGGCCTTCCTGGGCACCTGTATCGCCTGGTATGATGGTTACTTTCATCTTGGCTATGCCCTGCTGGCATTCGTTGGGCTGCTTCTGTGTCACATCAGCGTCAATGTGCTCAATGACTACTTTGACTATAGGAGCGGGATAGACCTGGAGGTTAAAAGAACCCCCTTCAGTGGAGGCAGTGGCATTCTTCCCGCTGCTCTACTCAAGCCGAGGCAGGTCTTCTGGTTTGGTCTGGTCTCTTTCCTGCTGGCTGTGCCTATAGGTGTTTATTTCGTTATAGCCAGGGGCTGGCTCCTGCTGCCTCTACTTTTAATAGCCGCAGTCTGTACTCTCCTTTATACCCCTTTTCTGACCAAGCTGGGATGGCCTGAGTGGGCTCCCGGAGTAGGGCTGGGGGCTTTGCCTGTTTTGGGGGTTTACTTCGTTCAGACCACTGCTTATACCCTTCCTGCTGTTGTTGCCTGCATACCCTCTGGCATTCTGGTGCATAACCTCCTCTTGCTAAATGAATTCCCTGACGCAGAAGCCGATAAGAAGGCAGGCAGAAAAACGCTGCCCATCGTTATAGGGAAGTTAAAAGCAGGCATAGTCTATTCCGTGCTGACTATCCTGGTTTATTTGTGGATAATCGGTGGTGTGGTGGCAGGACAAATGCCAGCATTCTCTCTGCTCGCCTTACTAACGCTCCCCCTGGCGAT
>JADHWY010000029.1 GCA_016783245.1 Dehalococcoidales bacterium | reverse complement strand
CTCCTATGAAAGAGTAATGCAAGCCCCTGTTATTTCTCAGTTGTTATTATCTTCTTCTCCCGGTTAAGAGTTTCCTCAATCTCCTATTCGTACCACCATTTCAGGTGCACACTGTAACTTCCGGTCCGGAGCCCCTTAACCTAAAAACAGAGCGCAATCCACCTTTAGTGGATTCGCTAAGCGAAATAAAAGGCGGCCCGGGCCTTTTTCTGGTTATTGTAGGCAGTAATATATGGTCGTTTTTCCTTAAGTACATGGTATACGACTTTGAGTAGCCATCTCGCTGTTGCCGTCTTTGCTACGTTCGCCCTTTTCTTTGCTCTCAAAGTTTCCAAACGTTCCTTTATTTCAGCATCACCATACGACGCCGGCAGTGCAGCTTCCACTAAAGCCCACCTTAGCCACCGGTTACCTTCTGATGTAATCTTCCCGTGATATGTTTTCCCACCCGATGAATGAGTGGAGGGCACCAATCCCGCGTAGGAACATAGCTTGGAGGGAGAACGAAAACGCTCAATGCCATCTATTTCAGTACTGATAAGTGTCGCCAGGGTTACCCCTATGCCTGGGATAGTGGTAAGGAGCTGGGCATCCCTGTCTTTCTCGTATATTTCCTTCACCATATCATTAGTAATTGATATTTCCTGGTTAATAGCTTCCATGACTCGCAAGTGTGATTCAACCAGTTTCTTGTCCTCATCCCTCGCCCATTCCAGAGAGGTAAGCCATTTCATGCCTTTCTTAGAGAACAGGTTTATGGGTTTTGCCTTAAGTACGTCTGGCGGTAATAGCTGGCTATCTACCGAGTCATGTATTCTGCACTTGACCCGTGTTCTCATCACTACCATGAAAGCCCTGTGTCTGATTACCCTTTGCTTAACTCTATTCTCCGCTTTCCTTAGATGGGCTTGGGGGATAAGGTCAGCCATCAGTAGTCGAGCTAGCGTCCGGGAATCAATAGCGTCGGTCTTTATTTTAGCTGAGGCAATGGCCTTTACCTTTAGTGGATGAGCTAATATTATCTCTTCTACAAGATCCTCGGACAGCTCATATGTCCGGGACCAGTCCCGGCATGACTCTATGACCATTCTGGTGCCATCCCTATCACCAATGAAATCGCTGAAGTCTTCCTTAATATGAGCCAGCCTTTTTGCTTTGATTTCTCCCGTTTCTGTGTCAATCATCGTCGCGTGGTCATATTGCTTGTGGCAGTCCAGTCCGATATACTTCATTTGCACCTCCCTATGGCGTATTTGGGTTACCTTAACCTCAAACTATACACCATAGACTCAGGAGGTGCATTACTCTTTCATGATACCTATTTATAACATAAATAGCGCTATAAATAAAAGCGTCTAATAGCTACCCAGTTTTTCTTTGTTGCCACACATAAACTAACCTTTGACCAACTGTGAAAAAGCTGAATACCACTATAATAGCCAAGGCAATAATTAAGGCATTAGCAATGTGACTTAGTAAAAGACCTAGTGCCAGTACAATGACCCTCTCTGCTCGAGTAAATAACCCCACCTGACACTCTAGACCAACTGCTTCCGCCCTGGCTCTAATATAGCTCACTAACAGAGAACCAAGTAAGGCAAGGAAAACAAGCAAAATCGGCATGACTGACTGCTCTCCAGCATATAACACTAAAATAGCAAGTAGCAGCGCCGCCTCAGATAAACGGTCGATTGTGGAATCAAGGACAGCGCCAAAAGGAGTAGCTTGCTCAATACGACGAGCCAATGCCCCATCCAGGATATCAAAAAAACCAGCAATAAGTACCACAAAGCCAGCAACAAGAAGATGTCCTGTAATAACAAGTGCCGCAGCGCCAAGGGCTAGTATGAAACCAAACCAGGTTATGGTGCTAGGTGTTACAGGTGTCCTGGCCAAAACCCGCACCACTGGTTCAGTAAGACGATAAGCTATAGCGCTGCGAACTCTGGATAAATTTGCTTTTGACCGTAATTTTTCTGAAGCAGTATTAACCGAACCACCCCCGCATTTTGCTTAAACTGAAATCGACATCGCTTCAAATTCTGGAAACTGTTTCTTCCACGGCGGCTCACCAAGTACCCTAACATAATAATTCAAAACATTTTGGGCAACGTGTTCCCAGCTATACTCCAAGGCTTTAACCCGTCCCTTGGCTCCCATCTCCTGGCGAAGTGATTGGTCAGTCAAAAGAGAAATTAGAGCCTGGGCTAACATTTCCTTATCCTCAGGCGGTACTAATAGACCATCAACGCCATGGGTTACTACACTGGCATAACCTTCTATATTTGAGGCGACAATCGGCTTACCTACAGCCATAGCCTCAAGCAAAATAATGCCGAAGCTCTCCCGACCTGTGGCTGGAGCACAAAAAACATCGGCTGTTTTATAGTATCTGGGTAATTCATCGTAGGCTACATAGCCAACAAAGACAACGTCCTTCAGACCGCTCCTCATAACCTGCCTCTTATACTTACGTCTCAGCCTGGTGCCAGGACCAACGATAATAAGTCGAGAATTTGAAATTTCCTGCTTAACCTGCCTAAAAGCCTCAAGTAGATAGTTCAAGCCTTTTCGTTTCTCCAGACGACCAACAAACAGGATATTCACCTTGCCATCACAGAATTCATCAATCGGAGATACATCAGGGGAAAAATGGTCTAAATCCACACCATTAGGGATAATATTGTAGTATCCAGGGAAGTGCCCATGGGCAAACTCCATGGCTGGTTTAGACACCGCAATCTTACCATCAAGCTTGCGGAACCACCTCCTCAGAATCCACTTGCCAATGGGTTTAGCGAAATTATACCCGGGTCTACCATGACAAGCATGAAAGGTTCCTATATTTGCTGTTTGCGACAACCGGAGCACGGTAGTGCATAACATTGGCATTAAAGGTTCATGAAGGTGGATAATATCAAAGTTTTCTTGGTTAAGTACGGCTTTTACTCTAGGGGATAACCATGGTGAAATAGTAACCCGAGCAATGGAACCACTGGTGGGAATGGGTCGAGGTCTACCTATAGGTATGAACCTATCGCCAAAGCTGGAAACAACCTTAGAGGCGGGGGCAATGACCTTAACCTCATGACCCATCCTGGTGAAGTAGCGCTCGAGATAGGAAATATGAAGGGTAACACCGCCCGGATAAGTGAAATCATACGGGGAGACCAATGCTATCTTCACCGGTAGCTGCCTAAAACCTCCGTGGAGACTCAATCAAACGGGTGTGCTCACCTCCCGCTGAGCACTAGCAATGAACTCTTCCACCATTTTGCGAGCTTCGTCATCGGTATATTGAACAGGCGGTGATTTCATAAAGTAGGCAGAGGAAGCCACTAGGGTTCCTTTAAGTCCACGGTCTAAGGCAAGTTTACAGCACCTTATAGCATCAATAACCACCCCTGCCGAGTTAGGGCTATCCCACACCTCAAGTTTCAACTCCAGGTTGAGAGGAACGTCACCAAAGGTTCGCCCCTCCATCCTAATGTGGCAAAACTTGCGGTCAGTCAGCCAGGGGACATAATCACTGGGACCTACATGGATATTATCAGGGTCAAGCTGGTAATCTAGCTGAGAGGTGACGGAGGTAGTCTTAGATATCTTCTTAGACTCAAGTCGTTCCCTCTCTAGCATATTATAGAAGTCGGTATTACCACCGAAGTTCAATTGATAGGTTCGTTCCAGTTTAACGCCACGGTCTCTAAACAGTCGGGTAAGGACACGATGAACAATAGTAGCTCCCACCTGAGATTTTATATCATCGCCGATAACTGGTAGCCCACTTTGCTCAAAACGCTGTTGCCAATATTTCTCCCGAGCAATAAAAACTGGAATGCAGTTGATAAAGCCGCAGCCAGCCGCTAGCACCTGCTCAATATACCACTTAGTTGCCTCTTCACTGCCAACAGGCAGGTAATTAATCACCACATCGGTCTGGGTTTCTTTTAGAATTTTGACTATATCGGCGGTTGGTCCTGGTGCTTTCTCTATTATTTGAGACAGGTACTTGCCCAAGCCATCATGGGTCATACCCCGCTGAATCTTAACCCCTGTAGTCGGCACCTCACAAAATTTAAAGGTATTATTGGGCAGGGTAAAAATAGCTTGGGCTAGGTCCTTCCCTACCTTGTTTTTATCAATATCAAAGGCAGCCACGAAGTTAATATCACTAATATGATACCCCCCGAGATTGACATGCATAAGTCCGGGCACAAATTCATTCTCTTTCGCTTCCCCATAGTAGTAGACGCCCTGAACTAGAGAAGAAGCACAATTACCCACACCTATTATGGCTACATTTATCTTGTCCAAGGTTTAATTGTCCTCCCTTCCAACAGTAGCACCTATGGAAAAAGGCACAAACCTAGCCGCACAATATCTATTAAGCCTAGAAAAAGCCTCATCAACAGTTACCGGTAACATCTTGCCGGAGGTTAGTAACAAATAGGCTCGCTTAATAAGCAAGACACATCATCAACACAGCAAGTAGGAGCTAAACTCCTACTAAACTTTGATGCTCATACTGAAGAGGGTTTACTTACTCCACCTCTAGCTGATGCAATTGGTCAAAAAAACTTACCTGCTGTCAAATCAATTACCGATTAGCCTTGACCAATTCTGAATACTTTAGTCCCACATGTAGGGCAAACCCCTTTCGTAGCTGGCCTCCCATTCTTCAGGGTAACCCTCTGGGGATTCTTTATGTCTACCTTCTTTCTACACTTAAAGCAATATGCTTGCACCCGAATCACCCCCTTCTTAATGTCGGTTGAACTATACCCCTATTATACGCAAACTGTCAAGACCTGTTAAATACTTATCTACCAGAAAGGAATTTGGCTATTTATCAGCTACACGAAAAAACCTTCTCTGGTTGCCACTGCCCCCTTTCTGAATTAAAGCATAGCACACCCAAGAAGCAACCATCACGGGTATAAACACGGCAGCGGGCACTATAAGAAGGCCTGGGCAAACTATCATCCCTCTCAAAAACCAAAGGGCGTCCGTTCCTTATATCTTTTTCAGTGGCATCACCGACAACCATAGCCGCCCAACGTAAAAGCACAATATCTATAGGATAGATAAAGTGTTGCCAGTAGCCATAGCGGAAGGCATCCTCAAGCTGCGGCACTGAAACTGCATCCTCAATATCGAAGAGGCCACACCTCAAGCGGGTCAAGCTCTTCAAATTAGCGCCACAACCCAGAAGTTGCCCTAAATCATGGGCTAGTGAGCGGATATAGGTGCCCTTACCACACTCCACTTCTATAGTAGTTACAGGCGGTTGCCAGTCTATAAGCTCCAAATGATAGACCCGAGTCAGCCTGCTTTTCCTCTCAACCTTGATACCGGAGCGTGCCAATTCATAAAGTGGCTTACCATGATGCTTCACGGCACTATACATTGGAGGGGTCTGCTGTATCAAGCCACAAAATGAGGTAAGTGCTG
The DNA here is from genome assembly GCA_016783245.1 of Dehalococcoidales bacterium. Classification (GTDB taxonomy): domain Bacteria; phylum Chloroflexota; class Dehalococcoidia; order Dehalococcoidales; family BS750m-G39; genus BS750m-G39. The sequence continues at coordinate 5,066 of JADHWY010000029.1, read as the reverse complement.
ACAGCAATTGTTCTCGGCTAATCCCAGAGGGGTCTCCCTTACTGGTGATACTACCAGTAGCATCATAGGTGTCTGTAGTCACACCAAATTCAATCTGGGCTCGATAAGCCTTAGTAGCATCTAGTAAAAATTGGATAATACGCGTCCCCTGACCCAGGCAAACAGGTAAAACGCCCGTAGCTGCCGGGTCGAGGGTACCAGCATGCCCAACACGCCTTTCTCCGGTCAGCCGCTTCACTAGAGAGACGATGCTAAAGGAAGTCTTACCCCAGGGCTTATCGATATTTAGTATGCCATCCACAGTCAATCACTATGCCGGTCTGGAGTGCTATTAGCGCTAACATTATCAATCAACTGCAAGAGGTGGGCTCCTCGCTCGATTGAATCATCCCACTGAAAGCTTAGCTCAGGAACACGGCGCAGCCTCAGACGTTTAGCCAGCTTGTTACGGAAGAAACCAGAAGCAGCAATCAGTCCATTTAGCGTCTTCCGCTTTTCTTCCTCGCTGACCATACAACTTACGAATACTTTAGCATATCGCAGGTCGGGGGAGGTGGAAACCTCGGTCACAGCAACAAAATTGCCAAGTCGTGGATCTTTGACTTGGCGCTGAAGCAATTCACTAATTTCGTGGCGAATAAGATTATTCACCCGCTCGATGCGATGTGCCATAATTAGTGCTCCCTAACCAGCCTTCTCTTTTCTGAAAAGCTCCAGTATATCACCAACTTGGAAGTCACTAAAATCTCTGATACCCACCCCGCACTCATAGCCAGAGGTCACCTCCTTAGCATCGTCCTTGAAACGCCTCAGGCTGCTGACCTCCGATTCACATACTATTTGTTCTCCGCGCCGCACCCTCGCTGAGGCCCCCCGACTCACCTTGCCCTCAGTAACATAAACACCGGCTATCTTTCCCTTCTTGCCAGCGGTAAAGATTGCCCTTATCTCAGCCCTACCATCAATAACCTCGACATAAGTGGGCTCTAACATGCCTTTGAGTGCCTTATCCACGTCATTCACCAGATTGTAAATCACGTTATAGGAGCGGATGTCAACACCTTCCACATCAGCCAAGCGCCGTGCCCCGGCTTCAATGCCAGTGCCAAAACCAATAATGAGCCCCTTAGAGGCAATAGCTAGCATGACATCACTCTCAGTAATATTGCCACTGCCACTATGGATAATTCTGACCTGAACTTGCTCCATTGCCAGCTGTTCCAGAGAACTTTTTATCGGCTCAATACTACCTTGAACATCGGTCTTGAGAATAACATTGAGCTCTTTTACCTGGCCAGCACTTATTTGGGCAAAGAGATTATCAAGGCTCACTGCTTTGGGCAATAGAGATGGCTGTTGCTGTATTTCCTGTTGGTGCTTTTGTATTAAAGCCCGGGCATGGTGTTCGCCAGCCACTGAGGTTAAGATATCACCCACTTGAGGCACACTATTTAGACCAAGGAGTTCAACCGGCATGGCTGGCTCAGCTTTCCTCACCCGTTTACCCATATCGTTAAACATAGCTCTTATCCTACCCCATGTGCCACCACCCACCACCGTATCCCCAAGCCTTAAGGTTCCGGTTTGAATAAGCACTGTGGCCAATGGTCCCTTACTCTTGTCCAGCTCAGCTTCGATAACCACCCCCACTGCCGGCCGAGAGGGGTCTGCTTTAAGGTCTTCCATCTCAGCCACCACCAGAAGGTTTTCCAGCAGCTCAGAGATGCCTGTCTTCTCCTTAGCTGAAATGGGAACAGAGACTATATCGCCCCCCCACTCCTCGATAAGTAAACCAGCATCAGCTAGCTGTTGCTTAACCAGCTCAGGGTTTGCATCGGGCTTGTCAATCTTATTAATAGCTACCACGATGGGCACTTCGGCAGCCCGGGCGTGGTCAATTGCTTCTAAAGTCTGCGGCATTACCCCATCATCAGCAGCCACAACCAGAATGGTGATGTCGGTTACCTGTGCCCCACGGGCTCGCATAGCGGTAAAGGCTTCGTGACCCGGAGTATCCAAGAAGGTAATCTTTTGCCCATTGACTTCTACTTGATAAGCACCAATATGCTGGGTAATACCCCCAGCCTCAGTAGCCATTACATTAGTTTGTCGGATAGCATCCAAAAGTCTAGTCTTACCATGATTGACATGCCCCATAATAGTAACTACCGGGGGACGTGGTCGCAGACCACTGAGTTCCTCACCATAAGGCCGATACCTCTTACTCTTGCCAATAGTAGCCATAGGCTTCAGCTGAGCTTCATAACCCAAGTCAGCAGCAACCGCGGTTGCTGCTTCATAGTCAATGACCTGGTTGATATTGGCGAAAATGCCATTTCTCATCAGTTGCTTGATAATATCTATGGCACTAACCTGCAACAGTTCAGCCAATTGCCTCACCGCTACAGAGTGAGGAATCTCAATCAGGTTTGCCCTCGGTTCACTTGGCTTGCTCGCCTTTGCCACCAAATCGCTCCTTATCCAAGTTCCTTCCCATATCTAATAAGTTGCTCCCGATTATCCTGAGTAAGAGTGGTGCGCAAGGTATGTTCCAGCCGTTCCTTCTTCAACCCAATCTCCCAACATTCTGGTGCTCGGCATAAGTAGGCACCTCGTCCTGCCCTCTTTCCACCAGTATCAACCTCCACACCCCCACCGGAAATTCGAACCAAACGGGTTAGCTCCCGCTTAGGTCTTACTTTACCACAAGCCACGCAAGTCCGCTGGGGTATGTGCTTAACCAAAATAGGATTAATACTCCTCTTGTTCCTCATCAAGGATTTCTGAGTCTCGGCGTCGTTTGCTGAGCCTGCTGCCGTCATCAGCACCCCGGTCATAAGTGTCCTTCTTTTTCTTCTTCCTCGATTTAGCCACAGGCTTAGTCGGTCCAGATACTAAAACATCCTCAGCAAACCGAATCTGAGGCTTCTCCAATGTTGCCGGTGGTTCCAACAAAGTCTTAGGAGGAATAAGCGTTGTATCAAGTGAGTGTAGAGGCTCAGTCGCTGCTTCTGCGGGGGCTAAGGCCAGCTCCTGAATAGCTTGTAATTCAGCAGGAAGCTCCTCACCAACTACAGTCTCCTCCTCTACCTCAGGTAAAAGCTCAGCTTTTGCCAACCTTTCTGCCTCGGCGGTTGAAGCACTCTTAATGTCAATCCGCCACCCGGTGAGCCTGGCTGCCAATCTAGCATTCTGCCCCTCTTTGCCGATGGCTAACGATAGTTGCCTATCAGGTACAACCACAGTAGCTATCCCTTCGCCCTCATCCAGCCCCACACTTAACACCTGTGCTGGGCTAAGCGCATTAGCAACGAAGACCGAGGCATCTGGGCTCCATGTAACCACATCTAGTTTTTCGCCATTTAACTCTCTCATAATATTTTGTATCCTGATACCACGAAGTCCAACACAGCAACCAACCGGGTCAATACCACCCTGGCGTGCTGCTACTGCTACCTTGCTCCGGTGGCCAGCCTCACGGGCGACCGATTTCAACTCCACTACCCCATTAAGAACCTCAGGAATCTCCAGCTCAAAGAGCCGACGAAGTAAATTTGGATGAGAGCGTGATACTACCACCTGAGGTCCTCTACCAGTCCGAACTACCTCCAGAAGATAAACCTTAAGCCTTTGACCTACACGATACCTCTCATTGTGCACCTGCTCAGTAGCAGGGAGTATTGCCTCTGTTCTACCCAAATCGATAAGGATCTGCCTCGACTCAATGCGTTGCACCAACCCGGTGACAATATCATCTTCCTTGTCAGAATATTCCTCAAATATGGCGCTATGCTCTGCCTCATGAAGGCGCTGAAGAATAACCTGCTTTGCCGTTTGAGCAGCAATGCGCCCAGCATTGCGCGGGGTGGCTTCCACCTCAATAGTCTCACCAATCTGTGCATCTAGTTTAATCTTGCTCGCCTCGCTTAGCGAGATTTCATGGCGTATATCTGAAGGTTGCTCAACTACAGTTTTCTCCGCCCACACTTTAACCCCGCCAGTAGTGGGATTAAGCTTGACTGAAATATTTTGGTTGGGAGCAAAATTGTCCTTCCTGTAAGCCGATACCAGTGCTGTCTCTACCGCAGCAATAACCACCTCCTTAGGCAGGTTCTTCTCCGCCGAGAGCTGACTTATAGCAAGCATAAATTCGCTCTTCATCTAAGATTAAAACCTCCGACCCTATTGTTTTCCCTCACAATTAAAAAAGTGGGAGTGAAACCCACTTAATTACTCAGTCTTTATCTAAAATGAGTATACCATAATCAGGCCTGAGATGCAATACTCTGTTTTGACTTTGTAACCCCTAGGGAGTATAGTTAGGGCTGTAGTTGATACCTTGGTTCGGTGTCGTTTCTAAGCTTGCCCCCGCAATCTCTGCTGGCTGTGGCGTTAAAGCTACAGAGTCCTTTGAGCCTAGGAAAGGACTTTCGTCTATCACCCTGAGTGATATGCTAAACAGAAAAAATCTGGTTGTTTAATTTATCTGCTTATTGAGGGCACAGGTCATGAATGTCGGGGTCTGTCGGGTTAAGCTTCGCTTCCCGGAGAACCTATCGCTTAAGGGTAAGCGACAAATATTGAAATCCATTACTACCCGCATCAGGAGCAAGTTTAATGTCTCCGTGGCTGAAGTTGATGACCATGAATTATGGCAGTTAGCTACTCTCGGGATTTGTTGCGTTAGCAATAATAACCGATATACTAATGAAATCCTGTCCAAGGCGGTGGACTTTATTGTTAATGGTCGCTTCGATGTAGAGATACTCGACTATGAAATTGAGATTCTTCCTGTTTTCTGACAGGGGCTATGATGGATACCTTAGCCTTCCTTCATCATCTTGCAGCTCAACCCACTTACAGCGGTCAGATAGCTCATACTGAGCATATTCCGCGCCGTGAGGCGAAATGTGCCGGGTTATACCAGCCTCTGGTACCAAGCCTTCAGGACTGCCTCAGTGAACATGGGTTATTGCCTTTTTATACCCATCAAGCTGAAGCCATAAATTATGTCCGGGAGGGCAGGAATGTGATGGTGTCAACTTCCAGTGCCAGCGGCAAGACCC
>JADHWY010000028.1 GCA_016783245.1 Dehalococcoidales bacterium | reverse complement strand
TCAAGCTCAGGGGCTTCACCGCTAGCCATTCTCTCCTGCATCACCTGGTCAAACTCGCAGGTGAGGCAGTCATAGCTTCGAGTGCAGAGGCGATAAGCCACTAGTCCCATTTTCATCCAGATGCACTCTTTGGGTTTAGCCTCTTCAGCAACAGGTAAAGTCTCCCCTTCAGCTACTGCCTCAATTTTCGGTTCGGCCAGCTTTTGCTTTGTCTTTCGGATCCAAACCCGAGTCTCGATATTGCCTAGGGCAATGGCGAGAACACCTTGAAATTCCTGCAGCGCTTCTTGGTAGCGACCGGCCTCAAAGTTGACCTTGCCCTGCTTAAGGTGAAGGGGAATTTCTTCCGGAGCTATAGCTATAACTTCCTCAACCTTTGCCTTCTCTGCTATAGGCGGCTGAGCTATAGCTTTTTCAGGGGTTGCCTTTGGCTTTATCTCCACCTGAACCGGGCCGAGGGTCTCCTGGATTAGTTTTTCCAAGGCATCGAGGCTAAAGGGCTTAGGCAAGTAGTCAACAGCTCCTATCCTCATTGCCTCCACAGCGGTCTCTATCGAGGGGTAAGCGGTAATGATAATACCGTTGAGCTGTGGTTTTTGTGCCTTGGCTTCCCTTAATACCTCAAGTCCGTTTTTCCCTGGCAACCTCATATCAAGGATAAGGATACTGAAGTCCTGTTCCCCGACTGCCTCCAATGCCTCTTCACCGTGCTCTGCGGTTTCTACCGGGTAGCCTCCATCAGTGAGCCAATCTCGGAGTGACTCCCTCATAGTAACTTCATCCTCTACTATCAATATTGGCTTCATTTCTTTACCTCCCTCTGTTGTTTCTTGAGCCTCTAGGATTACCTGCTTTTCCATTCCTACCACCTCCACACTTTTAAGTGCAACTTTCTTGCCAAAACAAGAAGCTATCCCGAATGGTCAGGATAGCCTCTTTTCCGCTTTAGACGGAAAGCTTGGATGTAAAAATGTTATCAGCTTTTGTCTATTTTCTTTACTCCTAATCTATATGCCCTGGCTTTGTTATAGAGGGTCATTCTGGTAATGCCCAGAATTCTAGCTGCCTTGGTATAATTCCCACCAGCTTCGGTCAGGACATTCTGGATATGGTTTTTCTCCACCCGTTTAAGGTTTCTCTCTGGTGAAATTGGGCGAGCCGGTGGCAAGTTCTGTTGGGGCAAGTCAGCAACCTCAATAAATGGATTTTGGGTTAATATAACCGCCCTTTCAATAGCATTTTCCAGCTCCCGGACATTGCCCGGCCACTCGTATCTCAACAAATAATCGGTGGCCTCGGGGGAAAATCCAGTTATTTCTTTCTGATTTTCCAAGGCAAACTTCTTCAAGAAGTGCTGAGCTAAGAGAGGAATATCTTCTCTTCTTTCCCTTAACGGAGGCAGTTCAATATTAACCACGTTCAGCCGATAATAGAGGTCTTCCCGAAATTGCCCGTTGCCTACTATCTCTTTCGCATCTCTATTGGTTGCTGAAATAACTCTCACATCAACCTTAATGGGCTCATTGCCGCCAACCCTGGTGAATTCTTTCTCCTCCAAGACCCTCAACAGGTGAACCTGGATATTGGCACTCATCTCGCCAATCTCATCGAGAAAGAGGGTGCCCCTGTTAGCGACCTCGAATTTACCTTTCTTTTGAGTGTAAGCTCCGGTAAAAGAGCCTTTCTCATGGCCAAATAGTTCGCTCTCAAGGAGGCTCTCGGGTAAGGCAGCACAACTGACAGCAACAAATGGCTTACCACAGCGATGGCTCTGGGAGTGGATAGCCCGTGCCACCAGCTCTTTCCCAGTGCCAGTCTCGCCTGTAATCAATACAGTAGCATTGCTCTTGGCCACAACCTTAATTACCTCAATCACCTGTTGCATCCTGGAGCTTTTAGTGATGATATTCTCAAATCGGTAACGGTCATCTAATTTCTGGTGTAGGGAAAGGTTCTCCTCGATTAGTTCCTGATGCTCCACCAATTTCTCGATTAATAGTTCGACCCTTTCCGGGCAGAAGGGCTTCTCAATGTAGTCATAGGCTCCTTCCCTCATAGCGGTGATAGCAGTAGGGATACTCCCGTAAGCGGTAATGATGACAACTTCAATGTTGGGGGAGAGCTCCTTGGACTTCTTCATTAACTCGATTCCGTCCATCCCTGGCATCACCAAATCAGCGATAACAATCCTCAGCTCCTCCTTTTGAATAATCTCCAGGGCTTGGGAGCCATTTCCCGCAGTGAATACCTGATAGCCGGCATCGGTCAGCCATTCATGAAGGGATACACGGATAACGGCTTCATCATCAACAACCAAGATTTTAGCTTTCTTATTCATAGTGAGCTTTAAGGTAGATAGCAAAGGTAGTTCCCTTTCCCTCCTCGCTGTCAACTTCTATCCTCCCTTGATGCCGCTGGATGATTCCATAGGATACAGCTAGCCCTAAACCCACTCCCTTTACTTCCTTTTTAGTAGTAAAGAAGGGAGTAAAGAGCTTCTGCAGATTCTCTTGAGAAATACCGATACCTGTGTCCTGAACCTCTATTTTGACCTGACCTTTACTATCAGCTGAGGTGTGCAGGGTCAGTGTACCGCCTTCAGGCATGGCCTGAATGGCGTTCAGGATGAGATTGGTGCAAACCTGCTGAAGCTGGTCGGGGTCAGCCATTACCTCAGGCAGAGTAGGGCTCAGGTTTTTTATCACCTCAACGTGCTGCATCTGGGCTGAATGGGCAACCAAGCTGAGGGCTTGGTCGATGACCACATTTATGTTCACCAACCTAAGAGCTGGCTTTGTTTGCCGAGCAAAATCCAACAGGTTTCGGATTAGCCGACTGCTACGCGCAAGCTCTGATTCCATCCTCGATAGGTAATCTAGAGCCTTTTCTTTAGGGAGTGTGTCAGCAGTCAATTTCTTGGTTAACAATTGAGTATAGACCAAGACGCCAGCTATGGGATTATTAACCTCATGAGCAATAGAGGCCGCCAGTTGGCCGAGGGAGGTCAGCTTCTCCATTTGGATTAGGTCCCTTTGAATAGCCTCCAACTTGTTAACGACATATGGCCAGCACATATTAACCTCAGCTAGGTCTTGACAGACAGCGATAGCCAGCTCCCGGCAGGAGCCATAGCCACAGGCACCACAGTTCATCTGGAGTTGGGGGTCTGCCTTGCCAATTTCTCTCAAAACAGCTTCAACATCCTCCTCGCTGGGGATAGCTAGCCCGATGGCCTCAGCAGTGAACTTGCGACTGAGGTCAATGTCAGCATACTCCTCAATATCTCCATCCGTTTGTTCTGGGTCCGCCTCCCTCACGGCATAATTGGCGATGAGTTCCTTACGCCTGAAGCCGCTTAGCTCATTATCAATAACTGGTCCATCAATGCAGCCGTGGCAGAAATGCAAGTTGACAAGTCTGGCAGCAATATCGCTTTGAGCAAATTCCCGAAGGATTTTAACCACGTAATCCCTACCATGGACATTGATAACGTCGTTTTTTAGAATATTATCGGATAGTCCTGCTACCTTAAATAGTCCTCCTGACATGGCGAACAGGCGTCCCAGATTAGGCTTAGGACCTGAGAATTGCCCTTCCTCCTCGGTTTCAGGATTAATCTCCTTGGCGGCGAACATTTCCTTCAACTCAGCAAAGGTTAGGACAGCATCTATGACCCCAGTAACATTCTCATCCACGGCCTCAGCTTTCTTAGCCACGCAAGGACCGATGAAGACCACTTTAGCCTCCGGATTATGCTGCCATTTAATAACCCTACCCATAGCTATCATAGGTGAAACGATGGGTGCCAGATTATCTATTAGCCGGGGATAATACTTCTCGATGTAGGCTACTACTGCCGGGCAGTTAGACGAGAGGACAAGCCTATCCTTGTCTTTGCTTAAGAGCTGGGCATATTCTTGGCCGACCAGCTCAGCACCAAAGGCGTCCTCCATCACTTCGCTAAACCCCAGTTTTTTGAGGGCGGCTACAAGCTGCCCAGGGCGACACTTAAGTAGGGCAGCAGGGAAGGATGCGGAAAGGATAACGATTACATTAGTATATTGTGCCAGTAATTGCCAAACTATTCCCATGTCGCTCTCCACCTGCTTTGCCCTTGGGACGCAGACCTTAATACAGGTGCCACAGGCAATGCAGCGTTCCCTAATTACCTCAGCCAAGCCCTCTCTTACCCTAATTGCTTTGCATGGGCAACCACGGATACAGGCATAGCAGCCTTTACACTTTTCTTTATCGGTATAAACTATACTCATTTCATTTCAGCTCCTTACTTTCACCAGGAATATGCCTTTCTTACGAACGGCGGGGATTTTCAATTCCTTCCTCAGGCTGGCTACTGAGCGCCGGGAGATAGCCACGCCAAACTTCTCCTGTAGCTTTAGCTTGATTGCCTCATCGGAGAGAAGCCCCTCTTCGGTCTCAAGGAGCTGCCTGAGCAGTTCCTTTTTGAACCTCTTTGGTCTGGGGAAGAAGTGTTTAAGAGGGATTTCTTTACCCCAGGGTGTGTCAATGCTTTTGCCCATGATGGCTCGACTTACCGAGCTAGGGGCAAGCCCAATCTTTTTGGCTAGCTCCTTCTGGCTGAAGGGTAGAAGAGCCCTCAAATCACCGGACTCCAGATAAAGTGCCTGGTGTTCAACGGTATTTTGCAGTATTTGGCTTACTGTATCCTTACGGGTATTAATTAGTTCCAGCCTCCTGAATAGCTGATTAGCTTGCTTAATCTCGGTCTCGCTGAAATCCCCGCCAGTCCTTAATTGTTCAAAACTTTCATAATCAATGGAATACCTTCCTCGGGCGAAGGAGGGTGAGAAATAGCCAATGACAAAACCCTCCCGGCTCTTCTCCACCGAGGCAATCTTGGAATAGCGAATCACATCTGAGCTGAGAGCAGAAGGGTTATAAAACTCGCTCAAGATGGAGAATTCATCGATAAGGCTATTGATTCTTTGAACCTCTGAAACTGCCAAATCACATTCTCCAGCGATTCCTTCCACGGTCATCGCCGATTCAGGGAATAAGAAATATCGCTTGAATTTTTCCAGCCCTAACCTCTGTATCTGACCAATGATGCGCTCCTTGTTCAGCAAAAGGGACTCAACATCCAGGGAGCCTTTATCAGCTACTACCTCATCTTTAAGTTGATAAAAGCTAGATGAAATATCAGTTCTGGGGAACCTCTGGCAGCGGATGAGCTTCTCTTTTTGGTAAAGCCTTTGGAAAAGAGGGCTCCTTTCTACCTCGGCAATGAGCCTTTGAAACTCCTCCTCAGGCATTTCCAGCAAGCTAGCCTGTTCCATTCGGAGGATTTGAGTTAATTCCTGCCGCATCTGCAAAGACTGTATTTGTTTCATTGACAAGCCTAATCCCTGTATAAAAATTTTACTATGGCTGTGAGGCAATGTCAAGAAAATTGGCAAGCCTTGGCTACTGGGACTCTTGACCTCGACATTTTCATATGTTAATATAACTCGGTTTAATGAACTAGGCCTTTTGATATAGTCTGCACCGAACACAGTGAAGGCAAAGGAGGGCAAAATGGAACGTAGAATTGGTGTTTATATCTGTCATTGTGGGACTAATATCGCTGGTATAGTAGATGTGGAAGCGGTTACTGAGTTTGCTCAGAAATTGCCTTTTGTGGTAATCGCTCGCGATTACAAGTATATGTGCTCTGACCCGGGGCAGGAGCTTATTAGACAAGATATTAAGGAGCTGGGACTTAATCGGATAGTGGTGGCTTCATGCTCTCCTCTAATGCATGAGCGAACCTACCGTCGGGTTTGCCAGGAATCAGGGCTAAACCCCTATCTCTTTGAGATGGCTAATATTAGGGAACACTGCTCCTGGGTAACGGAGGACCATAGTGCAGCTACTGATAAAGCCAAGGCTCTGGTAAGCGCAGCGGTAAGGCGCGTTTTTTACCAGGAGCCTCTGGAGACCAAGGAGGTCCCAGTCAACCCTAATACCCTGGTGGTAGGAGGGGGTATCGCTGGTATTCAAGCTGCCCTAGAGATTGCTGATTCTAGGCATAAGGTCTACCTGGTAGAGAGGGAGCCAAGCATTGGTGGGCACATGAGCCAGCTAGACAAGACCTTCCCCACCCTTGATTGCTCAGCTTGCATTCTCACCCCCAAGATGAGCCTGGTGGGCTCTCATCCATATATTGAACTGATGAGTTATAGCGAGGTGGTTGAAGTCTCAGGATATGTGGGCAACTTCAAGGCCAAGATAAAGAAGAAGGCTAGATATGTGGATGTTGACAAGTGTACTGGCTGTGGGGAGTGCGCTAATGTGTGTCCCGTTGAGGTACCTAACGAGTTTGACCTCGGATTAGGTCAGAGGAAGGCAATTTATAGGCCTTTTCCCCAAGCTGTGCCTAATGTTTTTGCTGTCGATAAGCAGGGTTACCCACCCTGCCGAGTTGCCTGTCCTGCTGGGGTCAATGCCCAAGGGTATATAGCCCTTATTTCTCAGGGCAAGTTCAAGGAGGCTGTTGAGATATTGCGACGAACTATGCCATTTGCTGGGGTCTGTGGGCGGGTTTGTACTCACCCTTGTGAATCAGAGTGCGAACGGGGGAAGGTTGACGAGTCTGTGTCTATCCGCTCTCTAAAGCGCTTCATGGCTGACTACGAGCTGAAGGTGGGAAGAGAAAAGGCAGCCCCAATTGAAAGGACAAAGGAAGATAAAGTAGCTATCATTGGCTCTGGTCCAGCGGGCTTAGCCTGTGCTTATGACTTAATAAAGGAGGGATATCCAGTTTCCGTTTTTGAGGCTGCCCCTCAAAGCGGTGGTCTGTTGCGCTATGGTATCCCTGAATATAGGTTGCCCAAGAAGGTGTTGGACAATGAAATCAGCTATATCAAGGAGCTGGGGGTGAAAATAAAGACCAATACCCCGGTGAAGAACCTTGAGGACATCTTCAATAAGGGCTATGAAGCGATATTTCTGGCTACCGGTGCTGGAATAAGCCAGAAGATGGGTATCCCTCATGAAGATGCCAAGGGTGTAATCCATGCTCTCGACTTTCTAAAGCAGGTAAGCTTAGGGATTAAGGTTGACCTTGGGGAACGGGTGGCAGTTATAGGTGGAGGCAACGCTGCTGTAGATGCAGCCAGAACTGCCCACCGCCTTGGGGCAAGAGAGGTTTCAATTATCTATCGGCGCTCCCGAGCGGAAATACCTGCTGCTAGCACTGAAGTGGATGAAGCAGAGCGGGAGGGAGTAAATCTCCACATCCTGGCAGCACCGGTTAGAGTCTTAACCAAAGATAACCAATTAGCTGGCATCCAATGTATCCGGATGGAGCTAGGAGAACCCGATGCCAGTGGTCGGCGGCGCCCGGTGCCTATTGAGGGCTCGGAATTTGATATGAGCGTTGATAATGTGATTATCGCCATCGGACAAGCAGTGGATAAGGCAATGCTTCCCAAGGAGCTTGAGTATACTGGATGGGGGACTCTCGCTGTTGACCAAGTCACATTACAGACAGATATTGAAGGCGTTTTTGCGGGTGGTGATGTGGTTTCTGGCCCGGCTGATGTTATCGCTGGTATTGCTGCGGGTAAGGAGGCAGCTATCTCTATAGACCGCTACCTCAGGGGGGTCGACCTGAAGGAGGGAAGACCAACCACCATTAAAAGGGTAAAAGAGGTATCAAAGGAGGGAGTGGAAACAAAGGCAAAACCGGCTATGCCAACGCTTGACCTGGAGAAGCGGGAGGGCTTTACTGAGGTTGAGCTAGGCTTTGATGAAAAGGTGGCTATTGAGGAAGCCAAGCGTTGCTTAAATTGTGGTGTATGCTCGGAGTGCATGGAGTGTGTTAAGGCATGCCAAGCGGGGGCAATCAATCAGGAGATGGAGGAGGAAACAGTGGAGGTGGAGATAGGTAATATACTCATAGCTACTGGCTATGATGCCTTTGACCCATCTCCGCTCTACCATTATGGCTATGGGCGCCTTGATAATGTAATTACTGCCCTTGAGTTTGAGAGGATGATTAATGCCTCAGGACCAACCGAGGGAGAGGTTTTATTGAAAGACGGGTCTAGTCCAAAAACAGTGGGTATTATCCACTGTGTAGGCAGCCGGGATAAGAAGTATCACGAGTATTGCTCGCAGGTATGTTGTATGTACTCGATGAAGTTCGGGCACCTGATAAGAGAGCATGTTCCTGGAGCTCAGGTCTATGAATTCTATATTGACCTCAGGTGCGTTGGTAAAGCATTTGAAGAGTTCTATAACCGTATTCTGGAAGAAGGCACAATATTTATCCGCGGTCGCCCTGCCGAGATAACCGATGTAGCCGAAAGCCCTGAAGAGCAGGACAAGCTTATTATAGTTAGTGAGGATACTCTAATCGGGCGTCAACGCCGTATCCCTGTTGATATGGTAGTGTTAAGCACGGCTCTTCAACCGAGGTCAGATGCCGAAGAGGTTGCCAGGCTGTTTTCAATTGGCCGGAGCGCCGACGGCTTTTTCTTGGAGAAGCATCCCAAGCTTGACCCGGTAGCTACAATGAGTGATGGCATTTTCGTAGTGGGCTGCTGTCAGTCGGCTAAGGATATTCCTCAGAGTGTGGCTCAGGCTTCAGCGGCTGCTGCTCGGGCTCTAGCTATGATTAGTGCCGGGTCAATAGAGGTTGAGGCTGCTACCGCTGCCATCGATGAGGAGCTATGCAGTGGGTGCAAGATATGCTATGACCTCTGTCCTTTCCATGCCATTTCCTTCGATGAGGAAAAGAGGGTCTGCCAGGTCAATGAAACACTGTGCAAAGGCTGTGGTGTGTGCGTAGCAGCCTGCCCCAGCGGTGCCAATACTGGTAGGCACTTCACTACAGAGCAGTTGATGGCTGAGATAGAAGGGGTATTGGTATAAATAAAGCCCTGGATTTAGAGATAAGGAGGAATCCGAATGACTAACACAATAGTCAAAGCTCCGGCTGCTGAGGTGAGCTTTATAGATGAGGTTTGTTCCATCCCTGGTGGCGAAGCTATCCGCTCCTGTATTCAGTGCGGTATGTGCACCGGCTCTTGTCCTACCGCCAGCAGATGGGATTACACACCGCGGCAGGTTATTGCCATGGTGCGGGGTGAGCTAAGGGATGAGCTATTATCCAGCAATTCAATGTGGTTCTGCGCCTCTTGCTATACCTGCACAGTACGTTGCCCGAGGGACATTAAACCCACTGATATTATGCATGCCCTGGAAATTATAGCTATCCGGGATGGCTTGAGCACCAAGCGAAGCCGGACACCGGTGATGTATAAATGCTTCGTAGATTCTGCCAAGGGCAATGGTCGGGTGTATGAACTTGGCATGATGCTCAAGCTCTTCCTGCAAACAAACCCCTTTGCCGCCCTTAAGATGGCACCGGTTGGGCTGAGCTTGCTTTTGCATAAGCGCATGCCGCTCAGGCCGAGCAGAATAAAGGGAAGGGGAGAACTTAAAGCTATCCTTGATAAAGCCAGGGCTCTGGGAGGTGCAAAATGAGATATTATTCCTATTTCCCCGGTTGCTCAGCGGAGGCCACTGCTTCACCCCTAGGTCTTTCTGTTCCACCTGTTGCCAAGGAACTGGATATGGACTTGATAGAGCTTGAGGATTGGAATTGTTGTGGCTCCAGCCCCTATGGCTCAGTGGATAAACTGGAGGCTACTTGCATGGCAGCCAGGAATCTAGCACTAGCTGAAAAGAGGGGGTTTGACCTAGTGACCCCTTGTTCTTCGTGTTATATTACCCTGGACGGAGCCGATTCTCATCTCAAAGAATACCCTGCCCTCAGAGACCAGGTGAACCAAGCTCTGGCTGCCGGCAATTTGGACTACCACGGAGGGGTTCGTGTTCGCCACCTAGCTGAGGTCTTGTATAGCGATGTTACACCGGATGTCATTGGGGCTAAGGTGAGCAAGAGCCTTAAGGGGCTCAAGGTGGCATCTTATTATGGCTGCCAACTGGTTCGCCCTGCAGTTGGCTTTGATGACCCAGAATCTCCTCGCTCGCTTGATGAATTGGTAGCAAGCTTGGGGGCTGATGTTGTCTCCTGGCAGTTGAAGGCCCGCTGTTGCGGTGGCTCCCTGGTTATGTCTGAGCAGGATTTGGCTTTGGAATTGATAAATAAACTGCTGCGCAACGCCCAGGAAAATGGGGCGCAATGCCTAGTTACCCCTTGCCCCTTGTGTCAGATTAATCTTGATGCCTATCAAAGCCAAGTCAATAGCAAGTTCAAGACCAATTATAATCTTCCCGTTTTGTTCCTGACTCAATTGATAGGCGTTGCCTTAGGTATCAAGCCTAATGCCTTAGGTTTGCAGAGAAATATCGTGTCACCAATGAAGGTATTAGCACCCTATCTTTAGTAAATTTCAGAGCTATGCTCTCTGAGTCAATGTGCCAGCAAATAACCATGCCAGATGGCTGAAGCTTGAGGAGGCAACTATGGATGAATTTGAGCCGAGAATAGTCGGACTCTTCTGCAACTGGTGTTCCTATACCGGCGCTGACCTTGCTGGCACCTCACGGGTAAAGTATCCCCCGAACGTGAGGATAATAAGAATAATGTGTTCCGGCAGGGTGGATGAGGTGCTGATATTGAAGGCATTCGCCGCAGGGGCAGATGGCGTCTTGGTTTGTGGCTGCCACCCGGGAGATTGTCATTACCAGAAGGGCAATCTG
>JADHWY010000027.1 GCA_016783245.1 Dehalococcoidales bacterium | reverse complement strand
TCAAGGGCATGGAGAACAAGTTTCTCTGGTATTTTCACAAGCCAACAGGGACTGTCACCGGAGGAAACTATCGTAACCTCCGCACCGTTGCTATGGAATATCTCAGCGGCCTCGCGATTAAAGGATATCAAGCCAGGGTCATGCAAAATCTGCATAGAAGCCTGGTGAATTTGCTGAATTTGCTCACCGGTCATTCTTTCGTATGGATTATGTACTAATATCCCTTCTCTGGGCACACTATTCCTCCCCGTCACATTATCAGTCTTGTTAGGAGGTATTTATAATACTTCTCCTAGTCTACTAAAATGCCCTTCCTGTGAGCCCTGATATATCCTCTACACGAAGGGTCCTTACCAGTAAGCATATCAGCCACCTTGATAAAGCTCATCATTTTGGCGTCAAGGGGATTTAAGACCACCGCATCAAGTCCAGCGTAGGCTGCCATTAGCAGGAAGGCACGGTTAACCAGCCTTCTACAGGGTAGACCGTAGGAGATGTTGCTCAAACCTAACACAGTCTTGGCAGCCGGATAGCGAGACTTAATCTGCTCCAGAGTCCTCAGTGTAACTACTCCTTGGGCAGAATCCACAGCAATAGGAAGCATCAAGGGGTCGAAAAATATCTGCTCTGCCTCCAAACCTAACTGAGTCAAGTGTGCCATTATTTGCCCACAGGCAGCTAGACGCCCTTCAACACTGCTGGGTATCCCATTCGTTCCCATAGCCAGCGCCACCACCCAGGCTTGACGCTCTGCTGCCAAAGAGCCGATGGATGCTAGCTTCTCAGGCTCAGCAGTGACAGAGTTGATCATTATCCTTTCACCACGGTATTTGCGTAGCGCAGCCTCTATCACACTCGGGCTGTTGCTGTCGATAACAAGCGGCCTGTCTGTAACCTCCTGAACCACTTCCACCAACCACCCCATAGTTACGGCTTCATGCTCTGGGGAGCCACTCCCTACGCCGCTATTAACATCGATGAAATCAGCCCCAGCAGCAATTTGAGCCTTAGCCAAACTTTGCAGGAATTCCCTATCCCTGCTGGCGATGGCTTCAGCCACAGACCTATTTGATGCATTGATGTTTTCCCCGATTACTAGCATATCAATCTACAATGCCCGCTATCTCCGAGAGCACTTGCTGTCTTATCGCAGCGGGCAGGCTATGGCTATGGCTGGCTAAAATCCCCTTCGCCCTTTCCGCTGCCCTTTCCCAGGTGGTCTTTCCTCCCCTAGCTTCCCAATCCTCCCTGTAATCCCTATCGCTCAGGGAGGGCAGGTAATGCTCACCCCGCATAAAGTGCCTGGTGTGCTTGGCGGTGACGAAATTACCCCCGGGACCTACCTGCTTGATGAGGTCAAAGGCCAGGGTATCATCGTTGACCTTTATGCCCTCAACAGCCCTCATCACCATTCCCAGTATCTCATTATCTATGACATACTTCTCATAGCATGCGGTTAGCGCGAATTCCATCAGTCCTGCGGCGTCGTGGATGAAATTGGCACCCGCCAGGGCACAGAGCAGGCTGGTGAGAGCAGATTCATAGCCACTCTGGGCATCCAGCATCTTTGAATCGGTCATACCACCAGTAGCATAGAAGGGGAGTTTGTAATACTGCGCCATTTGAGCGCCAGCAGCATTAAGGAGACCCATCTCAACAGAGCCTGCCAGGTACTTGAGGTCCCTGAAGTCAGTGTTGGTAGACACCGAACCAAAGATGACCGGTGTCCCTGGATTAATAATCTGGGTAAGGAGCACCCCCATCAAGGAGTCTACAGTCTGGATTACCAGGTTTCCAGCAAGAGTTACTGGCGAGGTGGCCCCACATAGAGGTTCAGCGGGGCACACCAGAGGGATGCCAGCTTGGGCGATGGCCACCACCAGGTCACCATACTGCCCGTCCATTTTCATGGGGCTTATGCTACAGGCTATCATAGAGATAAGAGGACGCTGGTGAAGTCTCTGACTGGAGCCAGCGACAATCTCCGCCATCCGTATTACCTGCTTCACTCCATCAGGAGTGTAAACACCTCCCATGACATGCTTGGTGGTATTGTCTAGCCCGGCAAAGAAGCGGTTTACATCTACCTGCTCTACGGGCAGCTCGCTGGGATAGGTAGGCAGCATAAACAGGTGGATGTTATCCAGCCTATCAACCAGTTTGGCAATGCGTTTCAGGTCATCCAAGGTGGCTAGTTGCTTTTGTCCAGTGTCTGGGTGATAGATATAAAGGGCAGTGCCACCAGTTCCGGTGTATACACGCTGCCCACCCAAGAGGATGTCTTGCTTCTCATCTTGGCCGCAGAGCTTGATCTCGGAAGGTGCCATCCCGATGAGTTCCATAACCCTTTTCTGAGACAGGCGCACCAGATTCTTTTCCTGGTCCACCCAAGCTCCCGCCCTCTTGAAGAGTTCCAATGCTGCTTCCGAGTTTATCTCAAAACCTACCTCCTCAATGACCCGCATCGCAGTCTGGTGAATTCTATCTATTGACTCTTCGGTAAGGGGCTTGAAGCTACCCCCTGTCACTCCCCTCCGAATCATACCCCTCTCCTGCCAGGGCAATCATGTTTGTCGCAGGTTTTACAGGGGTTATAATTTTCCACATTGCTATCTGGGGGTGCAATGCCAATAATGCCTGATATCGATTTCTGGGGAATCATCAGACACTTTTCGGTCAAGCGAACTCCTGTTGAATCCCTGCCCACAGCCCGGAAGACCATCTTCTGCTGACCTATGTCCCAGTCGCAATAGCCAGGGCTGAAGCGCTGGCTTATGCAGAGACCTCGAGCATTGGCTATTTCTCTTATCTTGCCTTGGACAAAGTCAGCCACCTTCTCAGCAACATCTGACCCTATTGCATCTAGCAAGACTGCCTGGAGTATAAAACTATCCCCAGCCAGCCGGTAGACCATTTCCTCCAAGTCCCTGCCTATTGTCGCCACAAACACCGAAACTTTGCAACACTGTTCTAGCAATCGGGCGATGCGACGGCCTCTGAAGACGATTGAATCCTCAATGAAAACACTGGAGCCCTCAACTCGCTCAATATTCTTGATAACATATGAATAGAACGGTTTGGTGAGGTGCTGAACAAGCTCTACATACTCATCAATCAAAGACGAGATACGTGCTGACAGTTTGTAATCAGCACCATATCCTGCATAGCGACATACTTGCTTTCTGTCAATCTCAATATCGATCCCGTTGCTGGTAACCAGCATGTTGCTTTCACCTCCCTTCTCTCGGAAACAGCGAGTCTGAGTGAAGCCTTGCAGTGGCAACAATAACGGGATAGATTCTCAGCACGGGGGTGATTTACTTGTAGCATGTAAAAAAGGGGCATTTGGAGATGAGGAGAGTTTGATGAGAGGGAAAAGGATAGTAAATCCAGTTACTAGGGCATTTATGAGGATGAGAAAAGCTTGATTATAAGGAAGAGAATAATAAATCCAGTTATCAGGACATTCATGAGGAAGAAGACTGAGCAACCCTACATCTGTAAGGTAAGTTGTAAATAGAGAATACCCCGCTCATACATCATCCTTTGCTTCAGGTCACTTTCTACCCTCCTTGTACGATTCTCCACTCCCTTCCGAACTTATGACTTCTGATATATGATATCACACAATCAACACTTCTGTCCAGCCCACTGGAGGACAGCATCCACCTTAATCAGAGAGCAATTTTCGGTGCCAGTTCAATGTTTTGGACCGGTGTTAATCCTCTTCAGCAGTTCTCAGCAGTGCTCAATGGCTAATTGCCTAAAAAATTATAAGGGCTTAAAAACCCAAGGGCTAAAGGCCTAAAACTGGTAAAAAGGAAGAGCGCAGCCACGTTACAGAATTGAGAGAGCTTGACAAAAACGAGCTACCTACTCAAAATGCCCAATACATGAGTTGTGTCAACTCTGCTGAGGACACACGTTAGTAGTCACGCTGCCTTATGCTGCGAATTCACTGGTTATATTACTGTGGAGGAGAAAATGAGAAATGCCCCTAGCCTGGGTCGGATTTCGGGGATTCGCGTCCGATTACATTATACCTGGTCTGTCGTTTCTGTCTTAATAATAGCACTCGTGGTGACCCAGTTCCCCGAGGCTTATCCCTTATGGCAAAGGATAATCCTTGGAATAGCCGCCATCTTGCTTGTTTTCACAGCTGTAAGTATCCGTGAATTTGTCCTCAGCTTTATGGCTATCAGTAAAGGTATCCCAGTGAAGGGTGTTACTTTATTTGTCTTCGGCGGAGTGTCTCAGATACCTAAAGAAGCCACTCTCCCTACTCTGGAGCTGTTAGTGGCTGTGGCTGGACTTTTGTCCAACCTAATAATAGCCGGAATGTTTTACGGGGTTCATCTTGCACTGGTAAACGCTGGCAGCATTATGATTGCTGGACTCATTCAATGGTTAGCTTTTATTTATTTTATGCTGTTTTTATTCCACTTTATTCCTGGTTTTCCTCTAGATGGAGGCAGAGTTTTGCGAGCACTCCTATGGGTAGCGACTGGCGATTATGACCGGGCAACACGTATTGCTACCTGGACTGGCCGGGGCATTGGTTTACTCTTCATTGCTGGAGGTATCCTGATAATGATTGTCGCCCATCAATGGTTTGTCGGGCTGCTGTTACTACTTCTCGGGTGGCCCTTAGAGAACGCAGCAGCACAGAGCCATCGTCAAACGGCAGTGGATAAAGCTCTTCAAAGCATTACGGCTCGGGATATAATGACTAAGGAATGTCCTTTTATCACCAAGCAGCTCAGCCTTGGTCAATTAGTGCGGGATTACATTCTAGTTACGGGGCAGTGTTACTTCGTTGTAGCTGATGATGTTAAATTGCAAGGGGTCGTGACTATGCGTAATATAAAACCAATACCCAAAGAACGCTGGAACTCTACCCGCATAGGTAAAATTATGACACCTGCTAGTGAGCTTAAGACTGCTCATCCTAAACAACCGGCAGCAAGCCTACTCGAGCAAATGGATGAGTTGGAAATTAGCCAGATGCCAGTGTTAGAAAAAGATAAGGTAATCGGGATTGTAGCTCGAGATAGCCTGATTCACTTGGTCAAGACTCGAGCCAAGCTTGGAATGTAATTGACGCTTAGCTTAATTATAACAATCATTCCGTCCAGCAATAAGCTTTTTGACTACCTGAGTAGCTCCCAAGAACGCCTGCCCAGGAATTTCATCAACAACTTTCCTCTGCCGGCTTTCTTTAGAGTAGGCTCTCCATTCAGCTTTGAACCACCGGAAGGGGCTTTCTGCTTCCGACCATATTCGCACCCTCAAGTCACGAGGGTCATCAGTTGACCATGACACATGTCTAATGTTGGTGAGGGGCATGCCAGTGACTATTTCAACTTCATAACGGTCACGCTTAATCCCCATGGGCAATAACCCCTGCTGATAAATACTCCAGTCCACCTGTACACAATTTCTAGGAGCAGCTCTGGTCCGTAAGTAGAGCTGACAATCTTCATGGTTATCAGTACTCAACCAGCGCGATTCCTTAATGCTCGTAAGTAACGGGGAACTCGCTCGACTAATCTGGCAACTACTCCGCTTGCCCTCAGGAGGACACTCCCCAACCACGTCATCCCACTCTTGCCACTTAGTATAGGACTTATTCATATGCCACAGTCTACCGCTACTGGCAAGAACTTCACCGACAACATCCTCCCAGTAATCTGTTCCCAGTAGCCAATCAGCCTTATGTTCGAAAGTACCACCTCTAGCAAAGACAGAGCATTCTATACGCCCACCAAAAAGATAGCGGAGGATTTGATCCGCTATGAACCCAGCTACCTCATCTAAGACTGTAAAATCGCTATGACCATACTCTCCATAGTAGACTACATCAGCTCCATCAGAATATTGAGCTGAGACCGGTATAATGCCGTCATCCATGTTTCTGGGCAAAGCGTCAACTCTACCAACATCAAACTGCTCACTAAGCGGTGCAGCTTCACCCGATATGAAAGCTAACCAGTGTTTATTGCCACCTACCCAGCTCCCATCTTGAGAGCTATCATAGTAGACTACAGAATTACAAATGCCTCGGTCCAAGAGTAACCATCGGGCTCGACAATAATCCAGTGCGGCTCCACCACCAGTAACATAATAATCCTCCAGAGGCTTAACAGGACTATTGATAGTTACCACCAGCACCACCCTGTCAGCTAAACCGCCTATATTCTGAGCTACTGCGTAAAGGGCTGCCTTACCTCCCGCACTGTGCCCAACTAAGATTAGATTCTTCTTATTATGGAAATGCTTGTCGATGCTGTCAGCAATATTATTAGCCCAAGTATTAATATCAACATCGTTGGGATAACACCTTTTCAATGTATCAACCCGAATCTTAGTGCCAAGATTGGCTTGTTCGTAGCCATGGATATATGCCGGTAGCTGTTCCATGATGAAGTCAGCCAAAAGCTGCAAAGCACAGATACTGCTACCAGCACCATGAAGAAAAACAAAGTTTAACTCCTTGACCTGAACAGAGTCTTCCGGCGCTGCTTGCGCTGAGCTACAGAAACCAACTTGGACGCACAATCCAATGGCTACTAACAATGCTAATCGTTTCATAATGCCCTCAAACATTTTATCCACAATTAAAGGCGATTAAAGGCTTATCATGTCATCAGTTATCCACTTATGTCCTACAGCACAACGGATGATAACACCCATTGGAACACGATTACAAGATTATGGATTTGACATCTAATGTTATGGCAGAGTCAAACTGTGTAGCTCGTTGCGCTGTCCAATTCGATAAGAATGCGTATGGACAAATGGATGGGTCAACCAGTAAGACCTTCATGGCACTATGCTCATGCGACCTACCTTTTACCCTCTATCCCTGTCCTCATAAACCTTTATTCTTCTCAGCTTTAATATCATGAAGACCTCTTTGTCCACGGTTAAATCCATATCCTCAAATATATGGTTAGGCACCTCAGCCAGCAGGCTATGTTGACCTACCCTAACCTCAAGTCTAACTGCATCCCCACAAGACCTAATGCTGGTGATAGTTCCTTTAAATCGGTTCACCTCTGGTCCCGGTGGCTTTGTCTCAGAAATATATAAATCTCTGGGAAATAGAGCGATGCGCCTAACCATGTTTCCATCGTCGGGAATAACTATATTTAGCCCACCACAATCGACCTCCATAACCCCCTGCCCCAAGCTACGGCAGTGGTCACAGCGTAGGATGTTTGGTGCTCCAATAAAATCGGAGACCACTTCATTTATAGGATAGAAAAACACCTCTTCCGGCCTACCCACCTGTTGCACATGACCGTCCTGGATAATAGCTATCCTATCAGCCATCTCCTCGGCCTCTGCTAGGTCATGAGTTACATATATGGTAGTAATACCTAGTTTCTTTTGTAGCTGCTTTAGCTCAATTCTCAAGTATTTGGCGGTTTGCATATCAAGGCTGCTTAGGGGTTCATCCAGAAGCAAAACCTTGGGCGACAGGACAAGTGCTCTAGCTAAAGCAACCCGCTGCTTTTCGCCACCACTCAGATGTTTGGGGTAACGGGCGGCAAGGTGCCTTATCTTCATCAATTGTAGCAACTCTTCTACTCTGCCCTGTAGCTCGTTTTGAGCTTGTTTCTGGGCTCTTAAGCCATAAGCTATATTCGAAGTCACATCAAGGTGGGGGAACAAGAACAAATCCTGAAACAGGTAGCCTACCCCTCTCTTACTGGGAGCAAGCTTATCCACTGGTTCGCTATCAAAGAGCACCGATCCATTATAATGGGTTAATCCAGCGATAATATTAAGCAGAGTGGTTTTCCCGGCGCCATTTGGTCCTAATAATACCAATAATTCCTTATTGAATATCTCCAGATTGACATCACGGCAAATATATTTACTTATATTTTCAAGCCTGATAGATGGCAAATTACCTCCACTTGGTGGTCAGTTTCGCTTCCAAATACTCAAAGAACTTCTCAAAGGAAAGGCACATCACGGCTAATACTATCAAACAGACTATGATGATGTCTATGCGGATTAAGCTCTCAGCCCTCATCATCAAGGCTCCAATACCAGTAGGAATTGCCACCATCTCAGCAGCTATTATCACTCGCCAAGCCATCCCTGCTTCTAACCTGAGCCCGGTAAATATATTTGGTAGGGCTAAGGGCACAACCACTGTGGTCAGAATCTTGGCATCAGATGCCCCTAGCGTCCTTGCCACCCGGATATAATCCTTATCCACATTTCTAATACCGGTGACGGTATTATATAGGACAGGAAAGAAGGAGCAGATAAATATTATGGTAATCGGTAATGCTTCACCTATCCCGAGCCATAGCATCAACAGTGGTAACCAACCGAGGGCGGGGATGGGATAGAGGAGGCTAATTATGGGATTCAGTGCCTTATGTACAAAATCCCTCCACCCCATTATCATACCAATGGCCAAACCGGCTATAGAACCGGCGCAGAAACCAATCAGAACCCGAACCAGGCTGCTCAGAAAGTTATCCCCCAGCACACCATTGGCTGTCAGATAATAGAACTCCCCTACCACAGTAGAAAACGGGGGAAAGAAGAATTGCCCCGGAGTTAGATTAAGTCGGGCTACTACCTCCCAGATAGCCAGAAATATGACTACGGGCAATATGCCCCACCCCGGTCTAAGTTTCTTGAGTTTATCCACCTTCAAGGAATCTCAAATCCAGAATATCTTCAGCATCAAAGCTACTCTTTATATAGCCTAGCTCTACCAAATAATCTACTGTTTCCTGAACCACTTCAGGGTCAATGGCAGTGGTATATTCCAGCCTAGTCATAGACCGTAACAATACTTCAGGGGTGATTTCCAGTTTGGCAGCTACCTCGGCTGCCTCAGCCGGGAAAATCTCCCCGCCAGCGGCTTGCAATTGCCGAGCCATAACCTCCGCCGCTTCATCAGGGTGCTGGTTACCCCAATCTGTTGCCCTTTGCGATACCTTTACCAGTTTCCTCACCACCTCGGGATGGTTACTTATTAAGTCCTCCTTAACCACCAGAACGCTACCCTGCATCTCAGGCCAGACATCCTGACTCATGAGCAACATCTTAAAGCCAAGCTCTTCAGCCATAGTCGCCCACTGTTCGGGGAGAAAAGCAGCATCTAACTGTCCCATCTTTATCGCCAGGACCTGCTTTGGCGGATTCATCCGCTGGATGTTATCTAATACCTTATCTTCATCAAGATTATGCTTATCTATTGTCTTGCGTAGGACTACATCTACGGCGCCGCCTTCCCTGACACACCCAAGACGAATATCAGGCTTTTCTAAATCGCCAACGGTCTTTACCTTTTCAGGGTCAACAACAAGACCATAGCCATACTTATGGGTTCCGGCTACTATCTTTATTGGCACCCCGGCGTTGGCATAGGCATTTATAGCTGGAACCAGGCAGATATAGGCGACCTCAATATCCCCCCGACCTAAAGCAGCCGCCAGAGCCATACCGGTTACATAGCTCTCGTAGGTAGTTAGCTTCAAACCTTCCTCCTCAAACCACCCCTTATCCCGACTTATATAGGCACAGGCGGCATGGTCCATAAATTCAACCGCCATGCCAATAGGTGCCTCCTCCCTTTCACTACAGCCACCAATAGGAATGAGAATCAGTAATCCTACCAAGAATAAACCGAGTAGCTTTTTCATTGGTTTATCTTCCTTTCGTTTAACTCAACTTGTCTGTTAGCTTTCTTTCTCCATCGCACTGAGACCAAAATTGCGGGTCTTACCTGCCGAGTCCAAAGGGCTATATCGCATTAGATATAGCGCTGCTTTAAAAAAATTTACCCAACCTGCTTCAGAAA
Source organism: Dehalococcoidales bacterium (assembly GCA_016783245.1). GTDB lineage: Bacteria > Chloroflexota > Dehalococcoidia > Dehalococcoidales > BS750m-G39 > BS750m-G39. The sequence goes on along the minus strand of JADHWY010000027.1, from coordinate 1,570 downwards.
TTCCTCCAATTTAGCCCGCAGCTCCTTATACTGACTAACAGCTTTTCGCCCCTCCTCTGTTAATCTCGCATGTCCTCCCCCAACCCCACCAGCGGTTTTCTCAACCAGAGGTGCCAGCGCCAGACGATTCGCTGCTTCTATCCAAAGCCAGGCATTGCGGTAACCTAACTTCATAGAGCGGGCCGCCGCTGCGATTGAGCCAAATTCATCAATGCGTTCCAGCAGCATTACTCTTCCCCATCCCAAATACAACTCGCCGTCCTTCTCCACCCATATCCTGCCTCTTACTACATAACCTGACTCCGGATGGCGGGAGAAACGGGAGGGCTTTTTGGGTCTAAAGCTTGGTATCTTAGTCCCGGTCACTTTTCCTTTGTCACAGCCAAGCAGTTAACGCTATATTATAGATGATATGACGCTTTTGTCAAGTCACAATGTGGTCATTCAGTGAGCGTTAATAGGCAAGCCGATATTTACAGGTATCCAAGAACCAGTGGTTATCCTTATTAATGGTTCTACTCTCCATTATCTCTATCCTTCTCTTAAAGAAGGGGCCGTTGACCACTAGAGTATGGTATTCGCCATTCTCTCCGCAAATGTCAATGTTCCTTGATTTTAAATACTCCAGAAAGTTCCTATCTACCCAGCGTCCAATCCAATCCTCATCAATCAGTTCGGATTTAGCGCTGACTACAATCGCTTCAAAGCCAGCATCAATAAAATCAGTGAAAATCTTTTCTGGATTTTTATTCCACAGCGGTTCAATCGCTTCAATCCCCAGGTCACCACAAACTCTCTCCACCCAGTCCCTATGTTCTTGTAGATAAATATCCCCAAAAACCATCCCCTTTATGCCATCGGGGAGCAAGCTTTGCACTGCTTCTTTGAACTCGTGCTCATATCCATTCCATGTGGTCTCTCTCTGTAAAAGAGGAATGCCAATGGATTGGCTCTGTAGCTGAATTAACCTGTCTTCAGTCCCGTGAAAGCTTACTCTGTTAAATTCTTTGGAAATGAAATTTACCAAGTGAGATATTTTATACCCCTCGCAGAGCGCCAGATAACAAGCAAAACAACTGTCTTTACCCCCGCTCCAGGACGAAATATAGCTCATAGGGGTCTTTTTAGCCACTCTTAGCCCACTCCACAGCGTTCAAGAAAATGCCGAAGCCATCTCCATACTTCCTCGGTGCCTCCCTCGTCCACCTAGGATGCTGAGTCCAATGAATAAAGCGCTCAGGCAGATATATGTCGCTGCCCCTGACCCGGTCGGCGATGGCGATGCCAAGGTCACGGATATCCTTTTGCAATGCCTCACCCCGTGGGTCTGGAAAACCAAACCTTACTGAGACCTCAACCCTGAACAAGAGATTCTCCTTCTATCATGCTGGGATGTATTCTACTATCGCCACTGAATGAGCGCAAGCTATCCTCAGGATGAATATCCTAGTTAAAATCAATCCGGCAATCTATGGTAGCGGCAGCCTTTGGGCTGATCATGGTTATCTTGGCTATGTGGTCGTTCAGTACCCAGGAATAATCATGACGCTACAGATACAGTGTAGCTAGG
>JADHWY010000006.1 GCA_016783245.1 Dehalococcoidales bacterium | reverse complement strand
TTTCCTCTATATACCTTACCAGTTCATAGCTACACTCTCTGGGCTGGTTATTCCTGCAGTGTATTGTCTTGGTTATTAGTCCTAGATGCCTCATTACTGCATTGAGGCTGGAGATAAATATGGCTCTCTTGAAATTGTTTTTCAAATCCATTTCTACAATATCAGATAGCCTGCCGCTAAAGTCACCATACATGTCAGTGAATGCTTGCCCCAGGGAATCTCTGAACTCAGCCTGCATCAGGCGCTCGACACCTGTAACCAGCGGGTAGTCCTTGTCCTCCGGGTTGCCAATAGCCTGCTGGGGGGAGAGGGGGGTTGCCCGAATTATGACCTTCTCTCCTTGGAGTCCGTTCTCGTTTATCAGTTTAACGAATTCTTTCTTGATAATATCGTACAATTTATTTTACCTTACTGGTAATATTACTAAATAAAGGATGACGATGTCTATAGTGAGCAATAGACTCAAGCATTGGGAGTTTTTGCTTTCACTGAGCATCATTGCTATTATAACGATGCCGAATGAGCGTGAAGAGGGAATCGTTGGCGGGTGGTTAATAATTGGCAAAGCGTAGGATTGATAGCTTACTGGTGGATAGAGGACTGGTGGAGAGCCGGGCTAAGGCACAGGCTTTAATTATGGCGGGGGAGGTGGTGGTAAATGGGAAAGCTGCTATTAAGCCTGGAACTCTGGTTGCTGAGGAGGTGGCAATTACCCTTCTTGAGCCGCCTCCTTTTGTCGGTCGTGGTGGGCTCAAGCTTGACTATGCCCTGGATAAATTTCAGCTTGATGTCTCCTCTAAGGTGGTGGCTGATATTGGTGCCTCAACCGGTGGCTTTACCGATTGCCTGCTCAAGCGGGGGGCAAGCCGGGTTTATGCCATAGATGTGGGCTATGGCCAGCTAGACTACCGCTTGAGGCAGGATAGGCGGGTGGTGGTTATGGAGCGGGTGAATGCCCGCTATCCTATCTCTCTGACAGAAAAGGTAGATTTGGCTACTATGGATTTGTCCTTTATCTCGGTGGAGAAGGTGATACCCTCTGTAGCTCAGTTGTTGAAGGATAGTGGTTATTTATTGGTACTCATCAAACCGCAGTTTGAGGCAAGACGGGATGAGGTGGGTAAGGGGGGTATAGTCAAGCAGCCTCAGGTGCATGCCAGGGTTCTAGGGCGGTTTATTGCCTGGATGATAGACCATGGCTTCAGGTTGGGGGGACTGGTGGCTTCACCTATCCTTGGTGCTTCCGGGAATAGGGAGTTTTTTGCCCTATTGAGGTTGACATAGCTCATGCGCACTAAGGTTGTTACTCTGGAAGTAGATGGCTTGAATATTGTTGGTCAGTTTTACCTGCCCGCTGGCAAGATGCCATATCCTACTGTTTGTGTTTGTCATGGTATCCCGGCTGGCATTCCAGCTCCCAATGATAGAGGCTATGCGATGTCGGCGGAGCAGATTTGTCGTCAGGGCTTTGCTGTATTGATTTTTAACTTCAGGGGGACTGGGGATAGCGGCGGGAACCTGGATATTTTGGGCTGGACCAGAGACCTGAAGGCAGCCATTGATTATTTAGGCACCTTGCCTGAGGTGGATAAGTCTCGTCTGTCACTGCTTGGCTTTAGCGGTGGGGCAGCCGTTTCAGTATATGTGGCATCGCAGGATAAAAGGGTATCATCTGTGGTGAGCTGTGCCGGCCCGGCAGAGTTTACCTTCTTTACGCAGGTTGATGAGCCACAGTCTCTCATCGACCACTTTCGCAGCATTGGTGCCATCAGGGATGATGATTTTCCTCATTCTGCCGAAGAGTGGCTTGGTGGTTTCAAGCTGGTTAACCCTATCGATTATGTGGCTGGAATTGCTCCCAGACCTTTATTGCTGGTGCATGGCAGCGAGGATGAAACTGTCGAGGTCAGTCATGCCTATAAGCTATATGCTCGGGCAGGCGAGCCTAAGCAGCTCATCATAGTGGATGGAGCAGGGCACCGACTACGGCAGAATGATAGGGCGATGGCTATAGTTTTAGACTGGCTGAAATCTCATGCCAGGATAGGTTTTATAAATTGACCTGCGAATAGAAAATGGTTTATAATTTAATATAGTAGGGCTAGTTAGGGTGAACTCAAGCCCAGAAAAATCTTAGATTTTTCTGGGCACCTATTGAGAGGTAGGCAAACTTGCACGAGAGTTGCGGCGTTTTTGGAGTTTATGCCCCCGACGAGGATGTAGCTCGACTTACCTTTTTTGCTTTATTTGCTCTTCAGCACCGTGGTCAAGAGAGCGCCGGTATTGCTACCACCAATGGTAGGAAGCTCCAGGTTTATGCCAAGATGGGGTTAGTATCCCAGGTATTTACCGAGGACTCGCTAAGTCGTCTCGGCGGTGATATTGCCATCGGTCATAATCGCTATTCCACCAGAGGCTCCAGCCGGGTAACCAATACCCAACCTATGGTGGTGGGTAAGGGTTCAAATTCTATCGCTATAGCCCATAATGGGAATATTGTTAATGCTGAGCACCTGTCTCAAGAACTCTCTGACCAGGGCTATACATTCTATACCTCCACGGATACCGAGGTTATCGCTAACCTTATCCTCTCTTCCCCTGAGAAACGCTGGGCAGACAAGATAAGGTATGCTATGCATCGGCTTCAGGGGGCGTATTCTCTAACACTCATGACCAACCATACTTTGTATGGAGTTCGCGACCCCTTTGGTGTACGCCCGTTATGTCTGGGGACTATTAATGGCGGTTGGGTTATAGCCTCGGAGAGTTGCGCCCTTGACCATATTGGAGCCAGCTTTATCAGGGAGATTGAGCCTGGTGAGATAGTTTCTATCACTAAGAATGGTGTTGATAGTTATCGGGAAGAGGTAGGCAGAAGGGCGCTATGTATCTTTGAGTATATCTACTTTGCCCGCCCTGATTCGGTGATTAATGGTCGACTGCTTTACCCAGCACGGCAGGCCATGGGAGCGGGGCTGGCTCAGGAGCACCCGGTGGATGCCGATTTGGTTATGGGAGTGCCTGATTCAGCTACCGCTGCTGGCATCGGTTATTCTAGTAGCTCAGATATCCCCCTATGTGAAGGATTGCTCAAGAATCGCTATGTTGGGCGAACCTTTATTGAGCCTGACCAGCGAATTAGGGACCTTGGTGTTAAGCTGAAATTTAACCCCCTGCCCCAGATGTTGGATGGCAAGCGAATGGTGGTGATTGACGATAGCATTGTCCGTGGTACTACTACCCCTCAAGTAGTGAAGCTGTTGAAAAGGGCAGGGGCTAGGGAGGTGCATATGCGTATCTGTGCCCCGCCTATTCGCTATCCCTGCTTCTTCGGCGTAGATATGGCTACCCGCTGGGAGCTAATCGCTGCTCAAAAAACTATACCTGAGGTTAGAGATTTTATCGGGGCTGACTCACTGGGCTATTTGAGCATCGACGGGCTGGTTGAAGCTGTGGGTTTGCCCAAGGACATTTTCTGCATGGCTTGCTTCACTGGCGACTACCCTATACCAGTGCAGCTTGAGATGGATAAGTTGGCACTGGAGGATATGTCGTCTGATTACCAAGGCCCCTTTGGCATAAAGCAGCGCTGAGCTGAAGCACCTTTTTGACACCTATTGAGATAGACTCTCCTTCTCCTCCTGTGATTGCAACTGGGCTGCCCGAAGTGATATGATTAAACTCACCATTATTAATAGCTGGGAGCTAACTGCTCCGATATCAATATAAGGAGGCTGATATGATAGGTTACTTTACAATACTGGCGGCTATACCCGGCTTCTTTTTGAGTTCTTTCATTACAATGCTTCTCTGGGGTGTTATTGCTCCAGACTTCGGTATAGAAAAAATAGGCTATCCCATGGCTATGTTGATAACTATCACCCTTTGGCTTGCGGTGGCACCTTTGGCGGCGGCTGCTGGTCGAAGAGCAAGAGAGTAATTACGCTGTTTTTAGCAAAAGTGATTGCTACTACAGGAGGCGAGCAGATTAAAGATACCTATGCTGCGGCCGGTGTTAATATTGATGCTGCGGCTAAAGCCAAGGAGCTGATAAGTAAGCATGCCCGTTCAACCGTTGGTCCTGAAGTCTTGACTGGCTTGGGTTTCTTTGGCGGACTTTTTGAGTTTGAGGGGTTTAAGCATCCAGTCCTGGTGTCCAGCGTTGACGGGGTAGGCACTAAGCTGAAGATTGCCTCTGCTTTAGCCAAGCATGATACTGTTGGTATTGACATCGTCAATCACTGCGTTAATGACATACTTACCTGTGGTGCTGAGCCGCTCTTCTTTTTGGACTACATTGCTATGGGCAAGCTGATGCCAGAGCGGGTGGAGGCTATCGCTCAGGGGCTGGCTCAGGCCTGCCGCGAGGTTGGCTGTGCCCTTATTGGTGGTGAGACGGCAGAGATGCCTGGGCTATATGCCGGGGAGGATTATGACCTGGTAGGCTTTATAATCGGGGTGGTGGAGAAAGAAAAGATTATCATGGGGAAGGCGATAGGCATCGGTGATGCCATTATCGGCTTACCCTCCAGCGGACTGCATACCAACGGTTATTCTCTGGTGCGCAAGCTCTTTGGTGTTACCCAATCTGTATTACATACTTATTACCCTGAGCTAGGTCGAACCCTGGGTGAGGAGCTTCTGGAGCCTCACCGCTGCTATTATCATCAGTTGAAGCCACTGCTGCCGGTTATTAAGGGTATGGCACATATCACCGGCGGTGGCTTAATTGATAATGTGCCCCGAATTTTACCTCAGGGTATGGCGGCGCAATTTCATGGCCAGGCATGGACAGTGCTCCCTATTTTCCAGCTCATTCAGCAGCGGGGTAATGTTGACCGAAACGAGATGTATCGTGTGTTTAATATGGGCATCGGCATGGTAGTTATTTGCTCATCAGGCGATGTCAACCAGCTCACCAAAGCATTACCTGAAGCTAAGGTTGTTGGTGAAGTGGTAAAGCAGAGAGAACAGGCGAGGGTAATTATTCAAGAATAGGAGGTATTTATGCGAGCCATTATCAGTGTTTCTGACAAAGCCGGCGTCACCGATTTTGCTAGAGATTTGAGCCAGCTTGGATTTGAAGTATTCAGCACCGGCGGCACCAAGAAGGCATTAGCAGAGGCTCAGGTTCCAGTGAAAAGTGTCTCTGAACTTACCGGATTTCCTGAGATTCTTGACGGCAGGGTAAAGACATTACACCCGGCAGTTCATGGTGGCATTCTGGCCAAGCGTAATGTGCCCGGTCATATGGCACAGCTAGCCGAGAATAATATCGGGGCTATTGACCTGGTAGCGGTTAATCTTTACCCCTTTGTCCAGACTGTATCCAGAGAAGGCGTCGCCCTTGATGAGGCGCTGGAGAACATTGATATTGGTGGACCAACCTTGATTCGGGCGGCAGCCAAGAATTTTCCTAGCGTCGTCGTGTTAGTAGACCCTCAAGATTACCAGCCAGTTCTGGAGAAATTGAAGGGAGGAGATGTAGACCTAGCTGAGCGTAAAAGGCTGGCACAGAAGGCTTTTCAGCATGTGGCTATCTATGATACGGCAATTTCGCAGTATCTGAGGCGGGATATGGAAGGCTTTCCCGAGGAGATGACCATAGCCCTGAGGAAGCGCTATGGACTTCGTTATGGTGAGAATCCGCATCAGCAGGCTGCCTTCTATGCCGAGCAAGCGGTGGAAACCAGACTGGAGACTGGCATCACCTGGGCTGAGCAGTTATGGGGTAAGGAGCTTTCGTTTAATAATATTCTGGATGCTGATGCTGCCTGGGGAGCAGTAACTGACTTTGCCGCACCTTCGGTAGCCATTATCAAGCACACTAATCCCTGTGGCTTGGCAAGTCACAATGATATTGCTGAAGCCTATCGGCGTGCTTTTAGTGGCGACCCGGTAGCTGCCTTCGGTGGCATTGTCGCTTCAAACCGGGTGGTTACCTTAGCCATGGCTGAGGCAATAAAGCCCGTCTTCTATGAGATAGTCATCGCCCCGGAATACGAGACTGAGGCACTGGAGTTATTAAAACGCAAGAAGGATTTACGTATTCTTGTTGCTCAACTGCCGCCAGGTTATGATGTGGCGCCGACAGGCTATCTTGATTTTCGCAGGGTAAAGGGCGGGTTCCTTGTCCAGAGTTCAGATTCTCTACCCGAAGATAGCGTTAGCTTGAAAACAGTAACCAAGCGTGAGCCAACTAAGGGTGAAATAGAAGACCTGCTTTTCGCTTGGCGAGTGGTTAAGCATATAAAGTCGAATGCTATTGTGCTGGCTAAGGATAAGACACTTTTGGGGATGGGAGCAGGACAGCCCAGCCGGATTATCAGTGCTCAGATAGCTGAGGAAAAGGCTGGAGACAAAGCTGCAGGTAGTGTTCTGGCTTCGGATGCTATGTTCCCCTTTCCTGATGTGGTCGAGACGGCAGCTACTGCTGGAATAACAGCCATTATCCAGCCCGGCGGCTCGATAAGGGATGAGGATTCAATTAAGGCAGCCGATGAACACGACATAGCTATGGTTTTTACCGGCGAACGGCATTTCAGGCACTAAGCTCTAATCTTGGAGGAAGGACTATGGCTAAAGTAGTATTAGTTTCCGATATGCTCAGAGGTTTTCTGGAGGAGGGCTATCCTTTGTATTGTGGGGAGAGAGCTCGCCGCATAATCCCTAATGTCCAACATCTGCTGGAGCGGGAGCTTGCCCAAGGCTCCACAGTATTCTTTCTTTGTGACCATCATGCTCCCGATGACCCTGAGTTCAACATGTTTCCTCTGCACTGTATTGAGGGCACCGCCGAGGCAGAGGTCATTCCAGAATTAGCCCAGTATGAGGGCGAAATAATACCCAAAAGGACCTATAGCTCGTTTTTTGATACCCCGCTTGAGGGGAAGCTGCTTAAGCTCAAGCCAGAGAAGTTGATTGTTTGTGGGGTATGTACTCACATCTGTGTATTGTACGCTGTGGCTGATGCCAGAATCCGTGGTTATGAGGTAGAGGTGCCCGTTGACTGCGTTGCCTCCTTCGATGAAAAGGCACACCACTTTGCCCTGGGGCACATGGAACACACATTAGGGGCTAAGCTGGCAAGCTCGGGGGTTAGTCAGGCCAAACCAGCCAAGTTTGAGCCCCCTGAGGCTGTCTTGTCTGGTGAGACGGCCGATGTTTACTTTACTCGCACTGTTGAAATATTGCGTCATGAAGGGCTTAACCCGGTTGCAACTATGGAGTTTTTCTCCGGTAGGGCAGGGGTATTCTGCGGTGTGGAAGAGGTTAAAGCTCTGCTCTCTCGGGTTTTACCTGAGGTTCATCGCGAGGTATGGGCTCTGGCTGAGGGTGAAACCATGAAAGAGAAGGAGGTGGTATTGCGTATAACTGCCCCCTATCAGAGCTATGGGCTGTATGAAACGGCTATAGATGGTATTCTATCCCACTGTAGTGGTTGGGCAACTGCTGCCAGGGAGTGTGTGGAAGCAGCCCAGGGGATACCTGTTATCAGCTTTGGTGCCCGCCATGTTCATCCTTCTGTGGCTGGGATAATGGACTACTCAGCTGTTATTGGTGGCTGCGCTGGCTGCTCCAGTGTGGCTGGGGCTAAGCTGGCTGGTATTGAGCCGTCAGGGACTATACCTCATTCTCTGATTTTAGTTATGGGGGATACGGTTAAGGCTATCCTGGCCTTTGATAAGTATATGCCGGCTGGGGTGTCTCGGGTCTCTCTGGTTGATACCTTTAAGGATGAGGCTGAGGAATCTCTACTGGTGGCTCAGGCGCTGGGTGAGAAGCTCAATAGTGTGCGTCTTGATACCCCCGCTGAACGGGGTAAGGTTACCCCTGACCTGGTCAAGGAGGTCAGAGTCAGGCTGGATTTAGCCGGCTTTAAGAAGGTGGGGATTTTCGTCAGCGGTGGCGTTAGCGTGGAACGTATTAGGCAGTTTGTTGAGGAGGGGGCGCCAGTTGATGGCTTTGGTGTCGGCAGTTACATCACCGGGGCTAAGCCCATCGATTTTACCGCTGACCTGCATGAGGTGGAGGGCAAGCCAATTGCTAAAAGGGGCCGAATCCCCGGTATTACCCCCAACCCCCGGCTCAAACGCATAATGTGATGAGGTTATTTTCAACCTCACCCCCTTAGTCCCCCTCTCCATGATGTGGATATATATTCCAAAGCCCCTTCAATCTACCTTGAATAAATGACTTATAATGGGGGGCTGATTTAGCTCCGCTGAAATTTCAAGCATAGAATCTGATTAGTATTATCGGTAATCTTCGCCCTGTCATCTATGCGCCAGCCAACGACCCACAGGATTTGCTGTGGTGAGCAGACAATGGGGGTTTGCTGGCGCCAGGCATTGGGGATTTTGGCGTCTATCATAAACTCATTTACCTTCTTGGGCTGGCTCATGCCCAGTGGCTGAAACCTGTCCCCCGGCTGGCGAGAGCGCACTAGCAGTTTATCGCCCGTTTTATCAAGGTCAAAGTAGGCGATAAAATCCTTGTCTTCCTCTGACATTTGCTCCTTGCTTACGATGGTTGCCTCTATGCGCCAACCAGGTAGCAGGGTTTCGCCAGGAATCTTTAATTGAAACTCGTCTCTTAGAATGGGGAAGGGTGATAAGGCAGCCGGGTCACGACTGATTAGATATTTGTTGTATTCTATGGAAAAGATTATACCTCCAGGCAGGTTGAGCTTTTTCCCCGCTGGCTTGTTTAGCGCTGACATCATGGCTTCGATGTGGCGCGTTTCAATGTCCTTAGCACTGCCCAGCAGTTTTTCTGCCGATGCTCTAAGCAGGTATCGTTGCAGGGCGGAGGGCAATTGGTCAAACCTTTCCCTGTCTAAAAAAATGGCCCTTTCTTGTTCTTGAGCAATCTCATCCCATAATCGGACAATTTCTTTATCCAGGAAGTCGATGTCATCACTGGTAATGCGACCAGTTCGGAGCAAGGCTTCAGCTACACGCGGGTTATAGCTCTCGAGCAGGGGCAGGAGCTGATGGCGTATCCTGTTTCTCAGTGGCGATAGTGAAAGGTTTGAGACATCGAGTCGGGGCATAAGCTGGTGGTGGTGACAATAGTCTTCCGTCTCTTGATGGCTTACTGCCAGAAGAGGCCTTACTATAGTTAGGCTATTCGACCCCGATTGCCAGACAGTAATCGGTTGCAATCCCCGTAGCCCCCTGGTTCCTGTTCCTCTGATGAGGTGCATCAGTATGGTCTCTATATGGTCGTCCATAGTGTGTCCTACCGCCACCCGGTCGGCACCAATAGACCTTGCCACCTGAGCCAGGAAGCTATATCGGACCTCACGCGCTGCCTCTTCCAATGAAAGGTGTTGCTGGGCTTGATGGCCCTTTACATCCCGTCTGTCTATAATGGCTGGAATACCCAGTTGGTGGGCTAAATCGGAAACATAGCCGGCGTCAGCCTCAGACTCAGCGCCTCGCAGTTGGTGGTTGAGGTGAGCAACGTATAGCCTTATCGTTAGCTCCTTCTGCAGCTTGTCCAGAATATGGAGCAGGCACACAGAATCTGGTCCACCAGATACTGCCACCAGCAGCTTCTCACCGCCTGATACCAGGTGATGCTCTTGAATAAAACGGAGCACTCGCTGCTCCAGTATTGGCTGTTGCCTTTCTCTCTTCATCCCGTATTATTACCAAGATTTGTCGCTTGTTAGGTGACAACTATCATTGAATAGGAGTAGGCGTGGGACTTCTCCATCGAAGGTGATGGTGCTGATACTGCCCACGCCCAGCCTGAGTCTGCCAATGTGGGATAAGGGCAGGTTGAGCACCGAGCAGATGATGGTCAAAATAACGAAGTAATGGCTGACCACTACTATTACCCCGTCAGAATGTCGACCTATCAGGCGTTGGATAGTGCTCCATACCCTTTGTTGTACTCCGGCTAATGACTCCCCACCGGGCATTTTAAGCAATGCCTCACCTTGGCTGGTTAAAAGTTGGTCAAGGCGTTTACCTATCTTCTCTAAGTGTATCCCCTCCAATTCACCGACATCAATCTCTGTCAGGGCTGGCTCGATAACGACCTCTATTTGGTGGTTGTCAGCAATGGCTCGGGCGGTATCTAGGGCGCGCTGTAGCGGGCTGGAATAGATAGCCTGAATCCTCTCAGGCTTCAGCCTTAACGCCAGGCTTTCAGCTTGCTCCTTTCCCTTTTGGCTTAGGTTGGTATTGCTATTAGCCCCTTGAACCCGTCTCAGTTGGTTCCAGTCGGTTTCACCATGTCTTACTAATATAATCTTTACCAAATTATTCTCCCTCGTGTATTAAGTAGTAGCGAGCATGCTCTACTCGCCTGTGGTAACTGGGGTGGTCATAGATGAGAAGTTCTACCCAGCGGCTGGGCTGTGCCTCAGCTAGATTCTGGTCAGTAAGCTTGGTCATAGCATCGATAAATGATTTGGGGTTACCAGTCAACCTCAAGGCATAGTCATCAGCAACCATTTCCAGGTGACGGGTATAACTATTGAGCAGGGGTATTACTACCAGGCTGAAGGCGGCAAATATGAGCATCAGCAGAGGCAGAGCGGCTATATCTGATATGCCATTGAAGCCCAAAGGGAGCACACTGGCATTCAAGGCAAGGTCAGCCACATAGAATCCGACTAGCAAAATAGCCGACTGGATTACAAGAAGCTTGAGGGTATCGCCATGGCGGTGGTGTCCTAGCTCATGGGCGGTAATTATTTCAATCTCCGGTGGTGAGTATTGCTGAAGCAGGGTATCGCTCAGGGCAATTCGTTTGGTATTGCCCAACCCCATTAGGGCGGCATTAGCTGTAGTGCCTTTACTGCTCAGCTCTATGGCATAGATGCCTCTAACCCTGGTCATAGCTCGCTGTGCCAGTTTCTCCAGCCTAAGCTCGAGCTCATTGTCATCCAGCGGCTTCATCTTGAAGAACAGGGGCACGATGAAAATCGGGGCCAGAGTGGTCAGAATCGAACTGAGCAAAACTACTAGCCCCCAGCCGAGTAGCCACCACGTTTGAGGGAAGCTGGTGATAAACCAGTAGACGGCGGCTACAATACCAGCACCAAATATCAAGCTTAGTACCCCGGACTTAGCTTTATCGCCTAACCAGCCACCGAACGTTTGAATAGACAGCCCATAGCGATGGGGCAGGACAAAGCCACCATAGTAGCTTAGCGGTGCTGATAGCACTCCGTAGCCCAGCATTAAGATGACAAAGTAAATACTAGCGGCTGAAACTATAGGTAAAGTAAGCAGCCCGGTTAGCCTTAGGGAAAAGCCACTGAATACCAAGAGCAGTAGTAGAGCGCCAGCTAACGCCAGGTCGCCGAAGACCAGACGCCTCCCGGCTTTAGCGTACTCTCTCGCCTGCTCCTGCCTTGCTTGGTTCAAGGCTGGCTCTTCTATTTGATTTTGGTTTGGATGAGACATATGCGATATCGGTTAGCTTGTTTTTAGAATGAGTTTGGTGCGGTGGATGGAACGGGGGTGGTGGGTAAAGCCTAAGGCTGCGGCAACCTGCTCTGGTCTTCCGGAACCACCGCTATTACAGCGTAACCTCATGCCTATGGTGCAATAGCCGCTATGCCAATCAGTAAGCCACAGGTCATCAATTAAAGCCCTCAGGTCATAATTGCGGGTGCCGGTATCCCTTTGATGGTGCCAGGGCAATTGCTTTACTGACAGCAGAGAGGCAAGTGCTGACTCTATACCCTGCTGTTCCTTTTCAGTTTCCACTTCAACATTATATTCGGCGTAGCCAACCTGCGATTGTAGAGATGGCATGGTCGGGGCTACCGAATACACCTGTAGTATTTCGATGCCAGATGGCAATTGTTGATTTACCGCGGTGGTGAAGAAATGTGGGGAGACCCATTTGGTGCAGAAGATATCCATTAGCTCAGCTTGGCTGGTTACTCCCACTGGGAGGGGTGCCGCCAGTGATATCCGGGGGTGGGGACTAAATCCCTCGGTGTAGGCCAGTGGTATCCCGGCTCGATGTAGGGCTCTTTGCCACAGACGCATTATATCCAGATGGGAAATGAACTTTATCTCTTCTCCTCGGCAGAACCTAATCCGCAGTCGCTGCATGCCTTTCCTTGGTCAGTACAATCTTCTCGATTTTCATTCCCCGCATCTCGGTGATAACTATCTTCAACCCCTTATATCTTAGTTGCTTACCTTGTTTGGGTATGTGCCCCAAAAGGTCGAGGATAAAGCCGGCTACTGTCTCATAGTCACCGGTGGGTATGTCTAAATCCATCTCTTCGTTTGCTTCCTCAACGCGCATTCCACCATCGATTTGGAAGGTGTTCTCGCTGATTGTTTCATATTCCTTTTCTATTGCTGCCAGCTCATCGCCTACCGGACCGACGATTTCCTCCACTAGTCGGCTGAGGCTGACTATACCTGCGGTGCCTCCGAACTCGTCGACAACCACCGTCATCCGGTAGTTTTTATCCCTCATCTCGGCAAAGAGCTCGCTGATTCGCTTGGTCTCAGGGGCAAAGTAAGCCGGGCGAATCAGGTCATCAATGAGACCCTCATCACTGATGCTTCCCTTAGCCTGAGCCATAAGTATGTCCTTTACCGAGAGGATGCCGACTACATTATCCATATTATCCTCATATACCGGAAAGCGAGATAGCGGGGATTGGGCGTAAAGACTGAGGAAATCAGCTAGTTTGCTGCCCTTCTCTACCCATACCACCTCTGTGCGTGGTACTATAACCTCCCTGACTGGGCGATTGCCAAACTCAAATACCTTGTGCAGCATCTCGGCCTCTTCCTCCTCCACCGTTCCCTCTTTATGCCCCACTGATATCATGGTGCGGATTTCATCCTCGCTAGCCAGTGACCTGGGCACTGGCGTCCCGCCAAACAGTTTACTAAATCCTGAGGCAATCCAGCTCAGCGCCACTACAAACGGGGTAAGTAGCCAGGAGAGCACCTCTATCGGTCGAGCAAAGGCTAGAGATAACCTCTCAGCATGCTGGGTGGCTATGGTTTTGGGGGTAGTCTCACAGAATATCAGTAGCAGAATGGTTACCACTATGGTAGCAATGAGGATGCCTTGTTCTCCCCAGATGGAGACGGCTAAAACCGTAGCTAGGGCGGCAGCGGCAGTATTGACGAAGTTGTTGCCCAGCAGGATGGTGGACAGAAGCTTCTCCGGTCGCTCGACCATCTTGGCTACTCGTTTTGCCTCCCTCACCTCGGTGTTAACCAGATGTTTAATCCTTATCTTCTGTAAGGAGATAAAGGCTGTTTCCGAGCTGGAGAAGAAGGCTGATAGGAGGAGGCAGAGGACGAGAAACACTAGGTACAGTGTTTCAGTATCTGACATATGGCATCACCCCACTCTTGGGTCCAATAAACTTCCTAAGCAATCCCTTTCAGTCATCATAGCATTGGCTAGTAGGTGTGTCAAAAGACTGTGGCAATGTCTACGTTGTTTTGTCGGCTATCGCCTATGTTATAATCCAGACGTATGAAAATCCTGGGTATCGAGACCTCTTGTGATGAAACGGCGGCGGCAGTGGTGGAGGATGGGACAAGAATCCTGTCCAATCAGATTGCATCTCAGGTGGAAATCCATGCCCGCTATGGGGGGATTGTCCCTGAAGTAGCCTCCCGTCAGCACATCCTGTCCATTATCCCCATTATTGAGCAGGCAATGGCTGAGGCTGAGGTTACCTGGCGTGATTTGGCTGGCATTGCTGTTACTATCGGACCAGGTCTGGCTGGTTCATTGCTGGTGGGAGTAAATGTGGCTAAGGTTGTTGCTTTGGCTCGTGGCTTGCCTATTACCGGAGTTAATCATCTGGAGGGTCACATCTACGCTAACTGGCTGGCTGACCACAACATTGATTTCCCACTGGTGTGCCTTATTGTTTCTGGGGGGCATAGTGATTTGGTGTTGATGAGGGGGCATGGTGATTATGTTGTATTGGGGCGAACGCGAGATGATGCTGCCGGTGAAGCCTTTGATAAAGCAGCCAGGATATTGGGTTTGGGCTACCCCGGCGGTCCAGCTATTGAGCAGGCAGCAAGAGCAGGCACTGCTTCTATCCAGCTACCTCGTGCTTGGCTAAAGGGGAGCAGCGACTTCAGCTTTAGCGGTGTTAAGACAGCACTGCTACGCTTGGTCGATGGAGGGAAGGTTTCATCTGTGGCTGATGCCGCTGCCAGTTTTCAGGAGGCAGTGATTGATGTCCTGGTTGCCAAAGCGGTGGCAGTGGCCAAGGAGCACCGGGTGAAGCAGATTTTGTTAGCTGGTGGGGTAGCATCAAATGAGTTGCTTCGGGACTGGCTGGTGAAAAATTCACCCCTCCCCGTCTTGGTTCCCGAGCCCGTATTGTGCACCGATAATGCAGCTATGATTGCTGCCTGCGGCTACTACCGGCTCCAAGCAGGCAAGACAGATGGCTTAGACTTGGATGTTGTCCCCAGCCTCAAGATGACTTAAGCGGCAACATTGGCACTTACCTTGGCTGCACAGGGTGTTGTAAATATGGATTAGCCCCTGCTGGCGCTGGGCTGAATTGACCAGGCTGCTGTTTAGCCCAAGCTGCTTCATCATATGCCTTACCACCGTGTTCGCCGCCAGTCCGGGATAACCGCGATAGAGCTCGAAAGTCTTTTCCTCAACCCCTGGTGGGGGGTTGAGTTTGCTCCAGGCAAGGGTGAAGGGCAGGAGCACATTCACCGCAATATCAGCCGCTCGCCATCTGCCGAGAAGGGTTGGATTGTTGCTCCTGCTATCCAAGCCAAAATCAAAGTGGCTTGCCCAGTAGCCATCGGCAGTAACCGTGAAACCCTTCTCTAATCTGAGGTGGCCCCCACTCACAGCTGTCTCCTTTATCATATCGACCACTTCTTCAACTAGACCTCTTTCCCTGTAGCGGAGGATAAGGTAGCTCATAGCTGCTATACGGCGAAGGGGAAAGTTGTTAGGTCTGACCCTAAACAGGTGCCATTCATCTTCGGACATTGCTTGGGTGTGACCAGAGGAAGCCCAAAGCCCCTCCAATTTGTCCGCCCACCTATCCCCTTTATATTCCCGGTGCCTATTCTGGCGCTGTGATGGTAGCAGCCCAGCCGTGCCCATAAGTAACACCTGTAGCTGGACAAGGTGTTCTTCATCTGGTATGTCGCCGTGAGTCATAGACTGCAGAATCTGGAGAAGTAACATTCTGGCTAGCTTGAGCATGGGCGGCTTATTCTTGGCATAACCAAGAGCCCCCATTATCCCCTGGTAAAGACACTGACTTGCCTCCATTTGGGTCAATTCGGCTTGAAACTCAGCAGCCTTGGCTGAAAATCGCTCCTCCCCAGCGCTATCTAGGAATTCTGCCAAGGTGTTGGTAGCCAAGCCTTTTACCGTTTTAGGGCAGGGCATACCAGAACTGTCTGGGGAATGAACCAACCTCGACCAATGGCCGTTTGGACCCCCTATGTATTTATCCAGAGCGAGGATGGGTGCTGTTTTCCCATTGTGGAGATTAGTAGCTGCCTCACTGTTGTGCCACAGCACCACATGCAGGATTACCCGGTTATAGGCTGGGTCTTGGTGATGTCGGTGGGCTTGCCAATCGCTGGATTTGATATGAACCTCTATATCCCCTTTTATTATCCCCTGACTAGTAGCAATAACCGCATCCCGGAAATCAGCCCCTCGGTCATCATTCTTCCTTCCTGGGTAGATTATCCTTATCGGCTCACCGCCAGCTGTGGTCAGCTCAGCTCTATCCATTAACTGCTGCCATGTTTCAACCACCACCCTCTCTGGGAGATTATTTGGCAACCTACTCCCCCTTTTGTGAAATTTAATTCCCAAATCCTAAACAAATTCTAAATTCAAAACTCAAAAGCGTCTTGGTTCCTTAGGTTTTGGTCATTAGTGTTTTGTATTTGTTTAGAGTTTCGTGCTTTGAATTTCGGGCTTCACCTTGTGCTTCCTATGATAAACGGCGCTCTCTCTAGCACTATTTTAACACGATATCGTGTATCAATAGCCTAATAAAAGCGGTTTGCTCTGGTTAAACTACACTTCACCGCCGTTTAAATTTTTGGGGGCTTATAAAAGGTCTGCTGGACTTCAACCAGCCTGAACTGTGAGAAGTAGCGCTTCATGCCCCGGGGAAAGCCGCAGCAACCGACTTTGACCTTTCCCATCGTAACCGACGATTCCTTACCAGGATTATACACGGTTCCGTGTATAATGTCAACCTTTTTCAGGCGGTTTTTGGGGAGCAGCTTGGTATTTAAATCTAGCTCGTTCGGCAATAATAGAGAGAAGGGTAATTGAGGCACCCCGTGGTTTATACATCCCTGTTTCCCACTCGCTTATTGTTTGCTGTCGTATGCCCAGTCTCTCTGCCAGCTCACGTTGGGTCAGACGCAGATGACGCCTTAAGGCTTGAACTTGTTCCCCATCCCATTGTGGTCGGTCGCTCACACCTGAATTCTACACGATTCAGTGTAAACTGTCAAAGTAAAAGCAGCATATGCATTAAGAGAGAGATTTGTAGCAAAAAGCAATTTGCAGTGAAAAAGGGCAGATTTATGGCTATAAATGCCTATCAGTTGCTGACACTGGCTGTAAATAGTCATTCGTTGAGTTGCGACTTATGCTTATGTGCGTTATGATAAGGCAGTTAGCACTCTCACCCCGAGAGTGCTAACAAATTGAGCCTGTGATTGTCGATTGAAGAAGGAGGATTAAGATGGCAGTTAAGCTTCAACCGTTGGCTGACCGGGTCATAGTCAGGCCTATCGAGAAGGAAGAGGTGACCAAGGGGGGAATTGTCCTGCCCGATACTGCTAAGGAAAAACCCCAGGAGGGAAAGGTGCTGGCTGTTGGCCCAGGCAGGTTATCTGAGGATGGCAAACGGATAGCTATGGATGTTAAGGTGGGTGATATAGTGGTTTATGCTAGGTATGGGGGCACTGAGATTAAGGTTGAGGGGGAGGAACTGATGATTTTGCGTGAAAGCGACATCTTGGCTAAGAAAGGTAAATAATAAATCTAGTTAGTATGTAAGGAGGGAAAATGGCTAAACAGATTATATTTGATGAGGAGGTTAGGCATTCGGTAAAGAGGGGAATAGATACTTTAGTTGATGTAGTTAAGGTGACCTTGGGACCTAAGGGGCATTGCGTGGCGCTGGATAAAAAGTGGGGTGCACCCACAGTAATTGATGATGGGGTTACTATTGCCAAGGACATTGAGCTTCCAGACCCCTTTGAGAACATGGGTGTTCAGCTGGTTAAGGAGGCAGCCACTAAGACCAATGATGCCTGTGGCGATGGCACCACTACATCCACTGTCTTAGCTTATGCTATTATTTCCGAGGGATTTAAGAATGTGGCTGCTGGAGCCGATGCCATGGCGTTGAAGAGAGGCATTGAGAAAGCGACCAAGGCTATTATTGATGAGCTTAAGAGGGTATCTGCTGAGGTAAAGGGTAAGGAGCAGATTGCCCAGGTGGGCACTATGACTGCTGTTGACAAGGAGATTGGCGATTTAATTGCTGAGGTGATGGAGAAGGTGGGCAAGGATGGGGTTATTACTGTTGAGGAGTCCAAGGGGATAAAGTATGAGACCGAGTATGTGGAGGGGATGCAATTTGACCGTGGCTATATCAGCCCCTATTTAATCACTAATGCCGAGCGTATGGAAACAGTGATAGATGACCCCTATATCCTTATCACCGATAAGAAAATCTCTGCCGTTTCCGACCTTTTGCCGGCTCTGGAGAAGATACTACAGGTATCAAAGAACCTGCTTATTGTCGCTGAGGATGTAGAGGGCGAAGCCTTAGCCACCCTGGTGGTCAATAAACTACGGGGCACCATTAATATTCTGGCGGTTAAGGCTCCCGGTTTCGGTGACCGACGTAAGGCAATGCTGGAGGATATGGCAATTCTCACCGGCGGCAAGGTAATTTCGGAAGAGGTGGGGCGCAAGCTAGACTCAGTTACTGTGGAAGATTTAGGCAGGGCTCGCCGGGTAACCTGTGATAAGGATAATACCACTATTGTTGAGGGCAAGGGCTCAGAAGACGCTATTAAGGGCAGAATCAAGCAGATTAAGGCTCAAATAGAGGAGACTACCTCTGATTTTGACCGGGAGAAACTTCAGGAGAGGCAGGCAAAGCTGGTGGGTGGGGTTGCGGTAATCAAGGTAGGTGCTGCTACTGAGGTCGAGCTTAAGGAGAGAAAGCATCGTGTTGAGGATGCCCTGTCAGCCTGTCGGGCAGCGGTAGAGGAAGGCATTCTTCCTGGTGGAGGTGTTGCCTTACTCAATGCCCTCCCGGTTCTGGATAAGGTGAAGGCTGAGGGGGATGAAGCTACCGGGGTTAATATTCTTAGGAAAGCTGTTGAAGAGCCACTTCGCTGGATTGCTATAAATGCCGGTAGGGACGGAGCAGTAGTCGTAGATGCTGTCAAGAAGAGCCCACCCGGCGTTGGTTATGATGCTGAAGCCGATGATTTTGGTGATATGGTGAGTAAAGGTATTATTGACCCCACCAAGGTAGTAAGGTCCAGCCTGGAGAATGCAGCTAGCATTGCCGCTATGGTTTTGATTACCGAATCCCTGGTTACTGATATACCGGAGAAGGAGAAGATGACAGGAATGCCACCCGGTGGCATGGAATATTAATTAAACCTTTGCCATAATAAAGGGAATGAAAATAGCCGTGGTCTTTGGGCTACGGCTATTTTGTTATCTCACAACTTGAGGATTTCTTCCAGAGGCTCGTCACTACTGACCGGACCAACTACTGCCAGGCGGAGCTGGCTACCTACCAGTAGCTCTTGGGCTAATTGCTTAAGCTCCTCAGCGGTAATGGCATCAATAATGGACACTACTTGGTCAACGCTGAGAATGCGCCCGGTGAGAATCTCCTGCCCTCCCATCCAGCCAGCAACACTGCGGCTATCCTCCATGCGGAGTAGCAAGCGCCCTTTTGACATTTCCTTTGCCTTGGTTAATTCAGGTTCGGGGACTGTTTCCTTGAGCTGGGAAAGTTGCTCTAGGATTGCCTTGATGGCTACCGGCAGGTTTTTGGGTTCTACCCCGGCATAAACGGTAACTGAGCCTGTGTCAAGGAAGTGCTCTACATAGCTACGGATGCTGTAGGCAAGTCCTAATTTATCTCGAATTTCAGTAAATAGACGACTGCTCATACCCTCCCCTAGGATGACATTAAGCAGGTCAAGGGTGAAGCGCTTGGGGTGAAGCAGTGGCAATCCGGTTAGTGCTAGGCAAAGGTGGGCTTGCTCTGTGTCCTTCTTCTCAATGTGTAGCCGAAGGAATTGTTGCTCTTTATACGCCGAGTATCCAGCATGAGGCTGCTGATTAGCCCAGTTGCCAAGGGTTTGACCTACAGCGATTACCATCTCTTGGTGTTGGAGAGCACCAGCGATACCGACTACTGTATTGCCGGGTAGATACTGATGAGCCAGGTAGTCGAGCATCATGTCCTGGCTAATGGCAGCCACCGATTCCTTGCTGCCAGCAATATCCCTTCCCAAGGGATGATTTGGCCATAGAAGCTCATCGATGAGCATATCAACCCGTTGTGGCGGGGAATCTTTGCTCATATTAATCTCTTCAATGATAACCTGGCGTTCCCTTTCAATATCCGCTGGGTCAAACTTGGAGTGGAGCAGCATATCCGTCAGCACATCTAGGGCTAGGTGGAAGTGAGGTTGAGCCACTTTACACCAGTAAAGGGTTAATTCCTTGTCAGTGCCTCCGTTAAGGATTCCACCCACTCCCTCTATTGCCTCAGAGATTTCCTTGGCTGTGGTGCGTTTTTGAGTGCCTTTGAAGCACAGGTGCTCAATAAAGTGCGAGATACCAGTCTGTGGCCCGGTCTCGTATCGGGAGCCGACGCCGATAAAGATGCAGATAGATACCGAGCAGGTATGAGGCATATTAGCGGTGATAATACGCAGCCCATTATCTAGGGTAGTCCTTTGATACAATATCTTGCCTCTATAATTAAGTATTAAATGATATTCTAATGGTGTTACTACCTGGGTGTCAATTTAAGGGCATCTAAGAGGGGCTCCGTCCCTCTTTTTGATATCCCTCCCCCTCTCCTTTGAAGGAGCAGATACTAAAGGAGAGTCAAAGAGAGGCTTCGCCTCTCTTACATAACCATTTCCCCCTCCCTCGCACAAGGCGAGTCGCCTCAGGAGACTTATAAAGGAAGGGGGATAAAGGGGGAGGGTTGCTAAGTAAATGTCTAAGGGGGTGAGGTAGACAGTAAATTATAAATTGACTTCACTAGCGGGCACTGCTAACATTGAGGAGATGATGTCTAGGCTTTCTCTGTTTCCATTAACGGCTGAGGTGAGTAACCAGGGTCACCTCATAATAGGCGGCTGTGATGCTGTGGAGCTAGCGGCTGAGTTTGGCACGCCTCTTTATGTCTTTGATGAATTCAGCTTGCGCAGTAGGTGTGCTGAGTTTAAGAAGGAGTTCGGCCAGCGCTATACCGATACTACGGTTATCTATGCCTGCAAAGCCTTTATTAACCAAGCTCTAGCCCTTATATTTGGAGAGGAGGAGTTGGGACTGGATGTAGTCTCTGCTGGGGAGCTCAGTATTGCTCAATCTGCTGGTTTCCCCTTGGCTCGGGTCTATTTCCACGGTAATAATAAATCAGCTGAGGAAATAAAGCTGGCTCTGGAGTGGCATATCGGTCGCATAGTGGTCGATAATTTTCACGAGCTTAACATGTTAAGTGAAATAGCCGGGGAGAAAGACTATACACCCGATATATTGCTGCGGCTTTCTCCCGGGGTGGAGCCCCATACTCATAGGTATATTATTACCGGTGCCGTTGATACCAAGTTTGGTTTCCCCTTAATCAATGGGGATAAAGCTGTGGCTCAAGCTATGTCAATGCCCAACCTGAACTTGGTTGGTCTTCACTTCCACATAGGTTCTCTTATTTACGACATTGAGCCATATCAGCAGGCTATTGAGCTTATACTGAGCTTTGCCGCTGAGATGAAGCAAAAGAATGGTTTTGAACTCAGGGAACTGGATGTTGGTGGTGGGTTTGCTATTCAATATGCTGTGGATTTTCCAGCCCCACCCATTTCTGCCTATGCTGAGGCGATAGCGTCTAAGGTTATTGATAAATGCCGGGAGCTGGACCTGGCGTTACCCCAGCTTATTATTGAGCCAGGGAGGGCGATAGTGGGACGGGCTGGAGCGGCGTTATACCGGGTGGGGGTGGTGAAGGACATTCCTGGTGTCAGGTGTTATGTCTCGGTAGATGGTGGTATGGCAGACAATATCCGTCCTGCCCTTTATGGGGCTAAGCATGAGGCAGTGGTAGCCAATAGGATGTCGGAAAGCGAGGCAAAGAAGGTTACTATTGCTGGCAAGTTTTGTGAGTCCGGGGATATACTAATTGAGAATATCGCTCTGCCCCCTGTTTCAGCCGGTGATATTATAGCTATACCTGATTGTGGTGCCTATTGCTTGCCGCAGGCAAGCAACTATAACGCCTCGCTCAAACCAGCCATTGTTTTAGTTAAGGAGGGCAAGGCACACCTTATTCGGCGCCGTGAGACCCTTGATGACCTAACTAGGTGTGATTTAATTTAGTAGGAGGCTCTAGGTGTGGCAAGTAGTTGGGCAAGCTCGGGCGGTTTCCTTGCTCCAGCTTAGCTTGGAGAAAGGGACCTTATCCCATGCCTACCTTCTGGTTGGCCCCTCTCATGTGGGCAAGATGACCTTGGCTTTAAACTTGGCTCAGGCACTGAACTGCCAGGCGGCTGAGCCTCCCTGTGGTTTATGTGACGCCTGTCAGAAAATAGCTTCAGGCAAGCATGCTGATATTCAGATTATAGGCTTGAACTCTGCTGGGAATTCAACTGAGGCTAAACCTCGGACAGAAATCGGCATCGACCAGATTAGAGAGATACAGCACTCATCTAGCCTGCCGCCCTTTGAGGGTAGGTATAAGGTATTTATTATTGATGGGGCTGAACTCCTATCAAGTGAAGCAGCCAACTGCCTGCTTAAGACCTTGGAAGAGCCTGTAGGTGGTGTAATTTTTATTCTGCTGACCACCAATGACGGAATTCTGCCGGCCACCGTGGTTTCTCGTTGCCAGCGACTGGAGTTACGTCCTCTAGCTACCTCCCAGGTTGAGTCTGCCCTTAATGAGCGCTGGGGCATTGAGCCACAAAAAGCTGAGCTTCTGGCTAGGCTTTGTCATGGCTGCTTGGGTTGGGCACTATCGGCTGCTGTTGATGATAGTTTGCTTCAGCGGCGTGCTGAGAGGATAGACAGATTGCTTGATATCACCAACGGTGATTATGAAGAGCGGTTTGATTACGTTGCCCAGTTGGCAACTCAGTTCAGTCAAAGTCGAGATTTGGTTCAGAAAATATTGGATTTATGGCTTGACTGGTGGCGTGACCTGTTGTTGGTTAAGCTCGGCTGTAATGATGCCATCACCAATATCGACCTCAAAGCCATGCTGGTTGACATGTCCAGAGGTTATAATCTGGCTCATATAAAGGCTTTTATCAACAGTATTCAGGCGGCTGGGGAGCAGCTCAGGCAGAATGCCAATCCGCGGCTAGTGCTGGAGGTGCTGATGCTCAGTATGCCTGTAAGGAGCGGTGTGTAAACTATGACTGAGATTGTTGGCATACGTTTCAAAAGAGCCGGGAGGGTATATTACTTTTACCCAGCAGGTATCGATCTGGAGGTAAATGACTATGTAGTGGTCAAGACAACTCGTGGTATGGAGCTGGGGAAGGTGGTCATTTCTCCCAAACAGGTTTTGGCTAGTGAGGTGACTGAGCAGTTGAAACCAGTAGTGCGCAGGGCAGAGCCAGAGGACATCCAGCGGGCTCAGGAGTTTAAAGACAAGGAAGACGAGGCTCTCGCTGAGTGTGGTAAGCTGATAGCTAAATTAGGACTGCCAATGAAACTGCTAGCCACTGAATATAATCTTGATGGCAGTCGGCTTACCTTTTTCTTTAGCGCTACTGAGAGGGTTGATTTCCGTGAGCTGGTTCGTGAGTTAAATAGCCGTTTTAAAATAAGGGTCGAGCTACGTCAGCTGCAACCTAGGGATGAAGCCAAGTTGGTAGGCGGCTTTGGGCGGTGTGGGCGCCCTCTGTGTTGCATGAATTTCCTAACCGAGTTCTCCCCAGTTTCTATCAAGATGGCCAAAGAGCAGGATTTACCCCTTAACCCAATGAAGATATCTGGTGTTTGTGGTCGCTTGTTGTGCTGCTTAGCCTATGAGAGTGAGCAATACCATACCATGAAGGACAAATTGCCTAAGGAGGGTCAACGAGTGTCTACACCTTTAGGGATTGCTAGCGTAGTGGGGGGTAATCCACTCAAGGAAACAGTGTTGGTTGAGCTGAATAGCCGGGCAACAGTGGAGTTGCCCCTCAGTGAGATTACTATTGAAGAGCAACTGCCTAATGAGGATTAATTCTCATTGGGGCAGGTATTTTTGCCATTGACTCTGGGCTTGTAGGTAGTGGTGGGGGATATAGAAGAAGGTATTACCACGTGGTGGCGTGGGGTGGCGAGTTAATTTCATTCCAGCTTCATCGGGGGTTCTGCCCGCCTTGCGGCGATTGCAGGGTATACAGGCACTAACCACATTTCCCCAGACATGTTCACCACCTCGGTATCGGGGGATGACATGGTCTAGAGTAAGTTGATGGATCTGCTTGCCACAATACTGGCAAGTATATTGGTCACGGTGGAAAACCTCAAGGCGGGTTAGCTTCCTTTGAGGTCGGGGGCGCTTAATCATATAGGCTAGTCGGATTACCGAGGGCAAGGGAAAAGTGTAACTAGCTGAGTGGATAAATCCTGTGCCATTCTCTAACATCTCAGCCTTACCATCGTATAATAACACTACCGCTCGCCGGACCCGACATACATTGAGTGGCTCATAGTTTTGATTTAGCACCAGGACAGGAAAGTTTACCATCTCTAAAGCTTCTCTCTACAAAAACCTCCTCATTTTAGCTGAAAAACCTGTGACTATGCAAGCTTTGGGGGAAGGGTGTTTATCTCTCACTTTGATTGCTTCCTCGAATCCCACAACAACCAATCAGATTGCTCTCTTTCTCGACTGGGCTCATATCGGTAGTCTTAGCTCCCTTTCCTGCCACGGCGATATCTCTTAGCGCTTTGGCTAGAGCGTAAATCGCCTCGGTAGTCAGGGGCAATGATATTGAATACCAGACTAATGCGGGGGTCGATGAAGCGGGAGCTAATGGGACTATCAATTTCATCCAGTGAGTTGCGGGTGGTTATTACTGTGGCTAGCCGGGCATTATAGCGATAGTTGATAACCTGATAAAGCTTTTCTTGTGCCCAAGGGGTGGTAGACTGCTCACCAAAGTCGTCCAGGATGAGCAGTGGGGCATTCTTTACCTCTTCAAAGAGTTGGTCATAGGACACCTCGCTCTCAGGGCTGAAGGTGAAGCGCAAGTGGTCAAGGAAATCAGGCACTACCTCAAATTTAGCTGGCTTGCCGGCTTTGAGACGCTCGTTAGCGATGGCGGCAGCTAGGTGGGTCTTACCACAGCCAGTAACCCCCTGTAGCACTAGCCAGCCATCGGGTGATTTAGCGAAGTCAAGGGCTAAACGGAATGCCTGCTCCAAGTTCTGACGCTGTTCTGGCAAGAGATTAACTCGCCTCCAGTCAAAATTGTCGAAGGTCATGCTTTTAAGTAACTCTAGGTCAAGTCCGCTATATCGCTGCAGGCGAACTTGGTGCTCTTTATCTAATTCTTTTTGGGTGCAGCGACAGGGGGTAACTCGACTATAATCTGGCTTGCCTGAGGGCAGGAGAGGATGAACAAATCCGGCCCCTTTACAAATTGGACAGACTGAGCTTGGTGAGGCTTCTTCTGGTTCTTCAGCGCCTGACCATGTGTCCGTATTTGCCTTTGATATATTTATCTGGGCTTGTCTTCTTAGAATCTCCCCTATATGTTCCATTGCTTTTACCTTCCGCTGACCAGCGCTCTAAAATCTTGGCAATATACCTCCAATTTCGTTTGTTAAGGGAAACCGCCTCTTTGATGGCATCTCTTAACCAGGTTTCAGGGTAGAGCCTCTCGGCATCACGCAGCTCATCGGCAATCATCGGGGTTAGCATACCGATGTTCTGTTCATAAAGGGTGAAGATGCCAGGCTGCTCCTCAGTCTCAATATAGGTTTGTTCTTTTGCTTTCAGTCCGCTCAAGCTGAGCTCGCCATTTTGAATCTTAGCCATAATCTGTCTAGCAGACTCGGTATTGAGAAAGTAGATGTCCTCGGGCATCCCATCCCTATCTAATACCATATGAAGGATGGTACCCCGCTTGGTAGCCATTTCCAGGGCATGGCGCAATACTTCGTCTGGCGGTCTTATTGCCCCCTTGATGCTGCTCACCAGGCTCTTATTGCCCAAAAGCTCTCTGTAGGTGGTGAAGCGAGGGTAGCCCCGCTTGTGGTAGAGTGTCTGGAAGATGTGGAGGGTTGTTTTCAGCTCGTTGATATCACTGATTTGTGGTAGTAGCGTGCTGAAGAAATAATTGGGCAAGGGGGTAAACTGCATCTTGGCTGGAAAACCTTTAAATTGCTCCATAGTAAACTTAGCCCCTAGTAATGTTAATATCTTCCAACTTGGCTATCTGGAATTTGAAGTGAAGTTTAAATGCTTCATAATAAACTCGGCTCTTCGCTGGTAATATTCTCGAACTTAGCCATCCTGGGCAAGAAGCGTAGGTTGATTTGACCGGTAGGACCATTGCGGTGCTTGGCAATTATGACTTCAGCCGGTGGCGGGTAGCTTTCGCTTGGGTGTTCCCTCTCCCATTCCTCTCTGGTGTAATAGACATCGTCCCGGTAGATAAACATAACCACATCGGCATCCTGCTCAATGCTGCCGCTTCCCCGAAGGTCGGAGAGTTGGGGCTTATGTGAGGTGCGCGACTCGACGGCTCGGCTCATCTGGGATACGGCTATTACCGGCACATTGAGCTCACGAGCCAATCCCTTGAGGGAACGGGAGATATTGCTAATCTTTTCAACCTCGTCTCTCCCCTCTCCCTGCATTAGTTGCAGGTAATCCATAATGATGAGGTCGATGCCGCGCTCAAAGTGCAGGCGGCGGGCTTTGCTTCGCATCTCTACTACCCGCAGTTGAGGGGAATCATCAATATAGATTGGTGCTTCGGAAAGCCTGCCGATGGCATCCATAATCCTTTTTTCCTGCTCTTCAGTGTGAAGCCCGAGGCGAACCCGCCTGGAATCAACCTCAGATTCACTAGCTAGGAGGCGTAGGACCAATGGCTCCCGTGCCATCTCGAGGCTGAACAAAGCCACGCAAGCTCCTTGTTCCACGGCGGCATTCCTGGCAAGACTAAGAGCAAGGCTTGTTTTGCCCATGCTGGGTCTGCCAGCAATGATGCTCAGGTCAGAGCGCTGAAATCCGCCTAGGAATTCATCTAGACCAGTGAAACCTGACAGCACGTATGGGATTGGCTCCTTGGGGTAGCCTTCTGCCTCAAGGCCAGGGGCGGTAGTTTCAAAATACTTGTCTAGCACCTGGCGAATATGGGTGAAGTCTCGTGGGCTTTGCCTATGGTGCAGTCTATATAGGATGTCCTCAGCTCTATTAAGGCTGACATCAACATCTGGGTCAGCCTGATAACCAATATTGGCAATTTGCCCCGCGGCATCAATAAGGCGTCGCATCATCGATAGCCGGTGAACAATTTGAGCATAGTGTTCAATATCAAGAGACGTAGGTACTATAGATACTAGATGACTTAGATAAGCAGCACCGCCACACGCCTCCAGTTTTTTCCGTCGGTCTAGCTCTTGGGCTACCGTTATCTGGTTTATCGCTTGGTCATGTTGGTAAAGCGATAGGCATGCATCATAAAGTGATTGAGTGTGTTCGCCGTAGAAATGTTCTTTTTCAAGGAAGGTGGCAATTTTATAGATTGCCGTGCCATCTATCAGCAGTGAGCCGATTACTGCTTCCTCAGCGTCAATATCATGTGGCGGTAATTTCTCGCCATTCATTCTGCTAAGTCTTCTCCTCTTTCTCCTGAGGCTTCTTCTTTTCCTTCGGAGGCTTCTTCTCTTTTTCCTGAGGCTTCTTCTTTTCCTTCGGAAGCTTCTTCTCTTTTTCCTGAGGCTTCTTCTTTTCCTTCGGAGGCTTCTCCTCTTTCTCCTGAGTCTTCTCCTCTTCAGTCACGGTAACCCTTATTTTGGGTATAATGTCTTTAGCCAGTCTAATGGCTACCTCATAGCTACCGAGTTGACGGATAGGCTCGTCCAACTCTATCTTTCTTTTGTCAATAACTAGCCCAGCGGTATTGTTTAGCTCAGAAGCAATATCGGCACTGGTGATTGAGCCATAAAGTCGGTCTTTGGTTCCAACTCGAGCCTTGAGGTTGACCTCCTTCCCTTCTAGCTGATGAGCCAGCTCAATCAATTCTGCGTTTACCCGGGCTTTCGTTTTGTTCCCTGTTTCTATCTGACCCATCGCCCGAGAGTCGGCTAACAAAGCTAGTTTTTTAGGGATGAGGAAGTTCCTGCCATAGCCATCGGCTACCTCTTTTATCTCACCGGCTCTAGCCACATTGGGCACATCTTGCAGGAAAATGACCTTCATAATTTCTCCCTTAGCCTAATTATACTTCACTTGGTGGAGAAGTGAAAGGTTATTGAGAGATGAATTTTTCGGTATAGATGGCAGCGGTAGCGCCATCCCCAGCGGCGGTTATTGCCTGCCGGGCGGAGTCGCGGCGTATATCGCCAGCAGCGAAAATACCAGGTATTTCGGTCTCCATCCTCTCGTTAGTGGCGATGTAGCCAGCAGCATCAAGAGGTAAAACGCCTTTGAGGTAGTCTGTGCTAGGTGTAAGACCAATAGATATGAAGACCCCAGATACATCCAGGGTAGATTTCTCCCCGGTTATCACTTGGCGGAGCTTTAGCCGCTTAACTGTATCTTTGCCCTCAATTTCCTCGACTACGGTATTCCACAGGAATTCTATTTTGTGTTCAGAGAAGACTTTCTCCTGTAGAATGTGGGTGGCGCGGAGCTGATTACGACGGTGTATCACTGTGACCTTGGAGGCAAACTTGGTAAGGTGGAGGGCTTCAGTAATTGCCACATCGCCACCACCAACTACAGCTACAGGCTGCTCTTTGAAGAAGAAGGCATCACAAGTAGCGCAATAGGATACCCCTTTACCAGTAAATTCCTCTTCCCCTGGTATGCCCAATTTGCGCCGTTCTGAGCCGCTAGCTATAATAACAGCTTTAGCAGTAAAGTTGCCCTTGGTGGTCATTACCACCTTTTTCTCTCTTTGAAACTCAATGCCAGTAACCTCAGCTATAATAGTGTTCAGCCCATATTTGGTTGCCTGCTGATGCATCGATTGCCCCAGCTCAAGGCCAGAAATACCTTCAACAAAGCCAGGGTAGTTCGCCACCAGCTCGGCATCTGCTATCTGACCACCCACCAATCCCTTTTCTATGAGCAGGCTATTGAGCCCGGCTCTTGAAGCGTAAAGTCCGGCGGTAAGTCCAGCAGGACCACCGCCAATAATAATTATCTCATATTCATTATTCATGGCTTAATCCAGAACAGCATCCAGACTTCGCTTCAGCTCCGCTTTGGGTTTAAAGCCCACTATCTGTGAGACTGGCTTTCCATTTTTAAAGATAATAAGATTAGGAATTGCCATTATACCGTATTTGGCGGCAGTTTTTGCATTCTGGTCAACATCCAACTTAGCAATAGTTATTCTGCCGGCGTATTCCTCAGCCAGCTCCTCTAGCACTGGCGCAGTCATAATACAAGGTCGGCACCAGGGTGCCCAGAAGTCAACTAGCACCGGCATCTTAGCCTGTAGCACCATTTGGTCGAAGGTGCTATCATCTATGGTAATCGGTTTGTTCATAGTTTTCCTCTCTAATCATTTGGCAGATGTCCTGTTCTACCGTTTGTTTGGCTAAACCTATAGCATTGCTGATAGCCTTAGCTTGGCTGCGTCCATGGGCTACAATGACATTTCCATTTACTCCCAGGAGACATGCCCCCCCGTATTCTCTATAGTCCACCCTTCTAACCCAGGAGCCTAATCCTAGGTCGCGGAGAAGAGTTCGTCCTTGGAGGTGATAGGCAGCGGAAAAGACATGCCCTACCTGTCGCACTAGACCTATGAAAGTGTCACCTAACCCTTCGATAGTCTTGAGCACTATATTCCCGGTGAAGCCATCGGTAACGATGACATCGGCTGTTGTCTTTGATATGTCTTGCCCTTCTATGCTGCCCATAAAGTTTAAATCGGTCTTCTTGAGGAGACTATAGCTTTCTTGAATCAGACGATTGCCTTTCGTTTCCTCTTCGCCATTGCTGAGCAAGCGAATACGCGGAGAGCTGATGTCCAGGAGGTGTTTAACGTAGGTTGTGCCTAAGCGAGCAAATTGGACTAAGTAGCTTGGTCGGCAATCGGCATTGGCACCAGCATCAATGAGGAGGGTAGGGGTAGATGGGGTGATATCAAGGAAACTGCCCAAGGCGGGGCGCTCAATGCCTTTTATCTTTCCCAGGCTGAGGAGGCTAGCACATAATACTGCCCCGGTGTTGCCTGCGGAGACAAAGGCCGAGGCTTTACCATCTCTTACTAGATTAATGCCTACCACTATTGAGGAGTTTGGCTTGCTGCGGACTGCCTTCAGAGGTGGCTCATGAGGCTCAATAACCTGGTTTGCTTCAATGATACTGAGGTTCAATTTATTTAAATAGCGACCTGCCAGCACATGGAGTATGGCTTTGCTGCCCACCAGTGCAATATCAACATCGTATTCCTGAGCTGCTTTTATAGCTCCTTTCACTATTTCATGGGGAGCATACTCCCCGCCAGCAGCATCAATGGCAATTATCATCTTCTTTTCCACTCAAAAATTTTAGCTAGTTGGGCTTCTTTCCCACAGGTCACAGCGACCTCCCCACCGGGCGAGAACCTGACCATTAAGCGAAAGCTGGGCAATCTCACACAGGCTGGGGCAGGCTTGGCATTCAAATGAGGAGGTATGATACTTTATCTCACTTATGCCAAATCCCTTGAACTTGCTTCCCTCGTGACTGTGTGCCATCTCTTCGTGCACCAGTAGGGCGGCACCTATTGCCCCCATCACCTCATGGTGTGGCGGGACAATCACCTCGCTGCCAAGCTCTTCTTGAATTGCCTTCACTATGCCTTGGTTAAAGGCAACACCGCCCTGAAATATTATGGGGGATTGAATATCTTTGCCTAAGCCAACATTGTTAAGGTAATTGCGCACTAGTGCCTGGCATAGACCATATAGAATATCCTCAATTCGATGCCCCATTTGTTGTTTGTGTATCATATCTGATTCAGCAAAAACGGTGCATCGCCCGG
The DNA here is from genome assembly GCA_016783245.1 of Dehalococcoidales bacterium. Classification (GTDB taxonomy): domain Bacteria; phylum Chloroflexota; class Dehalococcoidia; order Dehalococcoidales; family BS750m-G39; genus BS750m-G39. Next base: position 7,902 of record JADHWY010000006.1, on the reverse strand, counting down.
CGATACGTACCGGTGTCGTGCTATCCAGTGCCCGCTGGCTGAATTCCTTGATGCTCATATTGAGGCGCAGTGCCTGATGGTCAAGGAAGCTGCCGGTGCCGGCAGCACATACGGTATTCATACCGAAGTCGGTCACTATCCCGTCTCTAATAATGATAATCTTACTATCTTGCCCTCCGATTTCGATGATGGTTTGCCCTTCGGGGAAATAGCGCAGGGCACCTACAGCATGGCTGGTAATCTCATTCTTGACCAAATCAGCACCCATGATAACCCCGGCCAGGTAGCGAGCGCTCCCTGTGGTAGCCACACCACGGATGTCCACACCTTTAGGCAGTTGCTGTTTGATTTGTTTCAGCCCCTGCTGTACCATATCGATGGGCTTACCTTCCGTCGGTAAGTAAACGTGGGTAACCAGCTCATCACTCTCGTTTAGCACAGCAAATTTGGTGGTTACTGAGCCAACATCAATGCCCAGATAGGCTTCCATGCTCTCTCCTTAGGCTGTTACTTTGTGCCCGTCGCCTGTGTTCTAGCAGGTCGACGAACGCTTCCAGTCTGGTTAACATGCCTGGCTTGGCTATTTGCTCATCACAAAGTATGGTTAGAACTGGAATATTCTCCTTGGTCGACGGCATGATATTTTGGGCTACTATCTCTGGCATACAGGTGAATGGAGCGAGGTGGATTAAACCATCGTACTCCGTAGCGTGGAGCACCTTTTCCCCTACTGATTCCCAACCATCGCCGCCGATATCCCGCTTAAGATAGGGTAAAGCTGCCTTATGAATCCTGTCCTTCTCATTCATGCCCAGGGGATTGAGAAATAGGCTGAATTTAGTCCACTCTGAAACAAATGTTGTCCGTCTTACCTCTACCCCCAGCTTACCCAGCTCGCTCTCCACATCTAGATTGGAAAAGGGCTCCAGTAATACATAGAACTCTCCAATTATGCCCACTACCAGTGGTTGAGCCTTGCTGACCTTAGTTACCTGGTTGAGCTGGTCAATGCAGTTAATCTGCACCTTCTTCAGGGTATTATAATCATCAGCCTGGTCAATAGCCTTAATCGCTTTAGCAAATAGCTTATTTGCCGTCCCCTTTATCCGCTCTACAGGACGTATCTTTTGCACTGCTCGTTCTATCCTATCCATGGCATTTAATTTAGCTAGACCAAAGCGGAAGGCTGATATAATCTTAGACCAAGGAGCATTGTTTGACAAGCGCTTAATCATTTCAAGTAAGCCGAAAAGCTTTCGCTGTGAAACCCCTACAGAGACCATTGCGATGTTATACCCCAGGTCATGAAGAATCTGTTCCTGCGTTTTAGCATAGTAGCCCAAGCGACATATGCCAGAGCCGGCAGGCATGAGTAAAGTATCTGCCCCAAGCTCGGTGGCTTCAATCAGGTTGCCCAGAGTTAGCTTGAATGGGATACACATCCCTTCTGGGGAGTGCCTGACCCCCAGCGATAGAGTGCGTTGGTTATTGAGCGGTGGTATTACAAAGTCAATATTTAGCCTTTGGAATAAAGCTTTAAAAGGTATATATAGATTACCCATATGGGGCATGCCTATACGCATACTTCTACCTGACTCCTCTTCCTTCTCTGTATCATATCAAGGAAGGCTTCTAGTCGGGTAACTACCCCTGCTTCGGCGGTATGTTCCTCCAGGGTAAGGCTCATAAAGGCGGTAGTCCTCAGCCTAGCCGCCCGCCGATGCACCATGTCCATCATTAATGAATCTGGTCCGCAGCCAAAGGCCATTATGCCAATGACACCACCAACCCCGCTTTCTAGGTAATGACCTCCAGCCCCCACCACCTCTTCTTCATACGTCCAGTAAGACCTGCCTACTAATCTAGTTGTAGCCAGTTTAAGCTCCTCAGCGGTGAGCATCTCCGGCATTAATACCTTATAGTGAGCCTTCTCCAATCGGTGGATAAGGCGATGGTTTATATGTTCATCATAGAGGAGATAGGGGTGACCAACGACGGCAATGGCGGCTTGAGTTTGAGTGGGGCTGCTGGGGGGTATTTCTGGTTTTGCCTCACTTTTATTTGATATTCTCTCTATCGCCTGTGGTGGGGTTAAGCCATGGATTGACATTAGCTGTCTATATTTCAGGTGGGCTTGCCAGGCAGCGATACCGGCTTGCCTCACCTTAAATGGATTCCAGGTAAAACGTCGACCTAGTTTATAGATAGCCCGATATAACTCGCGCTTCCCCTTGTTAATATCTATATCTATATCGAAGATAGGGGGAGATTCGGGGATAACTGCTTTAGTCATATCAGGTAAGCCGAGAAACTTGGAACAGTTATAAATCTTGGTTTTCACACTGCAAATAGCAGGAATAAAGATATAATCGCACTCCCCTATCAGAGCCAGAACATGCCCGCAGAAGACCTTTACCGGCAAACAGGTATCAGCCACTACTCGAGATGAGCCCGAAGATAGTATAGCCTGGGTGGTTAGTGGTGAGACCACCACCTCTGCCCCCAGTTCCTCAAAGAAGGTCTTCCACATAGGGTAATATTGGTAGTAGAGCAGAGCTCTGGGGATACCTACCTTAATCATTTACCTTGCCAAATTCCTGTTTAATCCTGATAACTATTTCAGGATTGGCTGTTAGGTCGACCACCGTCATAGCTAGAGCCTTGGCGCCGTCAAGGAGACCGCGGATACCTGCCTCAGAGGCAGCCGCCGAGGCAAACTCTGGAGAATGTACTACTACCTCCACCGGGGCTATGGCTACAGTAGGATGAATGCTGGGCACTATCTGGCTGACATTTCCCATATCGGTGCTACCAACCCCTTTATTGGGGTCAGAGAGCTGCATCTTGCGTCCCAGGGATTGCATATTCTGTCTGAATAGTCTGGCTAGGGTTAGATTATTACGCAGGGGGGCATAGTGTACCTTTCCCCACCGGTATTCCAGACGGGCACCACTAGCTATGGCAGCTCCAATGAAGCAATTTAGAACCTTCTCTTTCAGTCCTTCTAGATAGGCATCATCCTTGGCACGCACCAGGAAGGTTCCGGCACTGTGAGCTGGGACAATATTAGCTGCTTTACCACCATCGGTAATAATCCCGTGGATGCGAGCCTTATCCTTAATGTGTTGCCTGAGTGAATTGATGGCGGCGAATGACTGAATCATTGCTTCTAAGGCGTTGATGCCTGCCTCTGGTCGAGTTGCGGCATGAGCCGCTTTGCCAAAGAACTCAACCTCTAAACCTATGCAAGCCAGGGCTTGGGTAGTAGCGGTATCATGTACCCCTGGGTGCACCATCATGGCCATGTCTATGTTATCAAAGGCTCCTCGTTCCGCCATTATTACCTTTCCTCCGTATAGCTCCTCAGCCGGGGTGCCGATAACAAGGATGCTACCCCCGAATCGGTCGATAGCTGGTTTAGAAGCTACTGCAGCACCAACGGCGCAGCCCGCTATTAGATTATGACCACAGGCATGCCCAAGCTCAGGTAGGGCATCATACTCAGCCAAAATTGCGATAGCTGGTTTCCCTTGTCTGTAGCTTCCTCTGAAAGCTGTCGGTAGCTCACAGATGCCCCGCTCTATAGAGAAGCCATTTTCCTCTAGGTATTGGGTTAGCCAAGCTGCTGCCTTGACCTCTTGGAAGCCTAGCTCAGGGCTAGAGTGGATTTTTAGTCCCAACTCGCGAAGTTGGTCGTGGCAAGCTTCTACTTCTTCTATGACCGAAGCCTTTAATTCTTCTATATCTGAACTCCTCACTATTCTGAGGACTGCCTTCTATATTTACTGCTGATTATTATACCTTAGTGCCGATAGAATTTCTAGGCGTTGACACCCTCGTCTATTTGTGGACGAGCACATTGCGAGGTAACGAAGCAAACAGCTGAAGCAATCTCAGGCGAGGGGGATAACCATGGGATTGCCACGCCTTCGGCTCACAATGACAAGGCAAGGGAACGATGTATCACTAATCATGTGAACGAGTGCACCTAATTTACAGCTGCTCAAACTTATGCTATAATCGGTTGATTTATAGTATAGTTAATGTTTGCTAAAATAACTATGAATACGGGGATATAATTTGGACAAAGAGAAAAAGACAGAAATCATAAATAAATTTGGACTCCATGAAGGAGACCAAGGCTCGACCGAAGTTCAGGTAGCCCTGCTTACAGAAAGGATTAACCAATTGACGGGGCATATGATGGCTAATCGGCATGATTACCACACACAACGGGGGCTGCTTAAGCTGGTGGGGCGAAGAAGAAGGCTACTAGCCTACCTGAGCAGAGAGGATGTTGGTCGATATCACAGCCTAATTGGCAGGCTCGGGCTACGCAAGTAAAGCCTTCAGCAGGGAGGGGTTATTGATATCATCTAATTCTTTTGAGCGTGAGGTTGGCGGCAGAAGGCTCATTGTAGACACAGGAAAGCTCGCAGGACAGGCGAGCGGAGCGGTAACCATCCGCTATGGAGATACCGTAGTTCTGGTTACTGTTTGCACCGGCGATGAACCTCGCCAGGGGATAGATTTTGTGCCACTAACCGTTGACTATGAAGAAAGGCTTTATGCTGCCGGTAAAATTCCGGGCGGCTTTATCAGAAGGGAGGGACGCCCCACCCAAGAGGCAACTCTAGCTAGCCGACTTACCGACCGCCCACTGCGTCCGCTTTTACCTAAGGGATGGCGTAATGAGATTCAGCTTGTAATTACCGTCCTTTCCGCTGACCAAGAAAATGACCCGGACATCCTAGCAGTTATCGGTAGCTCAGCTGCCCTATCAATCTCACAAATACCATTTGATGGTCCAGTGAGTGCGGTTCATGTAGGCTATATTAACGGCGAGCTCATATTAAATCCAACCTTAGTCCAGCTTGGAAACAGCCAGCTTGACCTGGTTGTGGTTAGCACCAAGCAAGCAATAGTAATGGTAGAGGCAGGAGCCAAAGAGGTTTCGGAAGATATTGTTCTACAGGCAATAGAATTTGGTCACCAGGCAAACCAAGGTATTATTGAGCTCCAAGAACAGCTCCAGCAGGCTTGTGGCAGACCTAAGGTAGAAGCCCCTGTAAGCGAGGTTAACCCCGAGGTTATGACAGCAATCTCACCAATGGTCGATGGTAGGCTTGCCCAGGCCCTGAGCCAGCCAGAAAAGTTACAGCGCGAACAGGCGCTCAGCAACCTAAAGAGTGAGCTTGTGGAAAGCTTAGGTGAGTCATTCCCTGAGGAAGACATAATCGCCGCTTTCGAGACAAAGGTCAGAGCTGAAATAAGAGGCAACCTCCTTGACAAGGCAAAGCGTATTGATGGTCGTGGTCTGACCGATATCCGACCCATCAGTTGTGAAATAGGACTTCTTCCCCGTACCCATGGCTCAGCCCTGTTTACTAGGGGCCAGACTCAAGTTCTAACAATCACCACCTTGGGCTCTACTCGGAAAGAGCAACCGCTTGACGGATTAGGTCTGGAGGAGACCAAACGCTTTATCCACCACTACAATTTCCCTCCCTTCTCCAGTGGCGAGGTGAAACGCATAGGAACACCCGGTCGCCGTGAAATTGGACATGGTGCTCTAGTGGAGCGGGCTATTGCCCCGGTGCTGCCCAAGGACGAGGACTTCCCTTACACCATTCGCCTCGTTTCAGAGATTCTCAGCTCCAGTGGCAGTACCTCTATGGCTAGCGTTTGCGCTTCATCACTATCCCTGATGGATGCCGGAATACCTACCAAGGCAGCAGTAGCCGGGGTGGCTATGGGCTTGGTCACTGGTGAAAAGGGCAACTATGCTATTTTAACTGACATTGAGGGTATAGAGGATGCCTATGGGGATATGGACTTTAAGGTGGCTGGGACGGCTAAGGGCATCACTGCAATACAGCTAGATATCAAGCTCAAAGGCATAAGCACAGAAATTCTGGGAAAGGCGCTGAATCAAGCTCGCCAGGCTCGCCTGTCCATTCTGGAAACAATGCAGCAGACCATCAGCTCAAGTCGACCTGAAATCAGCCGCTATGCGCCACGAATGCATAAAATAATGATTAACCCTGATAAAATTGGTGCTGTCATCGGCACGGGAGGCAAAACAATCAGGGCAATTGCTAGTGAAACCAAAACCACCATTGATGTTGACAATGACGGTACGGTGGTTATTGGCTCACCTGATGAGGAAGCAGCCCGCAGAGCCATTGAAATCATAGAAGGTCTAACTAAAGAAGTAGAAGTGGGCGGTACCTATACTGGGAAAGTAACGCGCCTGCTGAACTTCGGTGCTATGGTAGAAATTCTTCCCGGCAAAGAAGGATTGGTTCACATCAGCGAACTAGCTGAATATCGGGTAGCCAAAGTCGAGGATATAGTTAAACTCGGCGATGAGGTTACGGTTAAGGTAATTAACATCGATGAGCTTGGTAGGGTAAACCTATCACGACGGGCTGTGTTTGAAAAGCTGTCTCAAGTGCCCGGGGCTAAGGTAAATGATTCACTATCTAAAGACTACCCATTTAAGAAGCAGCATGAGGTCCGCTCTCCCAGAAATAAACAGGGTTACTATAATAAAAGGCCTAGGTGATGAAGGCAATAAGGGTAGTAGTTCATGGTGCATCGGGCAGAATGGGGCAAGAGGTGGTTAATACCCTGTGCCATGAGCCCAACATGCAAATAGTAGGTGCTGTAGACTTAAAGGCTGCTGAGGATTACCTGCCTTTGCCCGATGGCTCTGGCACTGTGCCCTTTTCCCCAAAGCTGGGTTACATCCTCACCAATTGCCAGCCAGATGTATTGGTAGATTTCACCACTGCTCAAGCCACCATGCCAGCAGTGCGCGTGACAGCCGAACAGGGTGTTAACTTGGTCATAGGAACTACCGGCTTAACCGCCGACGACATCAATGAAATTGACCGCCTGGCAGAAGCCCACCAGGTAGGTGCTGTAGTAGCTCCAAACTTTGCTCTAGGCGCAGTGCTAATGATACACCTCGCTAAGGTAGCTGCCAAATACCTTGACTATGCCGAAATTATAGAACTACACCACCACTTGAAAGCTGATGCTCCTTCAGGAACTGCCTTAGCTACAGCCAAAGCAATGGCATCAGCCAGAGGCAAACCATTCTCTACCCCACAACAAGGGAAGACCTCAGATAGCCGGGGAGAGCAAATTGAAGGTATTACCATTCATAGTGTGCGTCTACCCGGTCTCCTGGCACACCAAGAGGTGCTCCTGGGAGGACCAGGACAAACACTGAGCATTCGGCACGACACCATCAGTCGAGAGTGTTATATGCCAGGCGTTATGCTAGCCATTAAGGAAGTAGCTAAACACAAAGGGCTAGTCTATGGTCTAGATACTCTGCTCAGTTTATAGGAAGAGGCGATGAGGAAGTATAGAGTAGCTATCGTTGGTGCCACCGGGCTGGTAGGACAGGAATTCATTAAGGTATTAGAGCAACGCAACTTCCCTATGGACTCAATTCATCTTCTAGCCTCAGACCGCTCAGCAGGCAAGAAGCTGTTTGTTAGTCACCGCGAGATTGTGGTCAAAGAGACTGCTCCCGAGTCCTTTAAAGAAATAGATATCGCCCTCTTCTCGGCAGGGGCTGAGACCAGTCGCTACTTTGCTCCTATAGCTGCCCAATCAGGAGCCGTAGTTGTTGATAATAGCTCGGCATTTAGAATGGACCCGAGGGTCCCCTTGGTGGTACCTGAGGTCAACCCCGAAGACATTAAATGGCATAAGGGGATTATAGCTAACCCAAATTGCTCCACCATACAAATGGTAGTAGCTCTATACCCCCTGCATAGGGTTAATCCCATCAAGCGCATTATTGCTGCTACCTACCAGGCAGTATCAGGCACTGGCTCAGCAGCAGTAGAGGAGCTAACAGAACAAGCCAAGCAGGTATTGGAG
>JADHWY010000026.1 GCA_016783245.1 Dehalococcoidales bacterium | reverse complement strand
ACCTGACCCCGATTTATGCTCGGCAGTTAGCCAAGCTCATTGACCTGAACCAGCTACGCCAAGCCAGGTTAAAGGTAGCGGTTGACCCTATGTATGGGGCTGGCGCTGGCTACTTCAACATGTTGTTAGGCGGAGGAGCTATCGAGCTGGTGGAGATAAACAACGAGCGCAATCCCCTGTTCCCCGGGATACAACCCGAGCCAATTGCAGCTAACCTTGCCAAGCTCTCGGCTACAATCAAAGAGCAGAAGGCAGATGTTGGCTTAGCTACTGATGGGGATGCTGACCGCCTTGGCATCGTCGATGAGAATGGAGAGTTCCTGACCCAACTTCAGGTCTTTGCTCTACTCTGTCTCTATCTGCTGGAAGTGCGTGGGGAGCGAGGTCCTATAGTCAAGACAATAACCACCACCAGTATGCTCTACCGTTTAGGCGAAATATTCAACGTGCCCGTCTATGAGACGCCAGTGGGCTTTAAATATGTTGCCCCCATAATGCTCGCAAAAAGCGCCCTCATCGGTGGGGAGGAAAGCGGGGGTTATGGCTTCCGCAATCACATGCCAGAACGAGATGGCATCCTCTCTGGCATTTATTTCCTTGACCTCATGCTCAAAACAGGCAAAACCCCTTCACAGCTCATAGACTATCTATACAGCAAAGTAGGTCCTCACTACTATCAGCGTATAGATTTTACCTTCCCTGAGGATGAGCGCCAGGCAATAAACAAACGCATCAGTGATAATTTACCCCAGTCTATTGACGGGGTTAAAGTGATAAAGATAAACACCACCGATGGCTTCCACCTTACCTTGGCTGATACCACCTGGCTGCTCATCAGATTTTCAGGAACTGAGCCAGTGCTCCGCATCTACGCTGAAAGTGATAGCCTGACTCGAGTAGAAAGGCTACTTGAACTGGGCAAGGGATTGGCTGGGGTATGAGATATGACCGATTTGGATGACCCCAAGTATTCGAGGAAAGGAATCTAATATGGAAGATAAACTTCCCCAGAAAACAGAAAAGCCCTGGGGGTTTGAGTTGCTATTTGCTCATACGCCAAAGTATGCCGGCAAGCTAATCTTTGTTAGAAAGGGGCATAGGCTCAGCCTTCAATATCATGAAAAGAAGGATGAAACTATGTATATATATGAAGGAAAAGCGTTATTGGAAATCGAGGGAAGCGATGGGCATCTAGTGTCAACTACACTTCAGCCTGGTCAGTGTATAAGGATACCCCCACTCACCAAGCATCGCCTAAAGGCTATAGAGGATACAACGCTTTTTGAAGTCTCAACCACTGAGCTAGAAGATGTAATAAGGCTGGAAGACGACTACGGACGAGCCAAGTAGTAACCATGTAGCTACTGCCCAGCGCGGAATTGCCTTTCCCTTTCTGCTCATTGCGTTGTCTCTGTTTCAACTCTTTCCTTATGGGCACTTTTAACGGTGCCCTGCTTATCCTTAAAAGTCAGAGCGCCAGTAGGACAGGCAACTACGCATTCACCACAGTCCCGGCACTTAGATTCAGCAATTGGCCCATCACCGAAAGTGGTGACCACTCTCTCAAAGCCACGGTGGGCAAAACCAAGGACTCCTATACCCAAACGCTCCCGACATACCCAAACACACCTGCCACAAAGCACACACTTGTTAGGGTCATAGATAAATACAGGGCTGCTTGAATCTACCAGGAGTTCCCGCAGAAGCTTCCTGAAACGCCTTGTCTTAAGCTTGACGCCCAGGTGAGCCGCTATTTTTTGAAGCTCGCAGGAGCCGCTGCTGGGGCAATGGGCACAGTCTACGGGATGGCTGGCCAGAAGCAGCTCGAGGGCGGTGCGCGCCAACCTTAAAGCGCCGGGACCTTTAGTATTTACTACCATGCCTTGTTCTATTGTCTCAGTACAGGCAGGAACTGGTTGCTTTTTACCCTCCACCTCCACAAAGCATAGACGACAGGCAGCAGACGGCTCTGAATTATCCCGCAGTGTACACAGGTTGGGGACATAGATACCATTGTCTAACGCTGCCCACAGGACTTTCTCCCCCTCATGAGCTTTTACTCTCTTACCATCAATGGTTAAAGATACGGTCTTCATCTTCCTACTTTGAAGCTGGAACCTGACTGGGAGGTGATAGTTTCACCACAGCATTGTATTGAGGAGGGCAAGCATCAAGGCAGGTGCCACACTTGACACACTTTTCCTGGTCAATGACCTTTATTCTCTTCTTGTTGGCAGATATTGCCTCCACGGTGCAAGTCCCAACGCAGGCATCACAGGAGCGTTCGCACTTTTCCGGAATAATGTAATAGGCAATCAGCTCCCTGCACATTAGTGCTGGACATCGACCCTCCTTGATATGTGCCTCATATTCGTCCCTGAAGTAACTCATGGTGCTCAATACCGGATTGGGTGCGGTCTTTCCCAGACCACAGAATGAGCCAGCCTTTATATCTTCCGCTAGCCAGCTGAGCATATCAAGGTCTTCAATTTTCCCCTTGCCCTTGGTAATTTCATCCAGGACTTCCAGCATTTGTTTCGTCCCCAAGCGGCAGAAAGTGCACTTGCCACAGGACTCTCTCTGGGTAAACTCCAAAAAATAGCGGGCTATCTCCACCATGCAGTCATCCTCATCAAGCACTATCATCCCCCCGGAGCCCATCATAGCCCCTGCATCTGTAAGGGAGTCAAAGTCAATGGGTAAATCCAGGGCAGATTCAGGGAGGCAGCCGCCGGAGGGACCTCCTATCTGCACTGCTTTGAAACGCTTGCCCCCCTGAATACCACTGCCAACATCAAAAATGACCTGGCGCAGGGTGGTGCCCATAGGCACCTCTACCAACCCGGTGTTAACCACCTTACCTGCCAAAGCAAAAACGGCAGTCCCTTTGCTCCTCTCAGTGCCAACGCTGGCAAACCACTCTGCCCCCTTCTGAATTATGTATCGTATAGAAGACAAAGTCTTCACATTATTGATAAGAGTCGGCTTCCCATATAGACCATTGGTTGCCGGGTAAGGTGGACGGTAATGTGGGATGCCAGGTTCCCCCTCTAGTGAGGCGATAAGGGCTGTTTCCTCACCACAGACAAAGGCACCTGAGCCTTGAAAGAGCTTGATATCAAAGCTGAAATCGCTACCAAGGATATTCTTACCCAGAAGGTTTAGTTTCTTTGCCTGGCGAAGAGCAAGTCGTGCTCGATGTACAGCCAAGGGATACTCAGCACGAACATAAATATAGCCGTATCGTGCACCAATAGCATAGCCAGCAATTATCATACCCTCCAATACTGAATGTGGGTCGCTCTCCAAAATAGCACGGTCCATAAAGGCGCCAGGGTCACCCTCGTCCCCATTACAAATTATATATTTTGGCCTACCCCCAGCATTACGGCAGATTTCCCACTTCTGTCCGGTAGGAAAGCCAGCGCCACCCCTACCCCTCAACCCTGAGCTTTTGACCTCATCTATAATCTCCTCTGGCTGCATCTGGAGCGCTTTTACCAGAGCCGCATAGCCACCATTAGCAATGTAGTGCTCTACCTGCTCAGGGTCGATGTGTCCACAATTTTTCAGTATAACCTTTTTCTCAAACTTGGCTCGAGGGAAATCGGAAAAGCTAGGAACAAGGTCATTTTCTTCCAGAGCGCCAAGGACAAATTCAAGACAAGGGTCATCGCCGAGGATAAATTCACTAATTAGCCTTTCAGCTATCACTGGATTAACATACCCGTAGCAGATAGGAGGATACCCCGGCTTGCTTATGGTAACTATTGGTTCAGCGTAGCAATGCCCCATACAGCCAACTTCGACTACAGGGCAGTCAAGCCTCTGCTTCTTAAGCTCGTCTTTTATTGCCCGAAGTACTTCCAGAGCCCCGGCTGCCCGGCCACAGGTGGCTGCGCCCACCATAATTACTGGTTTGCCACCATCCCGGAGTTCCCGCCATTGGGATTCAGCCCGGCTCTTTATCCCCTGGAAAGCTGGCAGCACACTTTGAAGGTCGGTTATTTTCACCGGCTTTCTTCACCCTGCCTCTCCTTTTCCAACTTAAACGAGAGCAGGATTCCATCTACCTTTGTAGGAGCAACCTTACCCTGTGGCTTATCATCGACCACAGTTACCGGCGCCATAACACAGCAGCCGACACAGGCGACAGTATCAAGGTCGAACTCCCGGTCAGGGCTAGTCTGTCCTCGGTCAATCCCCAACCTTCTCTTCCAGGCATCCAGTGTGATGTAGCCACCCTTCATGTGGCAGGCTGTCCCTAAACATACCCTCACCGAGTGCTTTCCAGGAGGATTGAGACGGAATTGATTGTAAAAGGTGACCACGCCATAAACATCTATCTCTGGCATATCAAGAAATTCGGCAATCTCCAGCATAGCTTCCCGCGGAAGATAGCCAATCTCGCCCTGAACCTTTTGCAGGATAGGGACAAGATTTCCTCTTCTTCTACCAAACCTATTTAGAATTCGCTTTGTTTGTTGTCTAACTCTAGCCTGTTCCTCAGTCATTACCATCGCCACGCAACTGCCAATGCCTATCCTTTATCCGCCAATCCACATCGCCGAAGGCAAACCCGTATTAGCCTCACAGCCAGTTGAATTATATGACAGTAAGCATGCCTATGCAAGCCATTACCAACTCGGGCATATATACCTAGAGGTTGTCAGTAAGGCATAGGCATATTCGTTATCCAATGAGTGATGCCTACCCTCCCGAAGGCGAAGCCGTAAAACAGCCAGAATAGAGTCTGAGTAGTACGCCACATTTAGTCAAAGATGAGATTATATGAGGGTGCTGAATGAAAAGTCGAGGAGCCAAGTCTTACTATGCGTTGATAGAGGTAAAACTTGACCAGCAGCATGGGATAGGAATATAATCTGCTTAGAGGCAGGGGTTCTAGAGTAGAACTTGCTAGAAAAAGCCTTCTTAATTTTGGTGAATTTTTACCGGGATTTGGGCGGTTAGCTCAGTGGTTAGAGCGCTTGCTTCACACGCAAGAGGTCACTGGTTCAAGTCCAGTACCGCCCACCATAATGTACAATAGAAAGAACTCTCACTTTCTCTTGAGATAACCATGCACTAATAATGTTACCCTCCCGACTTACAAGAGCGGTAAGTATCTTTTAAGCTCATATTCGGTCACCTGAGTTCGATACTGGTCCCACTCAATCTTCTTGTTCTTAATGAAAGCATGAAAAACATGGTCGCCAAGGGCTTTTCGCACCACCTCGCTCTGCTCTGTGAGGTGAATAGCCTCCAATAGGTTGGCAGGCAGGGCCTTTATCCCCCTCTTCTTTCTCTCCTCCTCGGTCATCTCATACACATTTTCTTCCACAGGGTCTGGAACCTCGTATTCCTTCTCAATCCCTTCCAGGCCGGCAGCCAGCATCACACTGAAGGCAAGGTAGGGGTTACAGGCAGGGTCAGGGGACCTCAACTCTATCCTCGTCGCGTTTTTCTCGCCTCGCTTACACTCGGGAACCCGAATCAGGTCGGCTCGGTTCAGCCGCGCCCAGGAAAGGTAGACCGGCGCCTCGTAGCCAGGAACCAGCCGCTTGTAGGAATTGGCCCACTGATTGGTAACAGCAGTGATTTCCGGAGCATACTTCAACAGCCCAGCGATATAGCACTTGGCTATCTTAGAAAGGTGATGCTCATCATCCTTGTCAAAGAAAGCGTTGGTATCACCTCTAAATAGGGACTGGTGGACGTGCATGCCGCTGCCGTTGATGCCGAAGACAGGTTTAGGCATAAAGGTAGCGTAAACTCCGTGCTTTAAGGCGATTTGCTTGACTACCAAGCGATAAGTCATTACATTATCAGCCATAGTTAGGGCATCAGCATACCTCATATCTATCTCGTGCTGGCTGGTAGCTGCCTCATGGTGGGAAGACTCAACGCCAATGCCTATCTCCTCCAGAATAAGCACCGTTTCTCTCCTCAGGTCGGTAGCTGCGTCCAAGGGAATCATATCAAAGTAGCCCCCTTCATCCAGGGGCTCAGTTCCCTTAGAGTCTTGGAAGTAGAAATACTCCAGCTCAGGCCCCACATAGAAGGTATAACCCATGTCCACTGCCCGCTTCAGATTCCTCTTCAACACATACCTGGGGTCGCCCTCAAAAAGCTCACCACCGGGTCTTAAGATATCGCAGAACATTCGGGCTACAGCGTGCTCAGCGGGTCGCCATGGGAGCAACTGGAAGGTATTGGGGTCGGGCAGAGCCACCATATCGCTTTCATCGATGCGAGCAAAGCCTTCAATTGAAGAGCCATCAAATCCCATCCCCCCCACCAGAGCTCCTTCCAACTCCTCCACGGTGATGGCAAAGCTCTTGAGGAAACCCAGGATATCAGTAAACCACAGCGTGATGAACTTCACACCTTGTTCCCTGGCTATCTTGAGAACATATTCTTTACCTTCTTCTCTGCTTCTGTTTACCATTTTGCCTCCCTTTTTAAATAGCATTTTCACTTTTAACCACACCCTCATCCTATGCCACCATTATAATAGAACTCGGCGGAGAAACAAAGAGCCAAGGTGCGGAAGACTTCCGTAGTTGTTACATGATAACCTATTAGGAATAGTTTTACTATATCTAAATCCACGAATCGGGATACCCAACTGGGCTTGACAAAATGATTTGGTTGATTTAGGATAGGTAAACAGTTGCCTATTGCCTAACAAGGAGGCATCATGGTCGGCTTTGAAACACAAGAGGTTGAAAGAAAGGTGCTCTCTATGCTGAGAGTTCTGAGTGATTCCCAGGAACCACTCGGAGCCAGGGTTATTGCCCGCCGCTTGAAAGACCTCGGGGTTGAACTGGGAGAACGGGCGGTGCGCTACCACCTGAAGCTGATGGACGAGCGAGGTTTAACTCAGCCTGTAGGCAGGGACGGCAGATTAATCACCGAGTCAGGGATTGACGAGCTAAGGAGTGCCCTGGTCGGGGATAAGGTCGGCTTCGCTATCTCACGGATTGAGCTACTCGCCTTTCGCACCAGTTTCAATTGGGAGAAACGCACCGGTTCGATTCCAGTAAATGTCTCCCTTTTTCCAAAAGAGCAGTTTGCCCAGGCACTCCAAACGATGAAGCCAGTCTTCGCACAAGGGCTTTATGTCAGCGACCTGGTGGCAGTAGCCCGAGGAGGCGAGCGTTTAGGGGAGGTAACCGTTCCTGACGGGAAAATAGGATTGGCAACCGTCTGTAGCATTGTAGTAAATGGCAGCCTACTCAAGGCTGGGATTCCGATAGACTCCAGATTTGGCGGTATCCTCCAGGTTAAAAATCACCGCCCGCATCGCTTTGTAGAGCTGATTCATTATGCCGGTTCCTCACTAGACCCCTCCGAGGTATTCATCAGAGCCAGGATGACCTCGGTCAGGGAGGTAGTAACCAGCGGCAACGGGAAAATACTGGCTAACTTCCGAGAAATACCAGCCCTCTGCCGACCGATAGCGGAGGAGGTGACAGCCAAACTGAAGGAGGCAGGCTTGGGGGGACTGCTCTTGATGGGGAATACCAGCGAACCAGTGTGCGAAATCCCTGTGGAACTCAATAAAATTGGAATGATTCTCCTCGGGGGCTTAAATCCAGTGGCTGCCGCTGAGGAAGCAGGTATCGAGGCCGAAAACCATGCCATGAGCACCATCATTGAGTATGAGAGCCTAATCAAGTTTTGGGAGCTGTAGGATGAAAGAGGTAAGAATTATACCCTGCCTTGATGTTAAGGATGGGAGAGTGGTCAAAGGGGTGAACTTTGTCAACCTGAGGGATGCCCGTGACCCGGTGGAGGCAGCCGAAGCCTACTGTCGGGAGGGGGCTGATGAGCTTGTCTTCCTGGATATCTTCGCTACTGTAGAGAATAGAAGGACAAGATTGGAATGGGTGAAAAGGGTGTGTGATGTGGTTACTATCCCCTTCGCCGTCGGTGGTGGCATCAGCAGTATTGAGGATATGAAGACATTACTCAACCTTGGTGTGGACAAGGTTTCAATAAATACTGCCGCAGTGAAGAAGCCAGAACTCATCAAGGAAGCTGCCGAACAGTTTGGAAAGGAGAGGCTGGTTGTAGCCATTGATGGCAGGAAGAATCCACCAGGTAGCAATCTTCCTCGACTTGAGGTAGTGGTCAAAAGCGGCACCGAGTCCACCGGGCTAGAGATTACTGATTGGGCAAAGAGAGTGGAAGAGCTGGGCGCCGGTGAGATTTTGCTTACCAGCAAGGACGCTGACGGAACAAAGGAAGGTTATGACCTGGAGATGACACGTGCAGTAGCTGAAGCAGTTAGCATACCGGTTACGGCTTCAGGTGGCGCTGGTAAGTTAGAGCACCTTTATGACGCTGTAACAATCGGTAAGGCATCAGCAGTTCTGGCAGCTTCCGTCTTCCATTTCGGAGAAATATCTATACCTGAAGCCAAAATGTATCTTCAGAAAAGAGGGATACCAGTAAAAATATAGTGGTCGAAGGAGTGTATTATGAGCGGGAACCAAAATTTATTTGAGATGTCCCAGGCTCAGCTAGATGAAGTAGCTGGCATATTAAATTTGGAGCCTAGTATCTATGCTATTCTTAGAGAACCTATGAGAGAGCTTCACGTGTCTATACCAGTGAAGATGGATGATGGGCAGACTAAGGTTTTTAAAGGATTTAGGGTTCAGCATAATAATGCCCGTGGACCCTTTAAAGGGGGCATCAGGTTCCACCCTGAAGAAACAATTGATGTTGTTAGAGCCTTAGCTACATGGATGACCTGGAAATGTGCTGTGGTAGACATTCCCTTTGGGGGCGGTAAAGGTGGCGTTATTTGCAATCCTAAAGAAATGTCTAGCGGTGAGTTGGAAAGGCTAAGCCGTGGCTATATAGACGCAATATGGGAATTTATTGGTCCTGATAGAGATATCCCAGCACCAGATGTATATACCGACCCACAGATAATGGGGTGGATGATGGACGAGTATTCAAAATTAAGAGGCTATTACATCCCAGAAGTGATAACAGGAAAGCCTGTGGCTATAGGTGGTTCACTGGGTCGCGATGATGCCACCGCTCGTGGAGGAGTATATACCATAATAGAAGCCGCCAAGCATTTAGATATTGATTTGTCAACAGCAACAGTAGCGGTTCAGGGCTATGGTAATGCTGGCTCAAATGCAGCCATTTTGATGCGTGAGCTTGTGGGGGCTAAGATTGTAGCCATTAGTGACTCCAAGGGTGGCATCTATAATAAACAGGGTTTAGACCCACACCAAGTTTTGCAGCATAAAATAGAAACTGGCTCAGTTACAAATTTCTCCCAGGCAGAAAATGTCAGTAATGGTGAGCTGTTAGAACTAAGCGTTGACATACTATGCTCGGCGGGACTGGAGACTGTGCTAACTGAGAAAAATGCCCCCAGAGTCAGGGCGAAGATTGTGGCTGAATTAGCCAACGGACCAACTACCCCTGAGGCAGATAAGGTTTTGTACCACAATGGAGTATTTGTCATACCTGATTTTCTATGCAATGCTGGAGGGGTCACTGTTTCCTATTTTGAATGGGTTCAGTGCTTAAATAGATATTATTGGGATGAGGAGGAGGTTCACCAGCGCCTGGAGCAAAAAATGACAAAAGCATTTCAGACCGTTTTAGCCGAATCCTTAAAACGTAAGGTTAGTATGAGATTAGCAGCACATATTATTGCTGTAACCCGTGTGACAGAAGCGATGAAACTTCGTGGTTGGGTATAAGGCAGCCCCACCATTCCATATGCTGCACGCTACTCCACGGTTACGCTTTTGGCCAAGTTTCGGGGGAAGTCTATGGGGCAGCCCCTCTGCTTGGCAGTATAGTAAGCAAGTAGCTGAAGAGCTACTGTATTAACCACCGGTGAAAATATGGGAGCAACTTGAGGAACAGTAATAACTGAATCAGCTAATTCTCCGATAACCTCATCCCCTTCCTCAGCCAATGCTATCACGGGTGAACCCCTAGCCTTGACCTCCTTGATATTGGTCAGCATAGCCTCATAGGTATTATCCTGAGCCACAATGGCAATGACCGGCATATCCGGGCTGAGTAAAGCAAAGGGACCATGCTTTAGCTCTCCAGCAGCATAGCCCTCGGCATGAATATAGGAAATCTCCTTTAATTTAAGCGCCCCCTCCAGGGCTATGGCGAAGTTTATGCCCCTACCAATGAAGAATGCATTTTCATACTTTGACAGGTATCTGGCACACTCCGAAATCATATCCTCATTGTTTAACACCTGTTGCACTTTTTCTGGCAGTTGTCTTAACTCCATAATCAGGCTGTCGCGTGTTCTCATATCGAGCACAGAATATGATAATGCCAGCCAATATAACGCCATAAGCTGAGCGATAAAGCTCTTGGTGGCAGCTACACTTATCTCCGGGCCAGCCCTGATATAAACAGTCTGTTCAGCAATCCGTGTGGCACTACTACCCACCACATTGGTAACTGCTATCACCCTACACCCAGCCTCTTTTAATTTTTTCATGGCTTTAAGCGTATCAGCGGTCTCGCCGGACTGGGTAATGACAATGGTCATGGTTGTGGCTGGGCTCTGGCCATGGTAGCTGAATTCAGAGGCTAGCTCAGCCCTCACCGGGATTCTGAGCAACTCCTCCACAATGTATTTTCCAACTAAGGCAGCATGATATGAGGTGCCGCAGGCTAATATGAGCATACTTTCAAGGCTTGTATCTGCTACATCGACTATTGGTTCAGCCGCTGAGATATATTCGCCGAGGGTATCCCGTATTACCCTGGGCTGCTCGTGAATCTCCTTGAGGATGAAGTGCTCATAGCCTGCCTTTTGAGCATCCTCTACGCTCCACGAGACCTTATGCTCTTTCCAATCAACCTCAACCCCATCCCGGCTAACCCTTACACTATCCCCAGTTACCACTACAATATCGCCTTCCTCCAAGTATATGACCCTATCGGTATGGCCTAATATTGCTGGAACATCCGAGGCGATAAAATTCTCCCTATCGCCTATGCCAATAATCAGCGGGCTGTCTTTCCTGGCAGCAACTAACCCGGGCTCGTCTGCCATCAATACTATGATGGCATAGGAACCCTCCACTTCACGCAGGGCAGCTTCTACCGCCTTTTCTAAATCGCCCTCATAATACTTCTCAATCAGGTGCGGTATTACCTCAGTATCTGTTTCAGAAACAAATTTGTGCCCTTCACTAATTAGCTGCTGCTTTAACCTCTGGTAATTATTTATTACTCCATTATGCACAACAGCAATCTTGCCTGTGCAATCAAGATGAGGATGAGCATTCACCCGAGATGGTTCGCCGTGCGTTGCCCACCTAGTATGAGCAATACCTACCGTTCCATCAAGCTGTGGCGATACTTTCGCCAGCTTTTCCACCCTGACCGCGTCCTTATACACCTCGAGGGTGCCGCCAGCTAGAGCTACGCCACAGGAATCATAACCACGATACTCCAGCCTTGCTAAGCCGCCGAGCAGTATGGGTTGAGCCTGCTTATCTCCGATATAACCAATGATTCCACACATAATTATTTTTTTCGGGAAACAATTCGAAGCTAATTAGCTTCGCTTTTTTGTTTTTAGAGTTATGTCAACTTCTTTCTTCCCACTCTCCTCTAGCAGAGCATCCAAGAGAAGCACTAGCTCGCCTGAGGCGACTCTGTCGACCCCTCT